>CAZGOM010000091.1:0-21807 GCA_964527265.1 uncultured Phycisphaeraceae bacterium | reverse complement strand
CCAACGGCCCCCTGGACGCCATCAGCCTCGTGGTCTACAACGCCGCCGACCAGATCCTCGAAACCGAAATCTCCATGCACTTCCCCGATCCGAAGGTGGAGACCATCGCACCTTCGGTCAACCCCGCCGACGACGGCTTGATGGAAGAAATCAAGCAGACAATGGAGGAAGCCGAGCGCGAACGTCAGGAACGTAACGAGCGCAAAGCCCGTCAGGACCAGGCCCGCCTCGAGCGCCAGCTTGCGCACGAAAACGCCGTCCTGGAAAACGAATCCGACTACCCCGGTCAGGAACCAGGCTCTCACCCGGGCCACGAAGGCGATTACACCGCCGACGACGCCGATCGCGACGCCTTGGACGACGAAATTGCCGCCCGTGCTTCGGCCACCGCGCCGGATTTCGCCAGCGAGCTCAATGAAATCGTTGACGACACCCGCCCTGTTGAAGAACGCGACCACCGCCAGCCTGTCACCATCAAAGGCCCGCGTCGCGTCATCAGCCAGGCGCCCCCTGTGCGTGAGCGTGAGGAAGAACCCCGCCGTGTCGAACCAGTGGCACGCGCTCAAGGCTACGACGACGCTCAGAACGGTTCCGACGGACCAGACGACCAGGGCTCCGAAGGTGAAGGCGGCAAGCGTCGCCGTCGCCGCCGTCGGCGTGGTGGCCGCGGCAGTGGAGGTGGTGGTGGCGGCAGCGGTAATGTCGAGAGCATCAACGACGATAACCGCGGCAACATCAAGCCTCGCGAACCCTTTATTCCCAAGCCCGTCATCCATGAGGAACACGACGAGCAGCCCCACCAGTACGACCACAATCCGCTGGCTCCCATCGAAGATCCCGACGTCCAGATCGGGCAATATCAAGGCGCACCGCCGGAAAAACTGGAAAAGCTCGCCAAGCGCGATCTCTTCAGCCTCCTGGACGACCATGAACCCCAGCCCGGCAACGTGCGCGAGCCCGACCCCCAGCCGGTGGATGAATACAACGAACCCAACGGCAACATCAAGCCCCCGCCCGACGAAGAACAACACTCCGACAACTACGGCATCGGTGCCGACCAAGGCTCCGGCGAGCGTCGCGGACGCCGCCGTCGCGGCCGCCGCGGTCGGAGTCAGAGTGGCCAGGGCGGCCAGGACAACAACCAACAATCGTTTGCGGACAACCAGGGTCCAAACACTGGCCCCCTTGCCGTCGACCCGTCGGATCAGGCCGTCAATGCCGAATCAGGCATAAATGGCCATGACACCCACGCCCAAGATGGCTCGGATAATCAGGATAACCAGGGTCCCCAGGGGGATGGCGGCGGACAGGATGACGGCCAGGGCGGTGGCCGCCGTCGCGGGCGCCGCGGCCGGCGTGGTCGCGGCGGCAGTGGCGGTAGTGGTGGCGGCGGTGGAGACCGCCCGGAAAACAACGCCCCCAAGGCCCCCATTGAGTTGAGCCCCGACGATCTGATCCACACACTCAAAAAGATGCCTCGTTCGGCCCCGCTCCCCCCTCCTCCGCCGGTGGAACTTCCTCCCGATGATTTGAGCCACATGCTCAAGCTCAACCGCAGCAAGCGTGCCGCCGCAGCCCTTCAAAAGGCCCAGGCTGAACGGGGCGAGCAATCCGCCTTCCAGGACGCTCCCGCACCGCGTGCAGCTGAACCCGTTGCTCCCGTCGCTCCCGTCATCCACACCCAGGAAGAGCCCCCGGCTCCCAAGCCGGTTGCCATTGCCGAACCGGTCCGCGAAGCTCAGGAGAAGCCCCAACCCGCTCCGCGCACCCGTAAGGCCCCTCCGTCCCGGAGTGCCATTACGGCAGTCCAAGGCGGCACCCCAGGTCCCAAACCGGCCTTGAAACCGGTCCCCGCCAAGCCTTACGCCGGCTTCCGTTCGCTCAAAAAAGGCCCTGCTTCCAGCGAGGAAACCCCGTCCGCGCCCTCGGCGGACAACAATGAGCCAGAAAAGGGATGACCCCGGCCACTAACCTGACTACAATGAACCATTCAAGACATAACCGGCCGTCATGCCGGTCAACATAACGGCGCACTACATGGCATTTGGCAACAACAACGAAGATCAGAAAAACGATCCCAGCGGTAACAAGCCAGGCAAGGGCACGCCCCCGCCTCAAGGTGGATTGACCGGCAAATCCGGTCTCCTCTACCTGTTCCTGGCGATTGCCGCGATCGTCCTTTTCATTGTCTACAGCAACAACGCAGGCAACACCGCGATGATTTCGATCAGCGATTTCATCACCCGCGCTGAAACCGGAATCTACAAGGATTCCATCCTGCTTGAGGACGACTCCATGTCCGGCGTCGTCAAGGATTCCGCACCCGGCACCACGCCCGTCCGCCAGGTGGCACGCATCAGCCGCGAGACCAAAGAGATCTACGCATGGAAGCTGATGCAGAAGAACATTCCCTTCAAAGAACAGCCTTCCAACCCCTGGCTCATGAACTTCATCGTCTTCTGGGGCTCCACCATCCTCTTTGTCGCCTTGATCTACTTCATCTTCGTGCGCGGCATCCGCAGCGCCGGTGGTGGCGCGGGCTTCCTCAACAACTTCGGCCGCTCTAAGCACAAACTCACCAACAAAGAGCAATCCAACGTCACCCTGAATGACGTCGCCGGCATCGAAGAAGCCAAGGAAGAAGTCGGCGAAATCATCGAGTTCTTGAAAAACCCCAAGAAGTTCCAGCGTCTCGGCGGCCGCGTCCCGCGCGGCGTGCTCCTCATCGGTGAGCCCGGCTGCGGCAAAACCCTCCTCGCCAAGGCCGTCGCCGGTGAAGCTGATGTCCCCTTCTTCTCCATCTCCGGCTCTGACTTTGTCGAAATGTTCGTCGGCGTCGGCGCTAGCCGCGTCCGCGATCTCTTCAAGCAAGCCAAGGAAAGCGCCCCCTGCATCATCTTCCTGGATGAAATCGACGCCGTCGGCCGTCGCCGCGGCTCAGGCTTCTCCTCCGGTGGCCACGATGAACGCGAACAGACGCTCAACGCCATCCTCGTCGAAATGGACGGCTTTGACTCCAACGACCAGATCATCGTCATGGCTGCCACCAACCGCAATGACGTGCTCGACCCGGCCCTCACCCGTCCAGGCCGCTTCGACCGCCAGATCCACGTCCATCTGCCCGACTTGAAGGGCCGTATTGAAATCCTCAAGGTTCACGCCCGCCGCATTAAGACCGGCCCCGACGTGGATATCGAACGCCTTGCCCGCGCCACCCCTATGTTCTCTGGCGCAGACCTGGCCGCCGTCATCAACGAAGCCGCCATCTCCGCCACCCTCGCCGACAAAGACTTTGTCGAGCAGGAGGATATGGAAGAAGCACGCGAGAAGGTCAAGTACGGCCGCGCCCGCAAGAGCCGCAAGGCCGAAGAACAAGACCGCATCGCCACGGCATATCACGAAGCCGGCCATGCCGTCCTTCAGAAGATCGTCCCCTATGCTGACCCTCTCCATAAGGTCACCATCATCCCCCGCGGCCAGTCCCTGGGCTCCACCATGTCCCTTCCTGAAAAGGACCGCGACAGCCACGGCGCCCGCTGGATGCTCTCCCTCATGCGCGTCCTCTGCGGCGGCCGCATCGCCGAGCAGCGCAAGACCGGCGACACCTCCTCCGGCGCCAGCATGGACATCTCCATGGCCACCAACATTGCCCGCGCCATGGTCCTCCGCTTCGGCATGTCTGATCGGCTTGGTTTCATCAACTACGCCGGGTCCGACACTCGCCAGTCCTTCATCCCCGAAAAGGATTACTCCGACGTCACCGCCCGTATCATCGATGAAGAAATCAAACGCTTCATCGACGAAGCTTACGATGAAGCCGAACGCCTCATCGCTGCTAACTGGGACAAGGTCGAGGCCATCGCCGAAGCCCTTCTTAAGCTCGAAACCTTGAACGCCGACGACGTCGACCGCCTCATGCGCGGCGACACCATCGCCCGCTCAAGCATCACCGATCTGCTCAAAAACGAGCAGAACAAACGCCCCACCCCCAAGCCCCCGGCCACCCAGGACAACCCTGGCGACCAAGGCGCTGGCGGCCCAGTGCCAACCCCGGCATGATCATCAACAACAATTGATTCCAAAACAAGGGCCTCACTGGAGGCCCTTGTTCATTTGAAGGCATGAGATGGAATCGTCGGAGTGTTATGGCTTGAGCCCAAGTCATGTAGCTCAAGCTGTGTCTTCCTCGTGCCAACGCTTAGTCCTCCCTCCCCGGATACCATCTCCCTTTTCCCTGCTAAAATCCTCCCCACATCCCCTCTCCCTTTTTTCCGGGTACCTCTCATGAAACGCTCCTTCTTTCTCTCCGCCTTCGCCCTTCTGGCCATCGCCACCCTCTCCGCCTGCGACCGCAAACCACCGGTCACCTCTTCCGCCTCCACCTCCGTCATCGCCGGGTCAGACAAGGACCCCATCTACGGCGTCCACGATCAAGATCCCGTCATGAACGACGCGATCAAAAAAGCCCGTGAAACCGTCGAAGACTTCAAAAAAATCCTCGCCAATCCTGCCGGCAAGGAAAGCCTCTCCATCAAAGGCGCTTTCACTGACGGGAAAGAAACCGAGCACATGTGGCTCGAAGATGTCACTTATCGCGGCGGTTTCTTCAAGGGAAAGATCGGCAATGATCCCGACATGGTCTCCAACTACAAATACGGCCAGACCGTCACCGTAAAGGAATCGGAAATCAGCGACTGGATGTACGTGGAGAATGGCAAGCTCGTCGGTGGTTACACCATCCGCGCCCTGCTTAAAACCATCCCCAGCAAGGACCGCAAAAAGTTCCTTCGGGGCCTGCCGTTTATCATCGAGGAACCGCCTACTTCTGCGAAGTAAGCGCAAACCCCGGCCGCCCCACATTGGGGTTATCCCATTCGGCCGTAGAGCCATCCGCCTGCTTGGGCTTCATCGGCGGGTTCTTAAAGAAGCTCTCAAACTCAGCCGAAAAAATCCCATCGTGAATCGTCGCGCGTTTCTTGTACGGCACATAATTTCCAATGTGCCACAAGCTGTTGCGGTACAGCATGTAATCGCCGGGATTAAGCCGCGCCTGCACCGCGCCGGTAAGCGAATTGGTGTACTCCCAGCATTCAAGCTCCGCCTGCACGGCATCCTTCCCCGCCAGATCCGGCCCAGGAATCGGGCGCGTCGGGAAACGGTTGAACTCGGCAAACGTGTCATCGCGCAGATGGCTTCCGGGCACCACCCATGTGCATTCGTCGCCATACAGCGGCAGGTTCACCTGGTTGAAATACCGCAGATCCGTCATGATCTTGCGCCATTCCTGAGTCTTCAACCCCGCGATGTTGTCCCGCCAGTCACGGTGCCATGCCGTGCAATAAGGCATGTCGCGGGGTTCAAAAAGTATCCCAAAGACAGAACGCGTCGCATTCGGATCCGGCCGCGTGCTGAACGCTTCCCCAAAAAGCACATCCAGCCCCTTCTGCAGATTCGGCAAGGCGTGATAATCATCAAACGGCTTCATGTCGATCGCCGGATGTGACGCAATCGGCTGAAGCCGCTGCGCCTGAGGGCTGCGCTCGCGAGCAATCTTTAATGCCACATCCGCCTGTGCGCGCAGGTCTTTAATCAGGCTTCCCGGCAACAAGTTGCGGAAAACAACAAAACCGTCTCGATGAAAATCGACCACATGCTGTGAAGTAATTTCGAAGGGCATGTAAGAACCTTTGTAGTTTGGAGGGTCATCAATCTTAATCATCTTGGTCCAGATGAAAAGCAATCACATCCAAATGGTGGGGAATAGAGGGTGCATGTGGCTCTTCAAGCAGGAATTGACGAAATCACGCCATTCTGCGTGCTCTGGTCCGCATGAGCATGGCTACATCTTCTCCGCTTCTTTCATCATTTCTAAATGGGAAGTCACGCGCCCCACTCTTAAAACACTCCTCTTCTCCGCACCTTATCTGACCTTTGTGCCTTGGTGACTTAGTGGTAAACGATCAACCCCAATTTCACTTTAAATGCAAATTGCCGATTGTCCGCCTCACCGCACACCCCCTCTCACACCTTCACCCCAAACCCAAGGTATCCTTTCTCCGCTTCATTCAAGGACACAACCATGCTTGCAAACCGCGTCGGCCACTTCAATGAATCCGTCATCCGCGAAATGACCCGCCTGGCCAACCGCCACGGCGCAATCAACCTCGGCCAGGGCATGCCCGACTTTGAAACACCCCAGGAAATCAAAGACGCCGCCTGCAAAGCCATCCAGGACGGCTATAACCAATACGCCATCACCTGGGGCGCTCCCGTCCTTCGCCAGGCCATTGCTGAAAAAGCCAAGCGCTTCAACAAGATCGACGCCGAGCCCGATAAAAACATCACTGTCTGCTGCGGCGCAACCGAAACCATGATGGCCGCCTTCCTCGCCGTCGTGAACCCCGGCGACGAAGTCATCGTCTTCCAGCCCTTCTATGAAAACTACGGCCCCGACGGTCTCATCTCCGGCGCAACACCCCGTTTCGTCCAGCTCCACCAGCCCGACTGGGCCATCGACCGCCAGGCCCTGACCGACGCCTTCAACGCCAAGACCAAGGCCATCATCATCAACACCCCCGGCAACCCCACCGGCAAGGTCTTCACCCGCGACGAACTCGAATTCATCGCCGGCCTCTGCATCAAGCACAACGTCCTGGCCATCACCGACGAAATCTACGAACACATCATTTTGAACGATCAGCCCCACATCTCCATCGCCTCCCTCCCCGGCATGGCAGAGCGCACCATCACCATCTCCGGCCTCTCTAAAACCTTCAGCGTCACCGGCTGGCGCTTAGGCTACGCCATCGCCCCCGAACACATCACCACCGGCATCTGCCGCGTCCACGACTTCCTCACTGTCGGCGCACCCCACCCCCTCCAGGTCGCCGGGGCCGCCGCCTTGAACCTTCCAGACACCTATTACGCCAAGCTCAAGGCCGACTACCAACGCCGCGGCAAAATCCTCCTCCCCTACCTCCGCCAGGCCGGTTTCCAGTTTGATGACCCCCAGGGCGCTTACTACGTCATGACCGACATCTCCGGCTTCGATAAATCCATCGCCTCCGACGACGTCGCTTTCGTCAAGCACCTCATCGAAGTCATCGGCGTCGCCGCCGTCCCCGGCTCCAGCTTCTACTCCCCCAAATCCACCGGCAAATCAAAAGTCCGCTTTATGTTCGCCAAGAAAGATCAAACCCTCCACGATGCCGGCGAACGGCTCCTGAAGCTGAAGCGATAATTCTTAATCCTGGAAGGGTCGCAGCCATTAGCGGTCTTTCAAATGTCAATTGACGGATCGACTTTTCTGTGTGCCATGCTCTCGTCCGCGTGAGCATGTCTTTTCTGCTTCATTAATTCCGCCATCGAAGCCCCCGGCAACGCGACAACCCGATAACCCGGGCGCGTCGGCCATTGAACACTCCAAACGCCTCACCCTAAGCCCGTATCTCCGCCTTCACGCTTCCAGCCAGCGCTTTCACCACTGCCTCCACTTGTCCATCCACCTGTTCATGCCGCAGCGTCACTGCTGGATCGCGGAACACCATCCTGAAGCTCACGCTCTTCTTCCCCGGCGTGATCGGCTTGCCGCGGTAAGTCGTCAGAAACGCCAGTGATTCCAGGAGCGCCGGGTTCACCTTCGCCACAGTCTGCTCCACCTGCTGCCACGTCACCGATTCATCCACCACGATGGACAAGTCCCGCTCGATGCCCGGATAGCGCGAAAGCTGATGTACGCCCGAGGAACCGGGGAACAACGCAATCAACTCCGGCACGGAAAGCTCCGCCACCGAAACATTCACACCCACTTCAAAGGTCTTGAGCGTCGCCGCAGAGCACAGTCCGGCAAACCCGATCCTCTTGCCATTCACGACCACATCCGCCGCCGGTTCCAGCGCCGGGTGCGATGCAGGCAGGAATTCCACCTTCACCCCAGGTCCAGCCAGGCGGACCACTAATTGCTCCACTGCGCCGCGCAATTCACGTATGCCCAGAGCCTTGTCGCTCTGATCACATAAAATGCCCAGCACCTGGTTTTCAATAATCGCCCCCGCGCGGCGTGACCACACCGATGCCGTTTCAAACAGCTTCAGCCCCTGGTTCCCCACATCCTGATTCGTCTTGCGGCAAATCAGCAGGCTGGGAATCAAGCTCGGACGCATCGCGTTCTCGCTCTTGCGCCGGTCATCATCCACCACCACCGCCTCATCGCCCACCGGCACAAACGCCTTGGCCTGCTTGGGCGACATGAAGCTGAACGTCACCGTCTCGTAATATCCCGCCGCAAGCAGCGCTTCGCCCATCCGCGCCCGTGCCCGCACCTTCACCGGTGCAGGCTTGGCCACGATGGAAATCTTCTGCGCCACCTTCAAATGCTCCAACCCATGCATCCGCGCCACTTCTTCAATCAGGTCGATCTCGCGATACAAATCCAGCCGGTGCGAAGGCACTTTGCAATGCACCACACCATCCGGCCCCAGCAACGGCTCCAGCCCCAGCTTCGACAAAATCCCCACCACACGGTCGTGCGGCACATCAATGCCCAGCACCTTCCGGCACCGCGCCAGACGCATATCCACACGCAGCGCCTCTGCTGGCTTAATCCCCGTCCGCACCACACCCGAAGCCAGCACACCGCCCGCAAGCTGCAATATCAGCGCAGCCGCCCGGTTGGCCGCCCGCTCCACATTGTGCAGGTCCGTCCCACGCTCATACCGATAGCTCGAATCGCTCGACAATTTCAGCGCTCGGCTTGTCCGCCTCACCGAGAGCTGCGTAAACGCCGCAGCCTCCAGCAGCACGTCCACCGTCGCCTCCGTCACTTCTGATTCCTTGCCCCCCATCACCCCAGCAATGGCCACCGGCTTTTGCGCATCGGCAATCACCAGCATCTCCGGGCACCCCTTGGTCGCCAGTTCATGCTTCGTCCCATCAATAGCGATAAAGCTCTCCCCCGGCGTCGCCTTGCGCAACACGATCTTTCCACCCGCCACCTTCGCGAAATCAAAGGCATGCAGCGGCTGCCCCGTCTCAAACAGCACGTAGTTGGTCACGTCCACCACATTATTGATGCTCCGCAGCCCGATGGTCGCCAGGCGATCCACCAGCCATGCCGGGCTCGGCCCAACCTTCACGCCTTTGATCAGCCGTGCCGTGTAAATCGGGCAAAGCTCCACGGCTTGATTCTCAACCTTCACCGCCCCACTCACATCCGCCCCACCCGCCTTGGGCGCTTCAAACGACGGCGCTTTCAGCGTCCGGTCCAAGCCTGCGGCAATCTCCCGCGCCACCCCCAGCATCGACAGGCAATCCGTCCGATTGCTCGTCACTTCCACATCCAGCATCACATCCTGCCCGACCACCACTGTCGCGTCGATCGGCAACCCCTGCCGCGTCAACGTCTCGTCGATCTCCGCAGGAGTCACAGGCCGGTCCAGATACTCATTGATCCAATTCAGGCTTGATTTCATAGGCCCATAATTTAGGCGTTTTACCCCTCAAACGCCAATTCCGGGTCCTGTCCCCGTCCAGCTATGCCACACCACAACGATTCTTGATTTACATTTGCCTTGAACGAATGAATTAATTCAATATGATCCAAGGTTCATCTTTACACGAATGGCGTTTGATAGCCTGTATTGAGCCTTCGTTATTCAAAGAGACTGAAACATGGATCAAAATGTCAGCTTAAACACCGAAATCAGAGCAGCCATCAAGACAGGAAACCTGGCTAAAGTCAAAGAGTTGCTGGAAGGAAAGAGTGAGCGATTACATGTCATGACCCCTTTCGGCACATGGTTGCATGTAGCCGCTGCTCATGGCCAATTGGAAATCATTTCTTTTCTCATCGCACAAGGAATAGACATCAATCGTAACGGTGGAATTTTGGAGGGAAGCGCACTTAACGAAGCCTCTTCTAAAGGCCATGTGGATATTGTTCGTTTGCTATTGGATTCAGGCGCCGCCATGGACACATCCGCTTCCGTTCTCAATCCCTTGTTTGGCGCTGTTTACGGCAGAAGTCTCCAGGTTGTAAAGCTGTTAATCGACAGGGGTATAGATCACTCTGTTAAATACACCAGCAAAACAATGAAGAATATGGATGCTTTGGCATTCGCCCGGGAACGCGGCGAGACTGAAATTGCAAAGTATCTGGCAACACTTTGACTTCTCCTTTCTCTACGGCCCCCACCTCATATCTCCACCTCCACCCCAGCTCCAAACGCCTTAAGCACCTCTCGCGACACCCCCGTCAATCCCGACATCGACAGCTTCTTAAGCCGCGGCAATCGCGCAAGCGCAGCCACCCCCGCCGTCGTCACGCCCAATGTCTGCCACAGCTCAATGGTCTCCAGCGTCTCCATCCCCGCCAGAATCTCCAGGCTCCTGTCCGTAATCAGCGTCCGTCCCGCGTAGTAGTGATTCAGTTTCTTAAAGCCCGCGATGTGCTGCGTTGCCACATCCGTCGAATCCCGGCAATACATGCACCAAAGCTTCTCCAGATTCACGCATTTCCCCACATGCGCAAACCCCTCATCCCCCACATCCATCGGCATGAGCTGCTTTAGCGCCGGAAAGCGCGGCAATGTCGCCAAACTCACATCATCCACCCCTTTGCAGCTCACAGCCAACCCCGTCAGCCGCGGCATCTTCGCCATCGCCGCAAACCCCCTCCCACCCAAATTCGGGCACTCCCGTCCCCACAGATGCTCCAACGTCTGTGACTTACTCAGCGCTTCAAACCCGTCATCTCCCGCCACAGCCCCCTGCGCCTGCAGCATCCTCAGCCTTGGAATTCGTGCGATCACCCCCATCGCCGCATCATCCACCTTCGTCCCGTCACACGAGAAAAATCCCAGGTTCGCCATCTGCGCCACCGGCTCCAGCCCACGCGAAGTAAAAGCCTTCGCATGCCAGAAAAACCCAAGCCCAAACAACCCGTCCAGCCCCGCCAATCCAGCCAATCCCTCATCTGTGATCGGCCCGTCCAGGAGCAGCTGCGTCGACCCTGCCATAAAGCTCATCAGCCCAATCGCATCATCTCCGCCTCCACCCTGCCACGTCTTAAACGCCGGGATCCCATGCAGCAACGGCACCCCCGCATCCGTCACCTTCCGGCCCGTCGTCAGATGCTTGAGCTTCGCCTTCCCCATCAGCGCCTTGAGCGTCGCATCCCCCGTATGCGTTCCCATCAGGTTCACTTCCTCCAGTTCATGACACCCTTCCAGATTCACCGTCCCAGCGTCCGTCACCTTTTGGGGCCAGCACATTGCAAATTTTTTGAGCTTCTTCAAATCACGAAGCACTTCCAACCCTTTGTCGGTCATCTGGCTCTTGGGTCCGCTCACGTCCAACGTCTCAAGCTCGCCCAGTCGTCCGAGTTTGCAAAGCCCCTCATCGCTCACTTGCACGCCATCAAACCATACATGTCTCAAACACCTCAATCGAGACAACTTTTCCATCACCGCATCGCTCACTTGCCCCGTCGCCCGCAGCCCGGCAATCTCTCCTTCCCGCATCAACCCCAGCACCACATCCCACTCGCTCTCCCCCAGCGGCCCACGCGTCTCAATCGTGTTCTCTCTCTGATTCATCCGATAAAACACCGCCCCGGCATCCCTTTTTCCCGCCCCCACTGAGGCCACGCTCTTCACCAGTTCAGCCCAGCTTTCCGCCCCAAGCATCCTCGCCACCTGGAACTTAGCGTCTTCCAGCGCCGTCTCCGCCGCCCGCTCTTTTGATTTAAACCAAGTCGGCAGCAACACTTGCATCTTGACTGGATCACGGTCCCACACAAACGACGTGCCGTAAAGCCAATTCACTTTTCGGATCGCTTCCACGTCCCCCGTCATATAAGCCGCCGCCACGCTCTCCGCCAGCCGCTGATATTTGCCCAGTCCTGCCGGATTCTTCTCCGAAACATGCTTCACCAGCGCTGGCCAGTTCTCAAACCCATATTCCCGCCCCAAAACAAGCTGCGCATGACTCAAAGTAGGCGCTTTTGCTGGCTCCTGCCCCCCTTTTCGACGCCCCAAAACGGCGGCAAATCGCTCCTGCGAAGGCGCATCGCCGCTTCGCACGCCCTTAAGCAATTCCTTGGCTTGTTTTCGCAACTGCTCCACGCAGGCGTGGGCAGGCAACGTAAGTTTCGATTCAGACATGGGAGATCCTCTTTCAAGTGCGCTCGTGTCCGCAAGTCGAGCAGAAAGAAGACCTTATGGATGTAAGTTCAAAGCCGTTCAGGTGGGCTCAGCCCTTCCCGCGGACGGGATGCGCCCTGAAAGCGCATCATGAATATAGTCCACCTCCCTATATCCATGCAAACCTTGGCGATTTATCATGTTTCCATGCGCAACCACATCCTCCTCGCCGTCCTCATCGCCCTCCCCATGCTTGTAACCCTTGCAGGGTGCGACACTTCCGAACAGCGCGCCATGCAGCCCACCGAACAGCGCACCGCTCCCTACTTCAGGCTTGAGCTCAAAATGAGCGACAAATCAGGCCGCGCCACCCTCTTCAAAATCGACCGCAACGGCTATTTCTCCTTCGGTGGCGGACGCGACGCCGTCCTTGAACAAACCAACTCCGTCGGCTTCCTCACCAACGCCCAGCTCGAACAGGTCCTGGAGCTCGTTACCCGCTACAAACTCGTCGAAACCAAGGACCGCCTCTTTAAAACCTCGGAAAAAACCACCTGGAAATTCACCTTCAAAGGCCCCCAGGGCGATGTCAGCGTCACCTCCCTCGATAACGAACAGCCCGGCTTCACCAACCTCCACAATCTCCTTATGGATTTCCAAAGCGGTTACAACCACAACGTCCCCTATCTTCAAACCATCGAAAACCCCGCCGCCGGGCCCAAGAAATAACTCGACCGCATCACCGCTCCATCCCCTCTTTATATCCCGCTCAACACCTCGCCCGGTAGAGAATTCCCTCCCGATCAACTATCATTTACCCCCTGTTAACCCCGCTGGCGCCCACCTGCGGGGCGACTTCACATAAGTCATCACACATAATTCGTAAATCCTCCCCATGACCACCGCCATGCAGCCCGAAGAGTCAGACCCCAGGCGCCGCCCCCAGCAGCAAACCCAGGAGCGCCAGCGCATGGAGTTTGTCATCCAGGAAAAAACCCTTCAAGGCACCGCCCTCGCCCAGCAGGCCATCATCCGCGGCGTTAAATGCCTCCTGGCCCTCCAGGCCAAGCCCGGATACTGGTGTGCCGAACTCGAAGGCGACTCCATCCTCCAAAGCGAATACATCCTCCTCAAATACATCATCGGCCAGGAAAACGACCACCGCCTCCCCCTCATCGCCAACTACCTCCGCACTCAGCAGCAGGCCGACGGCTCGTGGAACCAGTACCCCGGCGCAAAACCCGACATCAGCGCCACCGTCAAAGCCTATTTCTGCCTCAAATTGATGGGGGACAGCACCGATGCTCCCCACATGGTCAAAGCGCGCGAGCTCATCCTTCAGCTCGGCGGCGCGGAAAAATGCAATAGCTTCTCCAAGTTTTATCTCGGCGCCCTGGGCCAGGTTTCCTACGACTCCCTCCCCTCCATTCCCCCTGAAATCATCTATCTCCCCCACTGGTTCCCCTTCTGCATTGACAACATGGCCGCCTGGACGCGGACCATGATCACCACCCTCAGCATCGTCACCACCCACCGCTACAAGCGGGAAACACCCCTCCCCGTCAACATCGACGAGCTCTTCAAAGACCCCACCTCCCGCACCAAGGTCCAGCGCAACGAACACGCCAATTACCACTGGTCCACCTTCTTCCTCACCGTCGATGCCGGCCTCAAAATCTACGACAAACTCGGCAAGCACCCCCTGCGCAAGGACGCCATCGAAAAAACCGTCAAATGGATCGTCGATCACACGTCCCAGTCCGAGGGGATCGGCGCCATCTTCCCCCCGATGGTCTACATTCAGATCGCGTTGCGTGCCGTCGGCTACCCCGCGGATCATCCCCTCCTCAAACACTCCGAAAAAGTGCTTGACGATCTGATGATCTACGACTGGGACAAGAACCAAATCCGCATCCAGCCCTGCTTCAGCCCCATGTGGGACACCGGCATCGCCGCTTATGCCCTCACCGAAGCCGGTCTGGACCAGAACCACCCGGCCATGAAAAAATGCGCCGAGTGGCTTGTTTCCAAGGAATGCAAAGTCGTGGGCGATTGGGTTCTAAACGCCCGCTACCCCGTCGAAGCCTCCGGCTGGTATTTCGAGTTCTTAAATGAGTTCTACCCCGACTCGGATGACACCGCCATGGTCGCTATGGCCTTAAAGAAAATCGGCGGCGATCAAGCCGTCGCCGCCGCCAAACGCGGCGCGGAATTCATCTTCGCCATGCAGAATGACGACGGCGGCTGGGCCGCCTTCGACCGCACCCAGGACCGACCAATCCTCGAATATGTTCCCTTCGCCGACCACAACGCCATGCAGGATCCCTCCTGCCCGGACATCACCGGCCGCGTCATCGAAGGCCTGGGCCACATCGGCTACCGCGCGGATAACTCCTCCGTCGCCAACGGCATCGACTACATCAAAACCAAGCAATACCCCGATGGCTCCTTCTTCGGCCGCTGGGGCGTCAACTACATCTACGGCACATGGCAAGTCCTGGCTGGCCTCAGCAGCGTCAAATACGACATGAGCGCCGACTGGACCCAGAAAGCCGGCCAATGGCTTCGCAGCGTCCAAAAAGAAGACGGCTCCTTTGGCGAAACCGCCGACAGTTACGAAGACCCGTCACTCAAAGGCCAGGGCCCCTCCACCGCCAGCCAGACCGCCTGGGGCACCATGGGCCTCATGGCTGTGTACGGCCCGGAAGACCCCGGCGTCGCCAAGGGCATCGAGTGGCTCTCCAAAACCCAGCTCCCCGACGGCAATTGGCACGAGCCCTACTTCACCGGCACTGGCTTTCCCAAGGTCTTCTACCTCCGCTATCACTATTACAAGACATACTTCCCCATCATGGCCATCGGCCGTTATCTCAAGCTCAAAGGCATGACGCCAGACGAACTTAAGGATGTGCGATAATGCCCTTCCAGGTGGCACGGCACGCCCCGAAGGCGTGCTGTGTCTTACCCAGGCCAACATTGATTCCTCCTCCCCATGTTCCACCTCCCTCTGACCAGACCCTAGCCCCCAGACCCTAGACCCCTCTTCTGGAGTTCCCATGATTCGCATCGGACTTATCGGCTGCGGCACACACGCAAACTGGGCCGTCGTTCCCGCCATCAAAGGCGCTTCTGACGTGCTCGAATTTGCCGCCGTCTGCGACATCAGCCAGGCCAACGTCGATAAAACCGACGAGAACAACAAAAACCTCAAGCGCTATACGGATCACCGCAAGATGATCGCCGATGCCAAGCTCGACGCGGTCTATATCGCCACGCTTCCCGATACCCACGCCGCCATTGCCATCGACGCCCTGAACGCCGGCCTGCACACCATGATCGAAAAGCCCATGGCCCACAGCGTCGGCGAGTGCCAGGCCATCCTCACTGCCGCGCACAACGCAGGCAAATACGTCGGTGTGAACTTTGAGCTTCGCTACCACACCGAATTCATGAAGCTTCGTGAATGGGTCCGTTCCGGCCGCCTTGGCCGCGTCCGCGCCATGCATATCCAGAATTTCTGGGACGGCCACAAGGTTTTTGGCGATATCGGCGCGCGCCGCAAACGCCTCGTCAATCTCGCCGGCACTCTCGACTGCGGCATCCACAAGGCTGACCTCGCCCGCTATCTTCTCAACGGCCCCACATGGACCAACATCACCGGCCGCGGCCGTTGGTTCGGCGAAGACATCAAGCTCCCCAGCCATACCAGCGTCCTGGCCGAATTCTCCGACGGCACCCTCGTCACCCTCAACGCCAGTTTCGCCTACGGCGCTTACACCCCAAACGCCCGCGCTTACTCCGACGTCTGGACCCTGGTGGGCGACCGCGGGGTAGTCAACTTCTTTGAAGACCGCATCCAGCCTTCTGTCCTGCGCCTTCACTCCGACACATTGAACGAAGAATTTCCCGTCCCTCATCAGAGCCACGACCAGGTCATGGTGGAAACATGCCGCGATTTCGGCCGCATGTGCATCACTGGCAAATCCGGCGACCGCCTCGCCACCGGAGTCGACGGCCTCCACGCGCAGATCTTCGTCGACAAGGCCAACGAAGATTCCGTCAAACATCGTTTGGATTGATTCCCTGCCGGCGAGCAAAAAAGCAAAGGAGTTTCGCGTGGAACCTGATTCGCAGCACCCCGCGACTGCGCCTTTTCGCTGGCGATTATTAAAACCCGTCATCATCCTGATGGTCGTGCTTTCCTGTTATTTCGGGCTTTCCACTCTATTTCTCTCTTTTGCCGTATCGGGTGATTCTGGCCCAATGAAAAAGGCCGATATCGCTGATCTTGCGTACATTCTCAAGGGCCGAGCCAAGGAAGTTTCCGCGTACTACAGATTTAACTTGGGCGGCGGTCCAGGTGACAGCGATGACGTCGAACGAATCCATGCCGACGCTGAGGTAATTGATGTCATCATTCGGGGCAGGAGCCTGGAGCCAGCCTCCTCTGTCCCGCCAGAGTTCTTCAAACTCGCTCCCACAGACTGGCTACGCGCCCTTCCACCAAATGCCAAGCTTTTCAGCACTCCTGGATTTGATCCGGTAAAACCCAAGGAGCCTGTCCAATATTTTCTGGTGCATGACAAGGATCAGAACACAGCCTATGTCTGGGCTCGCAGCACCATGTGATTTTGCGCATGCCCTCAAATACTCAATCCGCGCGCGCCGGATCATAAATATGAAGGTCGTTGTCGGGCATCTTCACCCCCAGTAGGCGCAGCCGCTGTTCGCTCGCATTCTCCAGCGCCTGCCAAGGTAGCTCCTGTTCGCCGTTGTACCGCTTGAGCCACCAGTACCCGTAATAAAGATAGATCCCTCGCCGCAGCCCATCGCCCGTATTGCGTGAGCCTGAATGCCAGATCGCGGAATTGATGAACACCGCGTCCCCCGCTTTGGCGTAAGCCGCGACTTCTCCTGGAAGCGATTCCCCGGCCTTCTCACGCGGTGGGCGTTCCGTTCCTCGATGCGTTCCCGGAACCACATACGTCGGCCCGCTTTCGTCGGTCATGTCGTCCAGGTATAGAATCGTATTGACGGAAAGCGGCGTATCGCCCGGGAAGGAAAAATCGCGATGCCACCCCCGGACCGCGGACGTGGATTTGGGCCCTTGTCGAAGAAAGTCATATTGCAGAAGCTGCATCTGCCGCCCGAAAATCGCCCGGTGCCGGTCCAGGATCGCCGGATGCTCAATCAACTTGATGAACAATGGATGCTTAAGCAGCACATGCTGATTGGCGCCCCGCCCACCGGTCGATTCCCATATCTTGTCAAACCCCTTACGCACTTCTTCCAGCAACGCTGGATCAAGCACGGCTTTGGCATGAAGGTATCCGTACTTAAGGAAATGATCTTTTTCTTCCGTTGTATTCATGCAGCCATTTAAATCTCACCTTCTCCAGCACGCAAATAACTCATTTCATAAATTTAAACTTTAACTGAATGATTCGCTTCTCATCGCACATTCATCCGCCCCGCTAAGGGCTCTCCGTAAATCCCCTATCTCCATATAAATCAATCAGCCCGCATTCTCCCTGCCCTATGATGCACCCGGAGCAAGCACGCCAGGATGTTTTACCCTTCTCTAAAATTCCGCCAGTTGGTCCCCGAAGTCATGGACGACCCAGCCCTTGACCCGGCGGCCCATCGTGCCGCCTTGGCCGGTCTCGCCCGTATCAATGCCATCAGCTTCACCGACGCATCCATTTTTAAAGCAATCCATGCTCTTTCTTCCTCCCCGTCGCTTCAAATCGTCGATATCGCCTGCGGGGGCGGCGATGTCGCCATCGCGCTTTTCAAACGCAGCCGCCGCGCCAATCTGCAGTGGCGCATTACTGGTTGCGACATCAGCCCCACCGCGCTCGCCATGGCCTCGGAATCCGCCCGAAGGAACTTAGCCGATGTCCATTTCCTCGCCGCTGACATCTTAAACGCTCCCCTGCCTCCCGCGGATATCTACGTCACCTCCCTCTTCCTTCACCACCTCACTCTTGCTCAGGTGATCGCACTACTCACCGCCATGGCCGCGCAGGCTCGCATAGGCATAATCGTCAGCGATCTGACCCGCTCCCCCATCGCACTTCTGGCCACCAAAATCGGCGTCCGATTGCTTTCTCGCTCCCCCGTGGTTCATATCGACGGCCCCCGTTCGGTTCGCGCCGCGTTCACACCTGCCGAGCTTTCCGAACTCGCCAATCAAGCCGGCCTCTCCGGCCACACACTGCGCGGCATCTGGCCGTTTCGCGCCCTCCTCTCCTGGAGGCGTCCATGACTCAAGAGCATCAAATCCCTTCTACGCTAACCCCGCAGGAAACCGCCCAAAAACCCTGGGATGTCATCATCCTCGGCGCGGGCCCTGCCGGCGTCTCCGCCGCCATCGCTTCAGCCCAGCACGGACTCAAAACCCTCATCATCGACAAAGCCCGTTTCCCCCGCGATAAAGTCTGCGGCGGCTGCCTCAACCAATCCGCGCTCAACACCCTTCATCAACTCGGCTTCGACAATCTCCACACTTGCCTCGGCGCGCTCGCCACCTCCCGCATGACCCTTGCCTCTCACAAGCGCCACGCTACTTTCAACCTCCCAGAAGGCTTCGCCGTCAGCCGCCGCGCGTTGGACGCCGCCCTCATCTCCCGCGCCATTGCTTCCGGCGCGGCATTTCTCTCCGGTTTCCCTGCCCTTATCACCGCCCCCGGCCAAGTCACCCTTTCAACCGCCATCCTAAATACATCCGTCATCGTCCTCGCCGACGGCTTAAAAGGCACTGCATCTCCTGATTCTCCATCCGATCTCCAAACCCACCCAAACTCCCGCCTCGGCGTCGGCGCCCTCCTCCCTGCCTCTGCTTCAAACGCCTTCCCCTCCGGCGTCATTCACATGGCATGCCATTCCAAAGGCTATGTCGGCCTCGTTCGTGTGGAGCAAAACTTTCTCAATATCGCTGCCGCCCTTGATCCTGTCTTCATCCAAACCTCCCAAGGTGTCACCCCTGCTATTTCCGCCATCCTCAGCCATGCTGGCCTGCCTATGCCCGATCTCGCCAGTGCCCATTGGAGTGCCGTCCACGGCTTAACCCGCTCCCGCTCCCGACTCTGGCAACCCCACCTCCTCATCGCTGGCGACGCGGGCGGCTATGTCGAGCCCTTCACTGGTGAAGGTATGGCATGGGCCCTCTCCGGTGGCCTCGCCCTTCTTCCTCATCTCACGGCGTGCGCCCAAAGCGGCTGGTCCGACACCATCGGTCATGCCTGGCAGCGCGACCATGCCCATCGCATTGCCTCTCGGCAGCGCCTTTGCCGCGCAATGGCGTGGTCACTGCGCAGGCCGTCCCTCGTCCGTTTGGCTATCAGCGCACTCAATCTCTTCCCCGCTGTCGCCCATCCCTTCACCCATCGCATCAACACCCCCATCACGGCGCCCCTCGCCCAAGGACCCACGCCATGACGATCCACCTCACCGGACTCTCAACCGCGCTTCCGCCCCTCCAGATCACGCAGGATCAAGCTCTTGTCATGGCCCTCGACCAATCTCCCGGCAATGCAGTCCTCCAACGCCTCCTCCCCATCCTCTACCGCCGTTCAGGCATCAAAACCCGCCATTTCTCCTCAGATGCTCATGGCAGTGCGGCCTCCTTTTATTCTGTCCCCCAGGACACCTCCGACCGCGGACCAACCACGCGCGACCGCATGGCGCGTTACGCCGCTGAAGCCCTTCCACTTGCCTCGCAAGCCGCGCGTGACGCCCTCACTGCATCGCAACTTTCGCCGCAAAACATCACCCACATCGTTGTCTGTTCCTGCACTGGCCTCTATTCCCCAGGCGTGGACATCCAACTCATCCAAACCCTCGGTCTCCCGCCCACCACCGCC
Source organism: uncultured Phycisphaeraceae bacterium (assembly GCA_964527265.1). GTDB lineage: Bacteria > Planctomycetota > Phycisphaerae > Phycisphaerales > Phycisphaeraceae > CAZGOM01. Next base: position 1,802 of record CAZGOM010000091.1, on the reverse strand, counting down.
CGCACCATGATCGGCTTTATGGGCTGCCACGCCTCCTTCAATGCCCTTACTCTCGCCAATAACATCGCCCGCGCAAACCCCTCTGCCCGCATCCTCACCGTCGCCATTGAACTTTGTTCCCTCCACTTTCAATACCATGCAGACCCTCAACAGGCCGTGGCCAACGCCCTCTTCGCCGATGGCGCCGCTGCCACCGTCGTCCAGCAATCCGATGCACCCCCCACCGATTCCGCCTGGTCCATCCAAACCGCAGCCAACTGCCTCTTCCCAGACTCCCAGGACGCTATGACCTGGATCATTGGCGATCACGGCTATCAAATGACCCTCAGCCCCCGCGTTCCCGATCTCATCCAAGCCCACCTCCCCCCCTTCATCGACGCATGGCTCGCCTCTTATTCCCTCACCCGCCAGGACATCAAAAACTGGGCCATCCACCCCGGCGGCCCCCGCATTGTCGAATCCGTGGAATCTGCCCTTGCTCTGCCTCCCGGCTCCGGCGACATCTCCCGGCAGGTTCTCGCTTCCTGCGGAAACATGTCTTCCTCCACCATCCTCTTCATCCTTCAGCGCATGCAGCAAAAGCGGCTGCCGGGTCCCTGTGTTGCCGTCGGTTTCGGGCCCGGCCTCGTCGCTGAAGTGCTCTTGCTCAACTAAAAACAATGCGCGCGGCTTTTTTTAATAGCCGCGCGCATTGATCAAATTCAAGTTGGCCGCTTAGCCTTCGTGGCTAAATCCATCAATCACATACCCGACCGCAGTGCGATCAGGTGCTTCCCAAAGTGCAGTTCCAACACTTCCTTGTAAGTTCCTGGGTTCTTGGTCAGCACTTCGCGCACGGCCGGGCCGTACTTCGCATCCGTCAGCACGCTGCCGAACGTGCAGTGCAGGATCTGCCGCCCCAGGAACGTGAAACCCTTGCCCGGCTTCACTTCCGACCAGTTCTCCAGATAGAGCCTTTCCAGTTCAGCGGCCGTCTTCACATCTTTCACTGCGGGCGCATCCGCCAGCGTTGCGCTCACGTGGTAGGTCGCCTTGTCCGTGTCATAGCGGGAGCGGGAAAATTCCACGATTTCGCGGAAGAGCTTTTCATCATGCCGGGCCACCACGCGCAGGGCTTCCAGATAGCTGGTCCCAGCGGTCTTCACGTGGAACATGCCCTTGGTCGCTTTGGCAAACAAGCCGTACATGGAAAGCTTGTCGGACCCCGAGTGCAGGCTCAGCTTATATGGGCCAACCTGGCGCGAAATCGCGGCATGGTCGTTCATCGACTGCTCAAGCGCCTTCAGATCTCCCTTATAGTCCACACCCTTTTCCAGTTCGCCGATAAAGCGCGGCGCAAGGCTTACCAGCTTCACGCCTGCCTTCACCACCTGGTCTGCAAAGATGTAATGCTCAGCCAGCGTCGTCGGCTCCGGCGTTTCATCCACCGAAAGCTCGATCTCGTGCGCCTGCCCCTTCGCCTTGGCCACCTTAGCGATATACCCGCCCAGCGAAATCGTGTGCGCAATGGCGCGGCCGTATTTCACTGCCGCCCGCTTCACCGTCGCATCGTCGAACACAATCTTCGGGCCATCCTTCACCTGCACCGTCTTGCCCAGATATTCAGACACCCACTTGCATTCGCCCTTCACTTCTTCAAATTTCTTATCCAGGGTCGCCTTGTCGTACGTATCCGCCACCGCATCCACATGGGCCGAGGGATCAATGGTGAAGAACACGAATCCAGCGGCCATCGTGTAATCCACGTCCGCTTCCACCTTCAGGTGGTCGGCATCCGCGCCCCACACGCCGCTGTAACCCAC
>CAZGOM010000090.1:0-21907 GCA_964527265.1 uncultured Phycisphaeraceae bacterium | reverse complement strand
CCGACGACGTGGGCCGCAACGCCCGCGAGTCGATCCGTCACCTGGACAAACTCCGTAATGCCGGCAACCTGCGCGAAGGTGTGCAGTGGAATGGCCACTCCGGCAAAATCCGGATCGACTTTTCCACAGAGGACCGCCCCAAAATCCTCTACGAAGACACCCCCGACAACCGGATCATCTCCGTGGCGTGGAATCTTCAACAGCAGGGCAAGCGCGCGATTTTCATCTCCAAAGACTTGAATTGCCGCATTAAATCGCACGCTTTGGGCATCCAGACAGAGGATTTTGAAGCGCAAAAGGTCGATGCCGACCGCCTCTATCGCGGGTATGAATCACTCTCAGTCGACGGCAAGCTCATCGACACGCTGTATGACGAAAAACAGCTTGCGGTTGATCAGCTCAAACCCTATTTGAAGCGCGTTGAAGACGACAATTCCGAGAGCGATATCGTTCTTTACGCCAATCAATACATCCAGCTCAAGGACGTTTACGACGAATCCCACACGGGTCTGGCGCGGCTGCTGGGAGAGACTGGGCACCTGATCCCCATCCACGGGCCGCGCAAGCCGGTGTTTGGCGTCATGGCCCGCAATTCCCAGCAGATCATGGCCATGGATCTGCTGATGGATGATGACATCAAGCTCATCACCCTGCTGGGCACGGCAGGTACGGGTAAAACGCTGTTGGCCATTGCCGCGGGCATGGTGAAAGTGTTCAACGAGCAGCGGTACGACAAGCTGCTCGTGGCTCGTCCGATCATGCCGATGGGGCGCGATATCGGGTATCTGCCGGGTGACAAGGATGAAAAGCTTTCCGCCTGGATGCAGCCGATTTTCGACAATCTTTCGTATCTGCTTTCGACGCGTGGGTCTGGGTCCCAGCATGCCGAGAGCCACACGCCGGAGCAGCGGATTCAAAGCCTGATGGAATCCGGTCAATTGGTGCTCGAACCGCTCACTTACATCCGCGGCCGCAGCATTCCCCATCAGTTCATGATTGTCGATGAAGCGCAAAACCTCTCCCCACATGAGGTTAAAACCATCGTTTCGCGTGTCGGCGAAGGAACCAAGATCATTCTCACAGGCGATATCGGGCAGATCGATAACCCGTACCTGGACAGTTCATCCAACGGCCTGTCGTACATGATCGAACGGTTGAAAGGCCATTCCATTGTCGGCCATGTGACGCTGGCCAAGAGCGAGCGCAGCGCGCTGGCTTCGCTGGCGGCTGAGAAGCTTTGAAGCCGGGCCTATAATCATCGGCCCAATGTCTCAGAACCCGCGTGAAAAACTCTCTGAAAAAGCCCGCTGCCTGCCGAAAGTGCCGGGCGTCTATCTCATGAAGGATGAGAAGGGGGTGGTTGTTTACGTGGGTAAGGCCATTTGCCTGCCGGATCGCGTGGGGTCTTATTTTGTTCCTTCCACCAGCCTGGGCTTCAAGAAGCAGCCCATGCTCGATGTGATCGTGGATTTTGATTTCATCGAATGCGAGAGCGAGTGGGAAGCGCTCCTGATGGAAAACCGCCTCATCAAGGACATTCATCCGCGTTTTAATGTGATGCTGACGGATGACAAGACCTACCCCTATCTTGTCATTACGTTGAAAGATGATTTTCCTGGGGTGTACCTGACGCGCGAGCCGAATCACCCGGATTTCAAGGGCGCCAAGATTCTGGGGCCGTTTACCAGTGTTTTTGCCTTGCGGGAGTCGATCCAGATTCTCCAGCGTGTGTTTAAGTTCCGGACGTGCAACATGGAGATTGTTGAAAACGATCCAAAGCTGCGGGGGTTCAGGCCGTGTTTGCTTTACCCGATTAAACAGTGCACCGGGCCTTGCGCGGCGAAGGTATCAAAGGAAGCTTATCGGGCGGATATCGAGCGGTTCGTGAAGTTTCTGGAGTCGAAACGGTCGGTTTTGCTGCGTGAGATGCGCCAGCAGATGGAAGAGGCGTCCAAGGCGCTGGAGTTTGAGAAAGCCGCGAATCTGCGCGATCAGATCAAAGCCATTGAAAAGCTGGATGAGCGGGGGCACCGGGACGACAACTGGCAGCCGGAGTCGGAGTCTGTGCTTTCGTTTTATTCCGATCCCCGTAAAGGGTTGGAAGCGCTGCAAAAAGCCCTGGGCATGGCCAAGCCGATCCGATGCATCGAGTGCATTGATATCGCCCATTTGCAGGGCAATGAGACAGTCGGATCGAAGGTTTGTTTTGTTGATGGCCGGCCGTTTAAGAACGAGTACCGCCGCTACCGCATCGCGAATGCCAAGAATGACGATTTCACATCGATCCGTGAAGTGGTTTCACGCCGTTACCGGGAGGCGGGTGAAGGGGCTGAGATTTATCCGGATCTGATTATTATCGACGGGGGACAGGGGCAGTTGTCTGCGGCAATGGAAGCATTTGCTCAGTTGGAAATTGCGCCGCCCAAGGTGGTGGCGCTGGCCAAGAAAGAGGAAGTCCTTTACACGGTGGGTTCTTCCGAGCCCATTCGCCTGGCGCGGAATAATGCGGGGCTGAAAATATGCCAGGCTATCCGCGATGAGGCCCATCGCTTTGCGCAAAGCTATCACCATTTCCTGCGCACCAAGCGCGTGACGGAGGGGATGATTCCCGCCACCAAAAAGCCCAAGAAAAAGAAGGCCAATCTCTCATTGCCGGTGCAACCTGCGCCTGGGCCGCCCATTGAGACATTTGACGATTTTGAGCCTTTTGGCGAAGACGAATAATGTGTCACTCAATTGACGGGGGTGCGGACGGGGTCTTGCAGTTTTACGAGTAGCTCAGCCAGAGTGGTCTTGCCGATGGTGGTGTGATGCACTTCTTCCACCCATTGGAGGGTGCGCTCATGCTGACCGGTTGCCTTGGGTGCGTCTGGATCGATTTCTTCCCGCACGCGCATGGGTAAAGAGAGGTTCATGATGTCCGCCAGGAGAATGGCTTCCGGCGGCTTGCTGAGGCTATAGGTGACGGGCATCTGGTCGTTGTTGAACTCAACCTGGTGGATGAGCTTGCCTTCGCTTAGGCGATTGGAAAGATCCAGCAGTTTGTCGATGGAAAGACGGGTGTTGGATTCCATTTCCTGGATGGTGACGTTCTTGCCTTGCCTGAAGGCTTCGGCAATTTGCGACATCAGGGAGACGAGTAGGCGGGGGTCGTAGTATTTTTCACGTAACTGCCGATGGGCAAAGTGTTTGAACTTCCCGGAACGCATGGCTTGCAGGGTGTATGCCAGTTCCAGGCCGAAGAGGATGATGAGCCAGGTGATATAGACCCAGAGGAGGAAGAGGGGTAGGAGGCCCAGTACGCCGTAGAACTTGAAGAAGGGGAGAGCCTGGGTGACATAGATCTGGAAGCCGGCTTTGCCGATTTCAAACAAAACCGCGGCGACCAAAGCGCCGATGACAGCGGGCTTCACGGCGACTTTTGTGTTTGGAAGGAGGGTGTAAAGGATGACGAGCAACGCCCAGCTTGCGCAGATGGCTCCGATGAGGGAAACGACGCGGATGAAGGGGCCGACCACGCCTACATTTTCAACCAGAAGAACGATTTTGCCGGTTAAAAACAGGCTGACGGAAAGGAAAACCGGACCGAGCGTGAGCACCGCCCAGTAGAGCGGGATGCGGATGTGCCAGGCGCGTCCGTACTCGCAGCCATAGATTTTGTTGAAGGTCTGTTCGACCGTGATGATCAATGCCATGGCACCCCAGACCAGGACAAGGAAACCGATGCCGCCGATGCTGCCAAAGGAGATTTTAGAGACCTGGCCGGTGAGTTGATCGAGGATGCCGTTGATGGAATTACGCAGTTGGGTGTTTTCTTCCACCGTACGCGCGGGTTGGCTGGAGGGCATGGTTTCCGCCCCTGGAACCAAGGCAAGGGTGCCCGCGGGGACGGTGGTGGCCTGCTGGGTGTCGGGTACGACGATGTCTTCCGCGTAGACTTCGTGCCCGCCAAACTGGGATTCCCAGTACATGTCCAGTGTTTCGGACAGGGATTGATGTTTGGTGGGTGTGCTGGTGGGGAGTTCCAGGGCGGGGACGCCCAATTGCTGGAAGATCTTATCCTGGATGACTTTACGTGTGTCGCTGAATCCGCCGAAGGCATTGAACACCAAAAGCGCGAGCACGATGGTGGGAATGAGGCTGAAGATGGTGCGATAGGTGAGTGCCGCGGCCATCATGGTGGCGCGGTCGTGTGAGAGTTCGCGTGCGCAGTGAAGGACGAGGCTTGCGCCGTAGAGCATCTTGCCGCGTTTGCCCTGATAATCCTTGATGCTGCGGGTTTCGAGGACTTCGATGATTTTTTTGGCTTGTTTGAGCGGATTCATGGGTTCTCTGGGAGTCTGCGGAGGTGCGCGGCAAAACAGCTAGAGGATATCCCAACTGAAGTGTTTTTATCGCGGGGCATGCCGGGATCAGAAAGTGATGTTCACTTTGATCTGGTAAGTCCCGTAGCTGTCATGGGTTGTCTGATCTTTGAATTCCTGGGTCAGGTAGGTGTTTGAGATCATTAGTTCGACCCCTTGGCCGAGAATGAGGCCCACGCCGAACGTGCCTTCGCCGACCAGCGTATTGATATCGACGCCCTGGCTGTAGCTCCAGTTATTTCCTTCGAGAAACATGTTGTGTTCCACCACGCGTCCTTCGATGCGGCCAAAGACGAAGAAGGAAACATCGCTGGGGCGCTGGCTGGCGTTGTTGGTGAGGTCGACGATGTGATGGATGGAGCCGGGGCCAAAGGAGTCGTCAAGGTTGATGCCGATGCGTCCGGTGGCGCCGGCGACGAATTCCCGGTTGGCGCTGCCGAGGGTGAACCCGGCGTGGGGGATGATGTCCAAGGCCCAGTCTTCGTCGATCTGTCCGGCAAAGGCGCGGTATTTACGTGTGTATGCAAAGTTGAAGTTGGGTTCGTCGCGCAACTGGTTAGACCAACCGTTGAACTTCTGGACATCGAAGATCTCATGGAGCAGGTCCTGGGCGCGCTGGGCCATCGATGATGGGCCGGTGATGCCGAAGGTGAAACGAGCGTCTTCCAGCCAGCGTTCATTGGAGCGCTGGAAAAACACGCCGCCGTAGAGCCATCCGGCGTATGGCCAGTCGTTGGGGATGGGTGCCGTCGCTGTGGAGTCGATAGGGGTATAGATATCCAGCCCGCCGAAGAAACCGACAGCAGCACCTGTTTTTCCCGATGTGTCCATGAAGGGGAGGTTGCGGGCCCAGTCATAGGCAAACTCAGGATGCAGCGCGACGGTGGCGCGCTGGCCGGAGGAGTAGTGGCGATCAGCGCTGTTGAAGTAGTTTGCCCACGTACCGTCGTTTTCCACCTGAACAAGGAGTTGAACGCTCTTATCTTTTTGCGCGTAGGGCTCAAATTTCACGTTGGGCGCCTGGATGGCCGGTTGGGTGGCGGGGGCGGTGGTTTGCGCAAAAACCTTCGGGCCGGCGACAAAGCTGCTCCCAAAAAACGCAGCAGCGGTGAGGCACAGGACACGGATGGGGAGGGTGCGCATAATGGATCTCTTAAAGGAAGGTAAAGTTTACAGGCAATGGAGTCTAATGTTGCCCTGCGCGGCAACCATCCGGGTAATCCCGAAACCCTTCCGATATCCGCTTTCTTATGACCCAACCCTCTGATGCCATCCCCCGCGCGCTGCGCCCGCTTGAAACGATTCACATTATCGGTCTCTGGGCGCTGTTGGCGCTGGTGATTGGTTTTGGGGTGGTGACGGAGATCAAGGGTGCCTTTCAGCAGTCACGAAAGACAGATGCCGGGGTCTATTTCCGCGCGGCCTGGGCGGTGAACGAAGGGCAGGATCCGTATAAAGTCACGGATAAGAACGATTGGCGTTACCACTATCCACCCACGTTTGCCATTCTTTCAATTGCTTTCGCCGACCCGATTCCTGAGTGCGATCGGACCGGGTATTTGCCTTATGCGGTGTCTCTGGCGCTTTGGTACGCATTAAGTGCGGGGGCTGCGTTTCTGGGCGCACATGTGTTGGCCAGCGCTCTGGAAAAGACATCCCTGGATCCGGAAATACGCAACCAGCCGGATTACTGCCAGCGGTGGTGGTCGATTCGGATCTGGCCGGTACTCTTTGCCGTCCCGGTCCTGGGCAGGGCACTGGTGCGCGGGCAGGTAAGCCCTTTTCAGGTTCTTATGTTCGCGGGTGTGTGCGCGGCCATTTTGCGGGGCATCCCATGGCGCGCAGGCTTCTGGCTGGCCATGGCGATCTGCATGAAGATCATCCCGGTTTATCTGATCTCGATGGCCCTCTGGCGGCGCAACTTTCGCTTTGTCGCCTGGACCGTGTTCTGGTGCTTGATGGGGTTGTTTGTACTCCCCCTGTGCGTGATGGGCGTGGAAAAGACCAAGGCCGCTTACCATGTGATCTGGTACGACGTTCTGCTGGCGGGCGCCAAGGGGGACACGCAAGGTGACCGCGCCAAGGAGCTAACCAGCATTGTTGCCACCAGCAATGCATCGCCGATGGCAGTGATGCACAACATTCAATACAGCCATATCCCCGAGCGGGGCAAGCGACCTGAGCAAGCCGATCCGGCGATCCGTATGGCGCATTGGATCTTTGGGTTGTTCATCTCGTTTGTGACAGCGCTTGCCGCTGGTTGGCGGCGTGATTCGAGATGGTTCTTTTTTCGTCCGTGGAAGGAACAGGTCGGCACCGCTACCACTCCCCGGGAGTACACCCGGCGGTTTCGGGATTGCGTTTTTTTTGCGGCGCTTACTTTGTGCATGATCATCATCAGCCCGGTCTCGCACATGCATTATCCAGCCATCGCCATTATCCCCATCATGCTGCTGACCTGGGCGCAATGGGGCCGACGGGGCTTTGAGAACCTTTCGCCCTGGATCCTTGCGGCGTTTATCTTTTTCTTTATCAGCCATGTTGTCACTATTGCTGGAGATTCCGTCTTTTTCCTTGCATGGACGCGCGATTTCGGTGTTGTACTGGCCAGCACGCTGGTGCTCTGGCTCGCATGTGTGATTGAACTCTGGCTCACACGTGTGGCCGAAACCCCTTCTCCTGTGAACGTATAACGGCTGTATATTGGCCGCACCCCCTTCACCCAAGGCCCCATATGCTCGACCCGAAACTCTGCGTTGCACGCCGTGCCCGATTTGAAGCCGTTGCCGCGCAGCATCGTCTTGATGTTTTGATCGTGACGGATGTGCGCGATGTGCCTTATCTGACCAATCACACCTATATCAATCACCAGCCTTATCCCGCGGCCGGGATTTACGCCAAAGGTCAGGGATGGCTTTTTGCCGGGCCGGGCGCGGCCCCACAGATCGAGGGCGTGAAAACCGTTGGTTATGAAGCGGCGCTTGGCGGCACGTCCCATCCGGATTGGATGATCCGCCTGACCGCGGCGTTATTGAGCCAGAGCCAGTTTTTCCGTGGGGCGGCGCGTATTGGATATCAATCCGAGACGATGAGCCACCACATGGTTAGCGCGATTGGCAATGCCGCGGGCACGCCGGAATTCATTGATGTTAATGTGCCGCTTCTGGAAGCTCAGCGTGTGAAGGATGCGGATGAGCTGGCTCTGATGAAGAAAGCGGTGGCGTGCAATCAGGCGGCTTATCGTGCGGCGGAGGCAACGATTGCCGCTGGGGTTCCTGAGCACTTTGTGCTGGCTGCTGCGGCAAACGCGGCGTTGAAGGAAGCAGGTGAGCATGTTTATCACAACGGTGAATATCACGCTGGCGCACCTGGTGGATTCGCCACGGATGCGAAAATGACCAAGGGTCAGATGCTCGTCATCGATGCCTGGACTATTTACCGTAATTACTGGTGTGATATGAGCCGCGCTTACAGCGTAGACGGCAAGCCTTCGGACACGCAGGTTTCACTATTTAATCACATTGCGCAGACGCATAAGCAGGTTTCGCCGATGTTTAAGCCTGGGGTGGATGGTATTGAGGTGTTCAAAGCGGCGGATGCTTGGCTGCGACAGCATCCATTGTTGAAGGAAAAAGGATTGATTCATCATGCGGGCCATGGGACGGGTATCCGGGCGCACGCGATGCCGGACCTGAATCCCACGCGTGGAGGAATTCTTCAGGCGGGCGAGGTGATTTGTTTTGAGCCGGGTGCCTATTTGGCGGGAGAATCCTTTTATTGCCGCCTTGAAAATATGTACCTGATCAATGCATCGGGGCCGGCCACGTGCCTCTGTGATTTGCCTTTTAACCTGATTGTTTAATCAAGCCGGATACACCAGATATTGATGTCTTAAAAGAACAAGCCGCGCCCATAAGGCGCGGCTTGTTTCAGTCTGCTGTCATTGCACTTGAATTACACGCTGTACTTGGACGACAGGCGCATGAATTCTTCCTTAAAGCGGGGGCCACCCAAGTTGGGGTCAGCTCCCTGGAGTTGCTTGACCTTTTGCGGAATCAATTTTTTGTACTCGGCATATTTGACGTTATCCATGTCATACATCGTTCCCGCCGTCTGCAACGTCAGGAGCCAAGCCTGCCAGAACAAGTCGGGCTTGGGGTTCTGCGTGATGCTGCCGATGAGTTTCGAAAGCCGCTTGAACACTTCCTTGTCGAGCATCGCAAGTGCGGCCTGCTTGGCTTTGTCGGACTTGTCGGCTTTCACCGAGTCAGTTGCCAAGCGGTAATAGATCAGCGCACCTGTGTATTGGAGTTGCCCCTGGCGCTCGTTTTCCTTGATATCGAGCATCGGTTTGACGATGCTTTCTGCTTTTTCAATCTCATTGTTGTTGTAGAGCGCCTTGGCATACACGAGCCGCGGGGCCAACTGCTGCAAAGGAGTGAGGTTGCGCTTGGGGTCCAGCGCACGGTCGAGCAGCATTTGGGCCAAATCCTTTGCGGCGACCTGTAGTTTGATAGCGCTCTTCAGCAGGTCGTCCCGCTTGATCCCGGATTCAGTTGATTCAGCCTGGTTACGTATGCTCTGCACTTGCGAATTTAGATCCGTCAGCACTTGTTCAACGACGGAAGTGGCTTCATCCGGGTAGTCGCGCATCATGTTGCGCGACACATTCACGGCTTCTTCCACCTTGGCCGCCTTGAAGTACGACACAATGCGCTTAGCCAGCATGTTCTTGATCAGGAGGTTATTCCCCTGATAACGCTGCTCAAAGTCGGCGAGAATTTCCAGTGCCTTATCGAACTGGTTTTCATGTTCGATGGCCATGTCCGCACGCACGAGGCGCGCCCACGCACCGGCATCCACGGCCGCCTGCTTCTGTTCGGGCTTGGCATTGGCCGACCATGCGTCGGCGTTGGTGATGATGTTGTCTGCCGTGGCAATGACTTCCTTGGCCAGTTCGTCCGCGGTCCGGACGGGAAGCGGATCAAAGACGGATTCCTTGATGGGGGCCGGCGGATCGGTGAAATACGCGGTGTACTTTTTATCCAATTGGATCGACACCGGCGAGACATCTGGAGAACCCGCTTCCGGCTTTTTCTCGATGGCGCGGTGGTAAGCGCTTTGCAGCATGATCACCAATTCCAACTGCGTGGCAGCGTAAAGTGGGGAGTCCGCTGTGACACCCTGCAACACCAGGGATGCTGCCAAAGGCCTGTGACCCAGGGCGCCGTCTCCGCGGCTGGGACCGCCGGAAAGCACCAGCTCAACATATGCCAGGCGATGGAAGTCGTTGTTGGGGATCGCTTTGTAGCGGTCAGATATCTGTGTTTTAAAAGCTTGGTGATACAGATAATCAGTGGCAGGAGGGTGGTTAGGCTTGCGATAAAGCTCTTGCAGGAACGAGATGCTGTACGTCATCGCATCCACAGCACGGGGGTGCTCAGGATACTGCTGCGCCATTTTCAGCAAGAGATTTGCGGCCACCAACTGATTGTTGGGGTCACTCTGATTCAACAGGAAGAATGACACGGCCGCATCGTAGATCGCCGTTCCTGCCGCCATTGCGCCCAGATCTTTGCGGTCAACAAGCTTTGCGCTCACTTCGATACACCGCTTGAATTTGACCGTGGCCTGGGCACGGAGGGCTTCCGCGCCTTTGGGGTCGGTTGCGCGCAAGGCAATAGCTTCCCGGTCAAGCCGCTGGCCGTTCAAAAGGGCCATGTCGCCAATTGCCGCGACGACGATCGGAGGCAAAGTGTTCAAGTCCGCATTTTCAGGAATGCTGCTTTCCCAGCGACCATAAATGAACATACGTAGCATGTCGCGTTTGGCGTCGTCCAGGTCCTGGCGGCCAATGATTTCAATGTACGGCTTGTATGCGTCATCCAAGGCCTTGATTTTTGCATCACCCGAAAGGGCATTGGCCTGCTGAAGCAGCAGGTTGTGCATCGCGTCAGTCACCAGCACGCGCATGGACAAGTTCGATGCCACCAGAGGGTGTGGGGTATCGCCAAGCAATTCCTTGGTCAGGTTCAAAGCCTGCTGCGTGGTCTTGGGATCAGCGGCCAAACCTTTGACTTTGCCCAACTGTGCCGTCAAGTTGTTGAGGCCTTTGGGGAGGGGCGTCTGCCCCGGAATGTCGCTGGGCATTGCCTGTTCAATGCGGACCAAGCCTTCTTTGGCGTTCCCACGAACGATCATCGCGCGCCCCATCAAGCAGTTGGCCACCCGGCGGAGCTCTGCGTAATCGTCGTCTTTGTTGCTGAAGAACTTCTCAAGACGTTCGATGGTTTCTTCACGGAGAAGCCGATCGCGCTCATCTTTGACGTTGTTCTTTTGCTTACGGATCAGAGGGTTTTTGCCGACGTTTTTCCAGAATGGGTCGGATTCAGGCAAAAGGGCGGCGTAGTATGCCGCGAGGGCAGCGAAATATGGCGTGCGCGTCTTGAAATACTGTTCCATCATGCGCTGCCAGACCAGCGTATTCACGCGCTTGGCCACGTGATCGCTTTCGCGGGGCAGCGTTCCCTGCAGGTTGAACAGCCGATCATCCGCATCGGAGATCTGTTCAATCGCTTCGGGGATGTATTTTTCGAAGATTTCCTTCTGCTCTTTGCTGGGGACGCCGAATTCGTAGAACTCACCGGCGTTGTTGTTGATCGCGCGCAGGAATTCAGTGAGCAGCATTTCCACCAGATCCGTTTGCCAGAGCGGGCGTTCCTCGTGGTCGTAGAACTCCTTGATCATTGCGCGGCGCGCATCAATGGCCTTGTTGAAGAAAGCCACTGCCTCAACCCGGATTTTTTCGGCTTCCGCCAGATTGCCTGAGTCGCGTGCTTTAAAAGAGTCATCCATCCTGTCCTGGTAGTCGAGCAGCAACTGGTTGACCATCACCTGCTTGAGGAGGACCGGGTCCTTGGAGGGTTCGGTTTGGGTGTAGCGCTTGAGCAGGTCGCCAAGGCCCTCTTTGCGCAGGCCTTCGATGAAGCGGATCTTGTCGAGCTTGTCGGCCTGAGCCATCGCCGGGGAGGCCATTGCGCCGGCCAGAAGCAACCCAAGAATCGTGCTTTTGGTGTGTCGGCTGTTCATGCGTGCCATCTAAAAACTCTCGCTTGTTTCAGTTCGATCCGGAAAGACTCATTCTCACAGCTTGTCAGCCTTTGTTTAGCCGCCGCTGCTGCCTTGTTCGCCGCCCCCATTGATGGGGCCGAAGCTCACGTCGCTGTACTTGGCTTTCACCACTGCGTTAAAAGCATTAACGACATCCTGCCAGCGTGTGTTCTTGTCGGGGTTGATGATGACTGGGTTGTCGGGGTCGAAAGCGCCTGCGGGGTTTTCCTTGTTCTTCTGGATGCGCCCGAGGACCTCTGATAGCCGGTCAAAGTCCTGCGTCTGTTCCGATGAGCCGTCGATGGTGATGCGGGCCTGACCTTCGCCGGAAGTTGCCGAGAGCATAACCTTCAGTGGGGTTTTAGGAAGATCAAGCGGTTTTTCGTTGAGTAAGCTTCCATCAATGCTAGGCACCTTTGCCGTGATGACGCCTTCATGCACAGCGAAGTTTGCCGTGATAATGAAGAAGATCAGAATGTTAAACGACAGGTCGAGCATGGCCACGAGGTTCATCGTGATTTCGCTTCGTCCAAGCTTTTGCCGCTTCTTTTTCGGGGGTTCCTCACTGTGCGCTGGAACGCCCAAATCGTCTATATCAGGTATTGCGCTCATGATTACCTAGCCTCCTCGGAAGAAGCCGAAAGGTTGACCGTGGTCACACCGGCACGAGCAATCACTTCCATCACCGGTACGACATCGCTGTAGAGAACGCGCTTGTCGGCTCGCAACACCACCTGAACATCTTTTTGCTTGGCCACTTCCTGCACGAGTTTGGCCTGCAATTCCGGCAACCGCCCCTTGTAGTCATCACTGGCAAACATGATGCTTGAAATCATCCCCGTGCTTTCATCCGTGGGCACGATGTTGACCACAACGCGGTTGGAGTCGCTGTTTTCCCTGGCAATGGTTTTATTGGGCTCGGGAATGTTCATCTTCGGCAAGTCTGCCGAAGCGAAGTTGGAGATCAGGATGAAAAACAAGATCAGATTAAACACCACGTCGAGCATCGACGTGATGTTCAGATCGGCCTTGCTTCTTTCTAACTTCTTTTTCGCCATCGGCGGATTTCCTTAAGGCTCAAACTCGAGGCATTGGACAGGGCTTTACCGATGAATCAGCGCTTGGTGGGGACTGGGCGGAAGGGCTTGATCAAGTCGATGACTTTGCCGAATGCTTCTTCGACGTTGTTTTCGATGGTGACGCGGATCATGCCGTACGCGAGCACGGCGGGGATGGCGACGATCAGACCCCAGAAGGTGGAGACGAGAGCGGCGGAAATACCACCGGCCAGTTCGGCAGGCTTGGGCGCGCCACCGGATTTGGCCATGGAGTAGAACGACATGATCATGCCGTACACCGTACCGAAGAGGCCGATCATGGGGCCTGCAGCGCCAAGGATGTTGAGGATTTCCATGTTGCGGATGCGGGTGGCGGAGGCCACGAAGGAGATTTCTTCGGCGGATTCGCGCATAGCGCCAAAGCCGTGGACCGCATTGCCCAGGGCGGCACCCATGGTTTTGGCGAAGACACTGGTGTCAGCATTACAGACGTCCAGGACTTCTTTGTACTTGCGTTCGGTCAGGAGGCGTTCGACTTCCTCAACCGTCGTTGCGGGCATGATCACGACCTTGCGAGCGGCCATCGCGTGTCGGATGATCTGGGAGAAACCGTAAACCGACAGCACGATGGTGAACCAAATCAGGACCTTGGCAAGCACGTCGGGCGGATTCAAGAACATACCCACCAGCGTGACTTCTTCATGGCCACCGCCTTCCTGGGCAAACGCCGGAGTTGCAAACATCGCGGCTGCAAACACCACACACAAGGTTGCGAAAGCTCGGTTCGACAGTCTGGTCATGAGAGAAGCTCCTCAGCTTTTGAATGCCCGATTTTCCGGGCCGTTGATTGTGATTCGTGTTAGCCGGCCTTATTACGCTCAAGGCCGGGATGGGTAAATCAGTAGTTGTCCTTGGGGGCGGCAGCGGGGGCGTCGCCGGTGTCTTTAAGCGCGGCTTGAAGTTCTTCGACTTTTTGTTCAAGCCCCGGTTCTTCCATGATCATTGGAAGTGCTTTGTTGAGAAGCTTCTTGGCCTGCTTGAGGTTGCCCAGTTTCACATAGACGCGAGCCGTCTCAAGATAAGCAGGCCCTGCATACATGTCGCGGGGGAAATAGATCGCGCATTTCATGAAGCTCACACCGGCGTCAAGGAACATGTCTTTGTTGTCGGTCTTTTCGGCGACCTTGTACAAAGCAAGCCCGCGCAGGAAGAAGAAGAAGGAAAAATTCTGCTGAGCGACCTTCAACTGGTCGTCCACCCATTTGAGGGTTTCTTCGTACTTGTGATCCTGGAAGAGTTTGACACCTTCATAGGTGACTGGAATGTTCTTGGGCAGCCCGGCGGGAATGACCGGGGCATTGGGGTCAGCCGGAGCTGCCGCGGGTGTTGCCGGTGTGGCAGGGGTTGCTGGGGCCACTGCGGCCGGCACCGCCACGCTGCCGGTTGTGGCCGCAGGAGTCGTTGGCGTGGCCGGAGGAGATGTAGGAGTTGCCGGGGTGGCTGGCTTGGGAGCCTCTGCTGCTTCCCCCACGGCTTTCAAAAGCAGCTGTGCGCCAGGTTTGGCATCATCCGACAAACGCGGTATTGCGCCCGTCAGGCGTGCACGAATGTCTTTTTTGAGGGTTTCGGAGGCGTTGGCGAGCGAGGTGCTCGGCGGCGTCGCCAGGTAATCCGCTGGGGCCTTGTCATTGGCCAGTTTCAGGAAGGTGATGACGACTTCAGTTGGTTTGTTGTTCTGGTCAAAGGCCTGCATCAGGAGCTTTTCGGCGTACTGTCGCGCCCAAATCTGCTGCGATGTTGCAGCGATAACACGCCTCAACTGCGTGACCGCTTCGCCGGGTTTGCCATCCGCCAGATTCTTTTGTGCATCCGCCAGATCCGGGTAGGCATCCAGACGGATACCCTGCACATTGGCCAACTGATCTTCAGTTTCAGAGCCGCGCACTGAGTAAATGATCTTCCCGTCCGCAATGCGCACAATGGTCACGCCCTGCGTGATCCATTGCCCGTCGATCTTGAGTGCATCGGCCCGGACCGGCTGGGCTAAACCCATTGCCAGGGCAAAAGCACCGATGACCATGAATACGGGGTATTTACCGAACATACGAGGCTTTGAACTCATGTTGATCCTGACGCATCGCCGGGTTTGGAAGACAGCCTCAATCAAACGAGGAGCAGATTACTCGATTCCCAGTTCCTTGGCATCCAGATACTTATAAACCCCACCGGTTTGATCGGAGATTTCCTTGAGGGTGGGTTTCTTGCCGTACTGCACCAGAGGGTCGGGCTGGATAAATTGGATGGTGTTGATCTTTGTGCCGGTCTTATTGGCCTTAATGACTTCCTGAACAAACGTCCGCTGATCGACCTGATAAACGCCCTCAC
Source organism: uncultured Phycisphaeraceae bacterium (assembly GCA_964527265.1). GTDB lineage: Bacteria > Planctomycetota > Phycisphaerae > Phycisphaerales > Phycisphaeraceae > CAZGOM01. The sequence goes on along the minus strand of CAZGOM010000090.1, from coordinate 6,990 downwards.
CGGTGATGTTGTCCGAGAGGATGTAGATCAACTGCGGGCGGTATGCCAGTGCAAGCTGGATCGCCTTCACTGGGTTGTTGCCGCCTTGCGCAATCACACGTCCGGAGTCGATCCAGTTGAACACCTTGGTCTTGGTGTCACTGTTCACCTTTTTCATGCCAGCCGGGGGCACTTCTTTAGGGTCATTACCCTGGAAGAAGATAACCGCAAATTCCTGCTTTTCTGAAAGCTGGCCGATAGATCGCTTCAGTTCAGCAATGACAAAGGGGAGCGTCTGAATCAGGGTGCCCGATGCGTCGATCAGGTAGACGATGCGCACTGCATTGCCGCCGGTGCCGAAGAAGGTTGTCGCCAGGCCGGAGGTGCCCGCCACGCCACCGCCGAACAGGCTTCCGCCGCCGCCGCCGCTGGCGCCACCGCCGCCGCCAAGACCGAAGATAGCTCCGCCGCTTCCGCCGCCGCCGCCGGACCCACCGCCGGACCCGCCGCCCGAGCCCGAACCAACCCCTGATCCATTGGCCGAGGTATTGGCCAGATTGCTGCTGCTGGTGGATGAATCGGAGGTGTTGAAGCTGCGGCTGTTGTTGACTGCGGTCGTGTTTGCGGTTGCCAGGTTTGAGGCATTGGTCGGGCTGCTGACCGTTACAGGTGTGCCGGGCATGGGGCTGAGCGTGCTGATGGGAATGATGATCTGCTCTTTCTCCGTCGGCTCTTCGGGCGCCATGGAGACGGTCGCAAAAGCGATGATCAGAAGCAAGCCCACGTGTAGTAGGAGCGACACACCATACGGCATCACTTTTGTCAAAATATCGTTGGCTTCATGCGCAACGCTGACCTCTTCCCCATGGCCTTGGTCATCAGGCTGCTGGGGGGCTTGCCCGCCGGTTGCGTTTTCCGAAAAGTTCATCCAGAACATCAAAGCCTCCGAAAGGCGGGGTCTTGTAAAACGGCGCAGACAAACTGAGAAGGGCAACCCAGTAAGACGGCAACCGTATTCAAACGCAAATAAAACAGTTTGTCCAGCACAGCAGTCAAACTTCAGACCAGAGGGTGGCGGACAGCCCAGTGAGTTCTTCGACTTGCAACACGCATCTACATGTTTCTTGATGATGCTTTTGAGTGATTGTCACACGAGGCTTATCATCGCTCATCAACCGGTATTTGAGAGTGGATGCAATGGTGTTCGTTATAACAATTGGCCCATGCGCATTGTCACCTCTATGAACAATAGACGCTCTTCTAACGCAATTATCACCCGCAGGTGAAATTTTTATTCGATCCCCAATTCTTTTGCGTCCAAGTATTTGTAGAGGCCCCCGGTCCGATCTGAGATTTCCTTAAGCGTTGGTTTCATCCCGTAATTAACCAGTGGGTCTGGGGTGATGAACTGAATGGTGTTGATTTTTGCCGGTGCTCTGCCGTTCGCGGGTTTGTTGGCTTTCACCACATCGTCAACGAATGTCCGTTGATCGACCTGGTAAACCCCGTTTCCGGTGATGTTGTCGGAGAGGATGTAAATCAGTTCCGGTTGATAGGAGAGCGCAAGTTGCACGGCTTTAACTGGGTTGTTGCCTCCTTGCGCGATGATTTGACCGGAATCGATCCAGTTGAAGACCATCGTTTTATTCTCTCGGGTGGCCGTCCTCATGCCTTTGAATCCTGCGGTTTTCGGGTCGCCGCCTTGAAAAAAGATCACCGCAAACGATTGCTTCTCAGTTAAACCACCGATTGACCGCTTAAGTTCCGCCACCACAAACGGCAGCGTTTGGATTAATGTGCCAGAGGAATCGATCAGATAGACAATTCGGGCGCCATTTCCGCCGATACCAAAGAGCTTACTGGGTAAACTGCCTTCCCCACGGGAGGATTGGAACAATGTTCCAGTTCCACTTTGGCTCCCTTCACTTCCAGAGGAACCAAAAATCGATGTGGAGGCGCCGTTTTTTCCTGTTCCATTGCCTGCTCCTGGGCCGCTGGAGCTTTTACCAGCGCCAGAGCCTGTACCTGCGCTTTCGCTAAATGTGTCAGTTAATGACCGATTGGTGGTGATTCTCTGCCTACTTGGGCTAGTGCGCATGGATAGAGGATTGGGTGGCGTGATGGGGGATACAGGCAATGGATCGAGTGTGCCGGGGATTGGGCTTATACCCGCAAACGGGACGATTATTTTTTCGTTTGTGGCATCCTCAATGGCCATGGAAACAGTGACAAAGGCGATGACCAGGAGGAGGCCCACGTGGAGCAGGAGGGAGACGCCATAGGGCATGACATTGGTGAGAATGTCATTTGCCTCAGCCGTGATGCTTACTTCTTCCTGGGGCGTGCCGCTTGAAAAGTTCATTTGAAACATAAACCCTCCGAGAATGTGAGATGCTTTTTGGCTTCCATTTAAGTGCTGACGTGGGCGAGTGGGGTCTGTCCGAAGGAGTTCGGAAATTATTTTTAATCTTTGAAGTTTCATCGCAGGTGGCTCTGGGCGGGGAATCTGAACGCCTTTTGCGATAAAATCCTTGTCATGACGCAAGAGATCGATTCTCGGATGAATGTCGCTGTGGTGGGCGCGGGACGCATGGGCCGTCACCACGCGCGCACGTATGCTGGTTTGCCCAATGCCAAATTGATCGGGGTGGTCGATCCAAACCTTGCCAAAGCAGGTGTTTTAACCAAGGAATACGGCGGTATTCCGTTTGCGAGTGTGCAGGAACTTATCGCAGCTTTTCCGCGTTTGGATGCGGTTTCCATTGCATCCACTACGACCACTCATGAGGCGGCCTCTATTCCATTTTTGGAAAAGGGGATCGCGTGTTTGATTGAGAAGCCTATTGCCGCCGATGCTGCCACCGGTGTGCGGATTACGCAAGCTGCTGCCAAAGCTGGGGTTACGCTTCAGATTGGGCATACGGAGCGTTTTAATCCAGCCGTTCGCGCTCTTGCGCGACTGTTTGTCCGGCCGCGTTATATCGAAGCGGCGCGGATCAGCCCGATGACTTTTCGTTCTCTCGATATAGGTGTCGTGATGGACATGATGATCCATGACCTGGACATCATTCTTTCGCTGGTGAAAGCGCCGGTCGTGGATGTCCAGGCGACGGGCGTGACAGTGATTGCCAATCATGAGGACGTTGCTAACGCCCGGATTGTGTTTGCCGATGGTTGCATTGCGAATGTGACGGCAAGCCGCATGGCTTTGAAGACTGACCGCCGGCTGCGTTTGTTTTCTGAAGATGTCTTTGTGAGTGTGGATTATCAAAAGCGGTCTGGAATTGCGATTACAAAGACGGCGAATCAAGCGGCGCTTCAGGAGGTTCGCGAGAAACTGGCTGGGGGGCATGACCTTTCAAGTTTGGATTACGCGGGCCTGGTGAAGCTTTCGGATCTGGGGGATCTTCCGACGCCGCAGGGCGATGACCCGACTGCGGGGATTACGGATCCGCTGGCCGCGGAGCTTGCCAGCTTTTTATACAGCGTCAAAACCAAAACGACGCCTGTAGTGGATGGAAACGCCGGCCTGGCGGCTGTGGAACTGGCGCAGCGGGTGCTTGAGAGCATCAAAAATCACAAGTATCAAGACTTGTCTTCTCCCAGGGTGCCCTGATGCGCTGGTTTTGTGCGGATTTAGTCGAAGCGGTCGAAGCCGGTTTGATTGAGCAGGCGCGAGAGGATGATCTCTCTCAGGCGGTGTATGGCTTTGACGCTTTGCCTGAGCTTGGGCTTCATCCGCTCATCCGGGCGTCGCTGGCCAAGCCGGGGTACGGCGTGTGGCCTGAGACTCCTTACCCGGGTGACTGGGCGAAGCAGAAGAAATCAGATGCCAAGCGTTGTGATCTTGTCCTCACGGCGGATGGACTGCCGATCCGCGATCCGGCCATCAAGAACACACTGTTTGATTCCCTTCCCGCGGCGGATGCGGACGAGGCTTATTGGCTGGAAGTGAAAACCGTGGCGCAGTTTGAGAAGGGGGGCGCTTTTTCCCGTTACAGCGCCGAGCTTTTGAGCCCTGTGGCGGCGGATGTGCGCAAGCTTTGGGATGACCCGGTGATCCGCCATGCGGGGCTTCTGCTTGTCCTTTTCACCATCAATCGTGAAATTGCCGACCATGACGTAATGGCGTGGCATGAACGCTGCATCAAGCGTGGATTGCCTGTCCAGCCGCCGGTGCTAAGGGGTTTTGCGTTAAACGACCGCATCGGCAACGGATATTGCGCGATCGCCCTTTTTGGTGTGCGCGGGTAAAGAAAAACTCTTATCATCCCTCCCCAACCATGACCCCCGACCCTGCCAAGATTAAACGCGTTGAAGTTGCCGTGGGCGCGCTCATTGATTTCGAACAAAACCCATGGAAAGTGCTCATCACCAAGCGGCCTAATCAAGGCGTGCTGGCGGGTTACTGGGAGTTTCCCGGGGGGAAGCGTGAGCCTTCCGAATCGCTGGCCCAGTGCGTGGTGCGGGAGTTTTACGAGGAAGTAGGTCTACGCGTTGAAGTGGTGGATGCTCTTTCGCCCATCGAGCATGCCTATCCCCATGCGCTGGTCTGCCTCTCTCCCTTTGTATGTCGATTTGTGTCTGGCCAGATCCAGTACAACGGCGTGGTCGACCATCAATGGATCCATCTGCGGGACCTTCCCAATGTTCCTTTTCCCGCGGCCAACGCGCCGATGGTTGCCCAATTGCTGTCGTATGCTCAAAAAACAACCGACTGAACCACCATGGGGTAGAGTGTGAGGATGTCGCAGAAGGCCGCAGAACCCCAGGTTGGTCAACGTCGCGGTTATCCCGCGTGTGTTTGGGTTGTGGGTGTGTTTTTAATTGCGCTGGCGGTGCGGTTGGCGGCTTTTGCGGAGCTTTCTCATTCGCCGTTTTTTGAGGTGCTGCTGGGGGATGCGCAGGGGTATGACTTGTGGGCGCAGAAGATTGCCGCGGGGGACTGGAAGGGGGGGGATCAGGTTTTTTACCAGGCGCCGGCATATCCCTATTTTCTCGCGGTGGTGTACAAGGTTTTGGGGCATTCGCCTATTGGTGTGCGGGTGATTCAGTGTGTGCTGGGGGCATTGGCGGCGGGGATGCTGACGCATGCGGGGCGGAGATTTTTCGGCCCTGTTGCCGGTTTGTTTGCGGGGTTGATTTATGCGCTGTTTCCGATTGCGATTTTCTATGATCTGACGCTGCAGAAGTCATCGCTGGATGGCGTATTTATGGCGGGGGTGCTTTGCGCGCTGGGGGAGGTTTATGCGCGCGGGCTGAGCCGCGAGGGGGGGCTGCGGGGGTTTGGCGTTTGTGCCTTGCTGGTGGGGGCAGGGGCTGGGTTATTGGTGCTGACGCGGGAGAATGCTTTGGCGCTGGTGCCGGTGCTGGCGGCTCTTGTGGTCTGGTTTGCATGGTGGGGAGGGGTTAAGGCGCGGGCGGTGGTGCTGAGTGGGTTTCTGGTGGCGCTGGTGGTGACGCTTTCGCCAGTGGCGATCCGCAACCACTCGGTGTCTGGGGAATGGGTGTTGACGACGTCGCAGGCGGGGCCGAATTTTTACATCGGGAATCATGCGGGTGCGGATGGGACTTATCAGCCGCTGAAGCCTGGCCGCGGCACGTACCGTTATGAGCGGGCGGATGCGGTTGATCTCGCACAGAAGGCGGTCGGAAAAGAGCTGACTGCGACTGAGGTATCGGCGTATTGGATGGGGCAATCGACGTCGTACATTCGTGAGAACCCCGGTTCCTGGGCGCTTTTGATGCTTCGCAAGGCGGGGCTCCTGGTGAATTCGCTGGAAGCGGGAGACACCGAAGACCCTTACAGCTACGGCGACTATTCCTGGACGCTGAGAGTGACATTGGGTGTGCTGAGCATGGGGACGTTATTGGGGCTTGCCGCCATTGCTTTCATTACGCCTGGGGGAAGGGCCAAGGCGGTTTATGGGGTGGGAGCGATCGTGCTGGTGTTTGGCGCGAGCGTGGTGGCGTTTTATGTGTTTGGCCGGTATCGGTTTCCGATGGCGCCGGGGTTGGCATTGCTGGCGGGGTATGGGGTTTCGCGGGTGCTTGACCTGCTGGCGGTGTGGCTGACACCTGCGGAGAGCGGGGGGGAGACGGCGGCGGGGGCATCGGCGCGGGTGACCTTGATGGTGGCGCTTGGGGGCTTTGCGGGTGTGTGGCTGCTGGCTGGGCTGCCGCTGCTGGAGAAGGACGGGATCAAAGCGGTGACATACAACAACGTGGCGTCGGAGTTGATAGGGGAGAAAAAGGATCCGGCTGTTGTGCTGCCGCTGGTGTTGCGGGCGATTGACCTGAGCCCGAGGTATGCCTCGGCGTACAACAATCTTGGGGCGTTGCTGGAGGAGACGCGTGAGCTGGAGAAAGCCGCGCTGGCATATACAAACGCAGTGGAGTTCATGCCTGAGTTGACAGGCGCGCGCTACAACCTGGGGCGGGTGTTGATTGAATCAGGGCAGAAGGCGCGTGCGCTGGAAGTGCTTGAGGAGGGGATCAGGCGGGAGCCGGAGAATGCGAGTTTTTGGGTGCTTTCGGCCAAGGCGCTGATGCAGATGAAAAAGCCGGACATGGCGCTGGCAGCGATGCAGAAGGCAGTGACGCTTGCGCCGCGTGATGCCGATGTGATGAATTCGCTGGGTGTGATGCAGGCGCAGACGGGACGGCTGGATCTGGCGCAGGAGAGTTTCGGAAAAGCCGCGCAGTTGAACCCGCGGCATGCCAATGCGCGGGTGAACCGGGCCAGGGCATTGATCGGGGTGGGGCGGAGGGACGATGCGTTTATGGAATTATCAGAGCATCTGGCGAATTATCCTGATGATGGCGCGGCGCGTGAGATGCTCAATGGTTTGCGGGGCAAGTAAGCGGGCGGTTTTTCCGGGTGCATTACAAATTACGTGGGTGTGGGGATGTTTCGTGATTTGAAGGTCCAACGGATGCCTGTTTGTGCGGAGTACCGCCAAACCGACAAGAACCTCACTTTACGTGTCGGGCTAATACTACAACGCTAGG
>CAZGOM010000089.1:0-22046 GCA_964527265.1 uncultured Phycisphaeraceae bacterium | reverse complement strand
CCCAAGACCCAAGACCCAAGACCCAAGACCCAAGACCCAAGACCCAAGACCCAAGACCATAAGTATAACCCACCTAAAGCCCGCGTCAACACCATTTGTATAAAATTTATCCGATAATTTGCCTTTAAAGCATCTAATTATCACGTAAACACCTATAAACAACACACTTACAACTAATCCCTCACCACCAAAAAAAATCTTCCTGATCATCCCCAATCCTCTCAAATGCCACTCAAAAATCCCCTCTTCCTCCCCCTCTCTTCGCATCTTCGCCCCATCGTGGTAAAAAATCCCCTTCGATTCTCCCGCCTCATACCACACCCAAGACCCCAGCCCTCTTCCCAAGGAGTCCCCCATGCGCGTCGGCATCATCGGACTGCAGCACGAATCAAACTCCTTCATGCCCAACCCCACCACCCTCGCTGACTTCCAGCGCGACATCCTCGTCACCGGCGACGCCGTCCGCACACGCATGGGCAAAGCCTTCCACGAAGTCGGCGGCTTCTTTGAAGCACTCGACAACGCAGACATCACCGCCGTTCCCATCCTCATGGCCCGCGCCGTCCCCTCCGGCATCATTGAAGACGCCGCGCTCGACCACCTCCTCAACCTCATCCAACACGGCCTCAAATCCGTCGCACCCCTCGACGGCCTCCTCGTCGCCCCGCACGGCGCAGCCATCAGCCAATCCCACCTAGACATGGACGGCCACTGGCTCACCAAAGTCCGCCAATGGTTCGGGCACGACAAACCCATCGTCATGACACTCGACCTCCACACCAACCTCTCGCCCCAAATGGTCGCCGCCGTCAACGCCACCGTCATGTACGGCTGCAACCCCCACCTCGACCAGCGCGAACGCGGCATCGACGCCGGCAACATCATGGTCCGCACCCTCAAAGGCCAGATAAAACCCACACAGGCCGCCGCCTTCCCCCCCATCGCCATCAACATCGAACGCCAGCACACCTTTGAAGAACCCTGCGTCGGCCTTTACAAATTCTCCGAATCACTCCGCTCCCGCCCCGGCGTCGTCTCCACCAGCATTGCCCTCGGCTTCGCCTACTCCGACGTCCCCGAAATGGGCTCCGCCTTCCTTGCCGTTACCGACAACGACCCCGCCCTCGCCCAGAAAATCGCCAACGAACTCGCCCAGTACGTCATCGACCGCAAGGAAGATTTCGTCGCCGTTCTCACCTCCCCTGAAGACGCCGTCACTCAGGCCGCCAATCGTCCCGGCCCCATCTGCATGCTCGACATGGGCGACAACGTCGGCGGCGGCGCCCCCGGCGATGGTGTCGTCATCGCAAACGTCATCCACAAACGCGGCGGCCCTTCGCCTAAAACATTCACCGCACTCTGGGACCCACAGGCCCAAGCCCAGGCCCGAGCCGCCGGCCTCGGCTCACGCATCACCCTCGCCATGGGCGGCAAATCCGACAAAGCCTACGGCCCGCCCCTGGTCGCAAACGTCAAAGTCATCCGCCTCCACGACGGCAAATTCACCGAACCCACCGTCACACACTGGGGCATGACCGACTTCGACATGGGCCCCACCGTCGTCGTCGAAACAGACACCGGCCTCACCCTCCAGCTCACCACCAACCGCACCTATCCCACCAGCCTCGTCCAGATTTCCACCTGCGGCCTCGACCCCGCCTCCTTCCACATCCTCATCGCCAAAGGCGTCCACGCCCCCATCGGCGCTTACAAGCGCGTCTGCAAATCCGCCATCCGCGTCAACACCCCCGGCCACACCACCGCAGACCTCTCCCTCCTCACCTTCCACCACCGCCGTAAACCCCTCTTCCCCTTCGAACGCTGACCCACTTCACGAGGTTCCCATGCCCAAATCCAAACCTTCCGAAAAACCCATCCGCATCGGCGTCTTCGGCGCACGCCGCGGCCAAACCTTCATCAATAACGCCCACACCGCAGGCCTTACCCTCGCCGCCATCTGCGACCGCTCCGAATCCGCCACCGCTCCCTTCAAAACCCGCCACCCCGATGTCGCCATCTACACCGACTTCGACCAGATGCTCGCCCACGACCTCGACGCCGTCATCCTCGCCAATTACTTCCACGAGCACGCCCCTTACGCCTTAAAAGCCCTCAAGGCCGGCAAGCACGTCATGACCGAATGCACCCCCGCCATCACCATGGCCGAGTGCGCCGCCCTCTGCGATGCCGTCGAAAAAACCGGCCTCATCTACATGCTGGCTGAAAACTACCCCTACACCGCCGCCTGCATCGAAATGGCCCGCCTCTACAAGGAAGGCGAGGTCGGCCAGGCCCTCTATGCCGAGGGCGAATACATCCACCCCGACACCCAGCAAGCCTTCCAGGACCGCTCCCCCGGCTTAGGCCACTGGCGCAATGTCCTCCCCGCCACCTACTATTGCACCCACGCCCTCGCCCCCCTCATGGTCATTACCGACACCCGCCCCGTCAGTGTCAACGCCCTCGCCGTCCCCTATCCCAAGGGCTTCGATGAAGACCGCGTCAAACACCAGGATGTCGGCTCCCTCATCTGCACCACCATGGACTCCGGCGCCATCTTCCGCCTCGTCCAGGGCGCCATCCCCGGCCACAGCGTCCAATACCGCATCCACGGCACCCGCGGCATGATGCGCGGCGACTGGTCCACCGTACACGTCGAACACGACAACTTCAACATCCCCAAAAACGGCTACCCCAAGCGCAGCCTTCAGCCCGTTTTCCCCGATTGGGCCCAGAAAGCCAGCCGCGCCGGCCACGGCGGCGGCGACTTCTTCACCAACCACTACTTCGCCCAGGCCATCCGCACCGGCCAGCAGCCTTACCTTGACGTCTACCGCGCAGCCGACATGTCCGCCGTCGGCATCCAGGCCTGGCGCTCCGCCCTCGCTTCCGGCACCCCTCACCCCCTCCCGGACTGGCGCAAAAAATCAGCCCGCTCAGCCTACCTCAGAGACAACTGGTCTCCCTTTGCCCCTCAGGGCCCCGACAAAGCTCCCAGCAGCGTCGCAAAACCTCCTTACAAACCCACCAAAGCCGCCATCGCCGCAGCCGAAAAACGCTGGGCGAAAAAGTAACCCAATCCGGGCTCGAATGGGTGGTTGGCACTGTTGCACTCAACGGCCCCTCGTTGCGTTGGGGTAGATGACTTGCACCGCCAGATGATGAAACATGCTCGGCACACAAAGAAGCCCGGAGCCCCATCAGGGCGCCAGGCCTCAAAAAAACTCCTCGACCTCTATGCAGAACGCAAGACGCGCCACTCTCTCCTCATCCCCGCTTCGGCTTCGCCGGCAGCCCCGTCCGCGCAGACTCATAAATCGCATCCATCAGCTCGCTTTGCACGATCCCATTCGCCGGACTCGTCTTAGGCTGCGCACGCCCCAGCACGGCATCAATGAAATTGTCATCCGGCGTCTGCGAAACACCCTTCACCTCGGGATACTTGATCTCACCCCCACCCTTATAGATCTTCATCCAGCCCGCACTCCACCCATCCGTCTCAATCCGCCCGTTATCGAAAATAAAATCCAGCTTCGCGCCGTAACCCGGGCAGTTCCCGCCGATCACGATCGTCGCCAGCACCCCATTGGCAAACTTGATGTTCGTCGTCGAGTTGATGTCCACTTTCGTCCCCTTGTTGTCCACGAATGAAAACACCGTGTCGATGTCCGATTCCACCGTCCACACCAGGCTGTTGAACAGATGCGCCCCCGAGTCGTAAGCCTGACCGCCGCCCGAAAGCGACGGCTCCTGCCGCCACAACCCCCTGGTGAACTTCATCCAGTCCTGCGAAATAAACCCCGTCACCAGTTCCAGATTGCCCAGTGCCTTGGTGCGGATCGCATTGCGGATGTACTCCATCTCCACCGAGCACGACGTGTTGTACCCCACCACCACAATCTTCCCCGAGCTCTTGGCCAGCTTCGCCAAAGCATGCGCATCTGCCGAATTCGTCACCATCGGCTTCTCTAAAAACACATGGCAGCCCGCGTTGATCGCCTGAACTGCATGCTGATAGTGCAGCGTGTGCGGCGTAGCAATAAACACCGCGTCCGGCTTCACCTTCGCATACATCTCACCCGCATCCACAAACTGCGCCGGCGCCTTGGCATAGTCCGCTAGATTCTTCTTGATGAACCCGTCAGTGATCTCCAGCTTCGCATCGCACAGCGCCACAAGCTCCGCATCCGGGTGCGCTTTGATGCGCCCCGCGTGAACGCCCATGAAACCGCCGCAACCCATGAAGGCAATTTTGACTTTCGACATGTGGAACCACTCCGTTAAAAGATGTTGGTGAAAGTTTAACCAAACCCAATCCCCTCGCAAGCAATTTTAGTTGAGCCGGCCATCAAACAATTCTTTGGACAACACAACCGGTAAGTCCCGCGATCCATGAAACACGCCCAGCACCTTCACTAACTTGCCTTCCAAGTGATAAACCACAAGAAAGTTATGAAAACCTTTCACCCCGCGCTTCCGAAGTTCACCCACCCTCAAATGCTTGGTTTTTATCTTCAACCACGCCAATGGAGTCGACTGGATTTCTTCATATGTTTCCATCACGGCACCATAAAAACGCAGTGCCGCATCCACGTTGTCTTGTGCAATAAACCAAACGATGTCCTGAACATCGCTATCCGCCCGTGAAGCTACTTCTAAAGTGTATTTCAAGCACGGCTTTTCTTGACCGCCAATTTCTCACGCAGCCGGGCTTTCTGTCCTTCAAAATGCGTCTTGCTGAACTTCACAAATGTGTCGTTCTCCAATCTGTCCAGCAACTTCATTTCAAACGCATCTCGCGTCCGCTCCAACTCCTCCTCCCGCGCCAGCTTCTCCCGAATCGCCTCCCGTACAAACTCGCTCGCCGACCCATAAATCCCCGACGCAACCTTCCCGTCCACATACCGCTTGAGTGGCTCAGGCAAAGACACATTCATCGTTACAGTCGAAGGTTCGTTGGCCATGCCCTCATCCTAGCCCTGCCGCCAAGCATTGGCAATCCTTGGCGGTTCAATCCTCAGTTGCAATCCAAATCCAAGGCACGACAAAAACAAGGCTCTCCCGCCTTATCACTCCCCTTATCTTCTAACCTATCCTCAACCCTCATCCGCCCGATGCAGCCACTCCGCCTCCAGCGGCTCAAGCTCCGTCGCCAGCTTCACACGCTGCTCCTGCACCGATTTCACTTTCGGCCCGTCCCGGTAAATATCCGGGTTGGCAAGCTGCGTGTCGATCTTTTCGATCTCCTTCTCCAGCTTCTGAATCCGGGTTTCCAGCGCTTCCTGGCTCAGCTTGGAGATCGATCCCGAAGGGATGTACTCCCGCATCTGTCCCTTGGGCTTGGCCAGCGCCGCGGGCTGATTCTTCCCATTGCCGCCACTGCCGCCCTTGTTGTTCCCGCCGCCGCCCTTCACAGGCGCTTTGGCCTTCGCCAGCGTCTCTTCCAACGCCTTGGCCGCCTGCAGCTTCTGGTACTCCACGTACTCGCTGTAGGTCCCCGTGAACACCTGCACGTTCCCGTTACCGTCGAAAATAATCAACTGGTCAACCAGGTCTTCCAGCAGCATGCGGTCATGCGTGATCAGAATCAGCGTTCCCCCCCCGGATTGCTCCTCGGCAAAGCCCGAAGGTTCTTCCGTGAACTGCTTCATCGCCTCTTCCAGACGCTCGCATGACGGAATATCCAAATGGTTCGTCGGTTCGTCCAGGATCAGCAGGTTATGGCCCTTGCAGATCAGCCCCGCCAGCACCGCGCGGCTTCGCTCGCCACCCGAAAGCACGCCCAGCGGCTTGTCCACCGAGTCACCAGAAAACAAGAATGCGCCCGCAAGGTCCCGCGCCTCCTGCTCCGTCTCTGATCTCACAAACCGGCGCAGATACTCCACCACCGTCAGCTGCATGCTCACATGCTCATGGTTCTGCGCATAATGCCCCACATTCACCGACGGGCCAACTTTCACCACGCCCGCGTCCACTGGGGTCTGCCCCAGCAGCGTGCGGATCAAAGTCGACTTGCCCGCACCGTTGGGCCCAATGATCCCCACCCGGTCGCCGCGCTTGATCGTGATCGAAAGATCCTTGAACAACGGCTTGTCCGGATACGCCTTGGTGATCTCTTCCGCCACAACCACCAGATCCCCGCACCTGGCCGGCGCGCGGAACTTAAAGCGAATCGTGTCCAGTTCCATCGGCCGCTCGATCAAATCGTCGCGTTTAAGCCGATCCAGGCGTTTTTCACGCCCCGCGGCCTGCCGCGCACGCTGCCCCGCGCGGAATCGGTCAATAAAGTTCTGCTCGCTCTTGATCCGTTCCTGCTGTTTTTCATACATGCGCGATTGCGTCAAAAGCCGCAATGCCCGCTGCTCGCGGTAAGCTCGGTAGTTCCCCGGGTATTCCACCAGTTTCGCTTCCTGCAGTTCGTAAATCTTCGCCACCGCCCGGTCCAGCAGCCACCGGTCATGCGAGATGATCATCACCGCGCCAGGGTAGGTCTGGAGGAATTCTTCCAACCATTCACAACCGGCAATGTCCAGGTGGTTCGTCGGTTCGTCAAGCAGCAGCACATCCGGCCGGGACAGCAGCAGCTTCCCAAGCGCCAGGCGCCCCTTTTGACCGCCCGACAAATCCTTCACCTTCACATCGAAAAATTCATCCGTCAGCCCCAGGCCGTGCAGCGTCGCTTCGATCAGGTGGTCCACCTGTGTCCCGCCCGCCGACTGCATCTTCTCTTCCAGCTCTTCATATCGCTTGAGCAGCTTGTCCAGCGCGTCCCCCTGCGCCGTCGCCATGTCATTCATCACCACTTCCAGCTCGGCCTGCATCGCCTCAAGATGCGCAAACGCGGCCTGCGCCTCCTGGCGCAGCGTCTTCTCCGGGTCCAGGTTTGGGTCCTGCGTCAGGTACCCCACGCTCGTGGTCTTGGCCACCTGCACCTGTCCTGAATCATGCTTCAACCCGCCCACGCCGGCGATCAGTTTCATCAGCGTCGACTTCCCCGCGCCGTTCACGCCGACAAACCCGATGTGCTCTCCCGCATCCAGAGTGAGATTCACCCCGTTCAAGAGAACGCGTTCGCCAAGGGACAACGATACGTTTGCAATACTTACCAGTGCCATGAGGGGTAACATTATCCTTTAACCGGCCCCCCGGGTCAAAGGCCCCACCATTTCGCCTGCCGGCCCACCTCTGCCATTCAGATCCCCAACCCCCGCCACGACCCATTCCACGCCCGCTAACTACAAAAAACATTTTATGAATACATTTTACTTGCAGTGTTCACATGGAAAGATATATCATTGCGCCCTTGTCCATCGCTACAGGGCGCTTCAGGGGATTCAAGCCGGTCTTTAACACGACCGGCTTGTTATATTTGGCAATCAGTTCCTTAAAACAAGTCAACCTTTCACCAGGAAATCACCCATGGCCACCCCCGCACTGCGCATCACCGTCTGGGGCGAAAACGTTCACGAAAACACCAGCAAGGACGTCCGCAAGCTTTACCCCGACGGCATGCACGGCGCCATCGCCGCCGGCCTTCAAAAAGAATTCGGCAAAAACGCCAAGATCACCACCGCCACCCTTGACCAGCCCGAACACGGCCTCACTGAAAAAGTCCTCGCCAACACCGACGTCCTCACCTGGTGGGGCCACGCCGCCCACGCCAAGGTCGACGACGCCATCGTCGAACGCGTCCACAAACGCGTCCTGGAAGGCATGGGCCTCATCGTCCTCCACTCAGGCCACTACTCCAAGATCTTCAAGAAACTCATGGGCACCGGCTGCGGCCTCAAGTGGCGCGGCACCGGCGAACTCGAACGCGTCTGGGTCGTCAACCCCTCCCACCCCATCGCCGAAGGCCTCCCCGAATCCTTCGAAATCCCCGAAGACGAAATGTACGGCGAATTCTTCGACATCCCCCAACCCGATGAACTCGTCCTCATCGGCTGGTTCGAAGGCGGCGAAGTCTTCCGCTCCGGTTGCACCTGGCGCCGCGGCAATGGCAAGGTCTTCTACTTCCAGCCCGGACACGAAACCTTCCCCGTCTACCATCACCCCATGGTCATCAAGGTCATCGCCAACGGCGCAAAATGGGCCACCCCCGTCAAATCCACCTACTCCCTCGCCTGCCCCAACATCAAAGACCCCGCCAGCCCCATCAAACGCAAAAAATAAGCCCACTCTCAATCCTTGATCCCTCAACATAAGGCCCCGGTGATGACCTCACCTGGGCCTTGTTCATTCCCCCACCGGGAACGCCGGCGTCCCGCCGGCTCCCCATCACCCCTCTCCTCGACATAAGTGAACTGCCACACCAATCATCCCCCAGATGCCTTTCATTCATGCCTCCCCAATCCATTAGAACGATATAAAATAAAACTTATCCCCCCCCCGCATTCCAAGCCTCCTCTGATCCCTCTCTCAAAATCCACCCATGAAAAAATCCACCCAAAACCCCACCTGGCCGATCCTCAAAACCTACTCCCCAAAACACCTCGAAAACATCGCCATGCCCACCGGCGGCATCGGCACCGGCACCATCTCACTCGGCGGCCGCGGCAATCTTCTCGACTTTGAAGTCCTGAACAAACCCGCCAAAGGTTTTACCCCCATCGGCTTTCACCCCGGTTCCGCCCAGCGCATGGGTCCCATGCTCATCGTCCGTGCGCAGTCACCCAACCGAGCCCCCGTCGCGCGCCTCCTCGAAGGTCCCCTTCCTTCTTCCGTCCGCCAGGGCCCCTTCGGCTCACCCGCCATCAACCACGGCATGCCCCGCTTCCAATCTGCCAAATTCCATGCCGCCTACCCCCTCGCCCAAGTCGAGCTCTTCGAGAAAAATCTTCCCTTCGATACACGTCTTGAAGTCTTCAACCCCCTCATCCCCGGCGATGCCCCCGCCTCCAGCCTCCCGGTCATGGCCATCCGCATCGTCATCACCAACCGCACCGCCAAGCCCCTCTCTGTCTCCACTGCCGCCTCTCTTCCAAACTTCATTGGCGTCGATCCCTCCCACTCCGTCCGCGCTTTCGCCGGCATCCCAACCCCAGTCGGCGGCACGGGCAACGCAAACACCTTCAAATCCCAATCCAATCTACAGGGCCTCCTCTTAACCGCCCCCACCCTCGACCCCGCCTCACCCCAATTCGGCTCCCTCGCCCTCGCCACCACCGCACAAAAAGGCGTCTCCCACCGCACCGACTGGACCACTGGCGGCTGGTCCGAAGGCATTCTCGACTTCTGGGAAGACCTCCTCGACGATGGCTCACTTGATCCCCGCCCCATGGCCGGCCACGACCGCCCCCACGCCTCGCTCGCCGTCAAAACCAACCTCAAATCCAAGCAGTCCCACGCCTTCACCTTCCTCATCACTTGGCATTTCCCAAATCGCCTCGACTGGTCCAGCACCTTCCCCATCGGCAACCTCTACACCACCCTCTATAAAGACGCATGGGACGCCGCCGCCCAAATCGCCCCCAAACTACCAGACCTCGAAAAGCGCACCGTCTCCTTCGTCAGCGCCCTCGTAAACTCAAAACTCCCCACCACCGCCGTCGAAGCCGCCCTCTTCAACGTCTCCACCCTCCGCTCCCAGACATGCTTCCAAACCCCCGACGGCACCCTCTTCGGCTGGGAAGGCTCCGGCATCCACGCCGGCTCCTGCGCCGGCTCCTGCACCCACGTCTGGAACTATGAGCAAACCCTCGGGCTCCTTTTCAGCGATCTCTCCCGCTCCATGCGCACCATCGAATTCAAACACTCCACCCGCTCCGACGGCATGATGTGTTTCCGCTCCGAATTTCCCATCAACAAACTCCCCAATTTCCAGGTCGCCGCCGCCGACGGCCAAATGGGCGCCCTCGTCCGCCTCTACCGCGACTGGCAGCTCTCCGGCGACGACGCCTTCCTCAAGTCCCTCTGGCCAAACGCCAAAAAAGCTCTCGAATTCTGCTGGGCCAAAGGCGGTTGGGACGCAGACCAGGACGGTGTCATGGAAGGCTGCCAGCACAACACCATGGACGTCGAATACTTCGGCCCAAACCCCCAGATGACCGGCTGGTATCTCGCCGCCCTCCGCGCCTGTGAGGAAATGGCCCACCATCTGGGCGATGCCCCCTTCGCCGACAAATGCCACGCCCTCTTTATCTCCGGCAGCGCCTGGATGGACACCCACCTCTTCAACGGCGAATACTACGAACACCACGTCACCCCGGTTGCCGACAAATCCGCCATCCACCCCGCCCTCGCCGCCGGCATGGGTGCCGCCAGCACCACCAACCCTGACTTCCAGCTCGCCTCCGGCTGCCTCGTCGATCAGCTCGTCGGCCAGTTCGCCGCCCATGCCTCAGGCCTCGGCCATCTCCACGCCCCTGCCAAAATCAAAAAAACGCTCCAATCCATCCTCAAACACAACACCGTCAAAGGCTTCGACCAGCGCTTCAACAACATGCGCTCCTACGCCATGGGCGCCGAACGCGCCCTCGTCATGGCCTCCTACCCGCGCGGCAATCGCCCGCCCAAACCCTTCCCTTACTTCGCCGAAGTCATGACCGGCTTCGAATACACCGCCGCCCTCGGCATGCTCTACGAAGGCATGGAATCCCAAGGCCTCCGAGCCATCTCCGACATCCGCCACCGCTACGACGGCCTCAGCCGCAACCCCTTCGACGAAGCCGAGTGCGGCCACCACTACGCCCGCGCCATGATCGCCTGGGGCGCCATCCCCGCCCTCACCGGCTTTACTTATTCCGCCATCTCTGGCCGCATCACCTTCAAATCTAAACCCGGCAAACGCACATGGTTCTTCTCCACCGGCTCCGCCTGGGGCACCTTCACTCAGCAAACCACAAAATCCGCCAGCAAAATCACCCTCACCCTTCTTGGCGGCAAACTCTTCCTTAAAACCCTCACCCTCTCCGGCCTCGAAACTCACACACTCCCCAAGCCCAAAACCTTCATCGCCGGCCAATCACTGAAATTCTCCATGAAACGCACCTCACCTCAGCGCATTTAACCTCATAAAACTCCACAACTTCTCTTCGTTCGTGACTTCGCGCCTTCGGGGTAAAAATCCGCTCTTAACTCTTTGTACAAACATATCCCGCACATCCTGCCCAAAATTCATCCTTTCCCCTCACCCCCTTCTCACAAAAACCAAATCAAATCCCCACGCCCCACGCTTACCCTTCATGGTTGATCCGGCCCAAAAATCCGGTACGCCCATGACCCAACACGAAAAACCACCCGTCTCCGTCGAAATCGACCACGAGCCTTCCGGCTTCGAGGACATCGATGAATTCTCCCGCACCCTCGCGCCAGACCCCGCCCTAATGGCCGACCATGCTTCCTCCGGCCAAGCCTCCGGCGGCACCTCTGATTTTGCCGCACTCGTGCCGGTCCCCTCCGGTTCCGCGCTTGAGGATGAAACCACAAACCCCGACAAAACATTCTCTTCTGAAAACCCCGAAAATCAAAAACAACGCCAGTGGATCGGCAAGATCCTCGGTCACTTCAAACTCAAATCGCTTCTGGGCGAAGGCTCCATGGGTGTGGTTTTCGAAGCCCAGGACATCCACCTCCACCGTACCGTCGCCTTGAAAATACTCCGCCGCCGCATCGTCGGAACCAGCGAAAACGACCGCGTCACCATGTTTCTCCGGGAGGCCCGCGCCGCCGCCGCCATTAACCATCCCAACATCGTCCAGATCCATGAGATCGCAAACCTCCAGGGCTGGTGGTGCCTCGCCATGGAGTACCTCGACGCCGGCAACCTCCATTCCCTCACCAAAACGTCCGGCTCGCTCCCGCACACCCGCTTCTGCTCCGTCTTCGCCGATGCCGCCCAGGGGTTGAATGAAGCCCACGACGCCGGCATCATCCACCGCGATATCAAGCCCCAAAACCTCATGCTCACCCGCAAGGGCCGCTGTAAGGTCGCGGACTTCGGCCTGGTTAAGTTCGACGATCCCAACGACCTCTTCCACGTCAACTCCCGCGCAGTCGGCACACCCCAATACCTCGCTCCCGAAATCATGCTCCGCAAGCCCGCCACGGGCGCAAGTGACGTCTACAGCCTCGGCTGCGCCATGTATTTCTGTCTCGCCGCCCGCCCTCCGTATTTGACCGCTGACCGCAAGGAATACTACGACCTCCACTTGAAGTCTCCCATTCCAGATGTCCGCGATCTTTGCCCCTCCGCCTCCGAATCCATCGCAAAACTCATCATGCAGGCCATGGCCAAGCGCCCCGCCGACCGCCCCACCGCCATCCAGATCGCCCACGCCCTCACCACTGAAATGGCCTCTGCTGGCATCGATTTGAACTCCACCCTCACCGGCCAGATCCCCGCCATTATCCTGCCTGAAGGCCCCAGCCATCGCACAGCCCATACGCCGCTGCCCCCCACTAACAATACACCTGCCCCCAAAGCCTCTCCGATTGGAACCGCATCCGGAAATGCCTCCCTCGCTAGCGCAGCAGCGCTCTCCGACCCCGCCATCGAAGCACGTAACCGCAAACTCCTCGCAGGCGCCACCGCGCTTCTGGTCGTCTCTCTCTCAGTCCTCTCTCTCGCCATCTGGACAGCTACCCGTACACCCGATCCCGCGCCTGCGACACCTGCTCCCACCACGCCCACCAAAGTCGACGAAGCCCAAACGCTCATCGAAGAAGCCTCCACCCTCGTCGCACCATTGGCCGCAGTTTCACAGGAGCCCGGCATCGCCGTACCCTACGCCGAACTCCTTCAGCTCAAGGCCCAGGCCGAGCAGGAACTCCGTCAGGGCAACACCGCCCGCGCCCGGGATCTCACCGGCCCACTACTTGAAAAAGCCAACGCTCTCGTCCTGCTCGACGCTCAGCGTCTCCGTGCCTTAAGCGTTTCCAAGACCGCCGCCGAAGCTGCACGTGCCGCCAGCGATGCCGGTGCGCAGCGCGAGGCCGCCGAAATCATCTCCAAGGCCAGCCAGTCCGACGCCCAGGCCCAGCGCGCTTACGCCCTGGGCGATTTCGCCACCGCCCAAACCGCCTGGAACAACGCAGCCTCCCAATATTCTCAGGCAAAATCGCAGGCCGCCCCCTGGTCCGCCTTCCGGCAGCAGCGTCAGGCACTCACCCAATCCATGGTTTCCGCCGATGCCCGCCTCGCTGAGCGCTACGCCCCGGAGTCAACCGCAAAGGTTCAGTCGCTCCTCACTCAGGCCGATCAGTCCGCCCAAAAACAAGATCCTGCCGCCGCCGTTGAATCCCTCCGCAGCGCTTCCTCTGCTCTTGACGCCGCCATCCAATCCGCCCGCCTCGCAAAATCGCAGGAAGCCGCACAAACCCAAGCCAAGATCACTCAGCTCCTCGCCGCCGCCCACCAGAACGACTCCCCCGAACGCGGCAAAGCTGCCCTCGACACCCTCAACCAAATTCTGACACTCTCCCCCAACAACCCCGAAGCCCTCCAGCTCCAAACCAAAATCAAAGCCTACTACCTCCTCAAACCCGGCCAGACCATCACCAATTCCATCAAAATGGCCCTCGCCTACATCCCCTCTGGCGAATTCACAATGGGCTCTCCCGCCACTGAGCCCGGCCGTAAGGACGACGAACGCCAGCACAAAGTCAAGATCACCCGCCCCTTCTTCATGGGCGTCACCGAAGTCACCCAGGCCCAGTGGTTCCAAGTTATGGGCAAAGACTACAAAAGCCCCGATGGTGTCCACCCCGACGACCAACGCGGCAATCGCTTCCTCGGCGACGACCTCCCCGCCGACGGCATCTCCTATCAGGAAACCCTCGACTTCTGCAAACGCCTCAGCGCGCTCGAAAACAAGAAATACCGCCTCCCCACCGAAGCCGAGTGGGAATACGCCGCCCGCGCCGGTTCCACCGACGCCTTCAACACCGGTCCCGCCCTCACCGCGCTCCAGGCCAATATCGACGGCTACGACCCCTTCCCCGGCGTCCCCCGCTCACTCTCACGCATGAAAACACTCCTCGTCGGCACCTTCGCCGCAAACGCCTGGAACCTCAAAGACATGCACGGCAACGTCATGGAATGGACCAGCGACTTCTACAACCCCTATCCCATCACCGACTCTGCCGACCCCAAATCCACTGAATTCACCGGCCCCCCCGAACAAGCCGCCCGTGTCCTCCGCGGCGGCTCCTGGAAGCACTACGCAACCCAGGCCCGCTCCGCCAACCGCTCCTTCTATTCCCCCGTCCTCAAAGCCAATTACATCGGCTTCCGCATCGTCCTCGAAACCGAATAACCTCCCTTTCCGGGTGGCACACTGTAAACGTCTTCGTTTACGGTGTGTCTTGCTCGCGCCTCCACCATTTCCCAAGCCCTCTGCTTCCTCCCCTGCTCTCTTCCTCTCCTGATCCCCTGCTCTATACCCGGTCCCCGCAACACTCTCACACCAAACCAACATCCCCCCAACCGCCCCTCAACACACCACAGCTACCCTCCTGTTCAAAACACACAGGAGATCCCACTATGCGTCGCACCGTTCCCCTCACCACCCTCCTCCTCGCCGCCCTCGCAGGTTGCCAATCCCACCAACCCGAAACTCAGCCCGCCACCCAGTCCACCGAACGCAAATCCCTCGTCACTCCCCTCGGCTTTGACGTCCAAGAAACCCTCGCCCGCTCTCGCGCCAATGCCACCGCAGCCGCAGCCACCCCCAAACCCGCTCCGGCTCCAACCCCAGTCCCTGCCCCCGCTCCAGCAGTCGTCGCCACTCCCGCTCCGGCTCCCGCGCCTGTTGCCCCCACTCCAGCCGCCGCCACCGTCATGGTCGATCTCGCCTTCCCCGACTACGCACCCCAAACCAAGCTCGACGCCCGCGGCCGCACCGTCGGCTCCGACTCCATGGACAACCTCGTCAACCACTGGTGGCCCGCCTTCGCAAAGCACCACACCAGCCTCGTCTACCTCCACGAAGGCAAAGGCTCCGGCACCGCCATCCCCGCCCTCCTCGACGGCGCGGCAGACTTCGGCCCCATGAGCCGCAAGTTGAACGAAGCCGAGCTCAAAACCTTCGTCGCCCGCAAAGGCTACGAGCCCACCCTCCTCCCTGTCGCCGTCGATGCCCTCGCCGTCTATGTCCATAAAGACAACCCCATCGCTAAAACCGGCCTCACCTTCCCTCAGCTCGACGCCATCTTTTCCTCCTCTCGCCTCCTGGGCGCTAAGGACATCACCACGTGGGGTCAGCTCGGCTTAACCGGCCCTTACGCAGACCTGCCCATCCAGGTCGTCAGCCGCAATAAAACCTCAGGCACGTATGTCTTCTTCAAGGAACACGTCATGAAAAAGGGTGCCTTCAAAGAAACCAATCAGGAAAAAGTCGGTAGCCACGAAGTCGTCGCCACCGTCGAAATCAACCCCGGCGCCATCGGCTTCTCCGGCATCGCCTATAAAACCCCCGGCGTCGCCGCCGTCCCCCTCGCCGACGCGGCTGGCAAACCCTTCATCATCGCCGATTCCTCCACCGCCTACGCCGGCACCTACCCCCTCGCCCGTTACCTCTACATCGCCGTCGATATCTCCGCAGCCACCCCCGGCTCCCCCTCCAAGCTCACAGACCTCCAGCGCGAATACATCCGCTTCATCTACAGCAAGCAGGGACAGCAGCTCGTCGCCGCCGAAGGCTATTACCCCGTCACCGCCCAGATCGCCCGCGAACAACTCAAAAAAGCCGGCATCGAACCCGGCTTCTAAAATAAAACTACCCAATCTCCATCACACAGCCCGCCGTAAGGCGGGCTGTCTTCGTTTCCCTGCCACAAACAAAACCCACAATCACAATTCGCACATCCAACCCCGGACTTCACTCTGGACTCTGGACTCTGGACTCTGGACTCGGGACTCGGGACTCGGGACTCGGGACCCGGGACCCGGGACTCGGGACTCGGGACCCGGGACCCGGGACCCGGGACCCGGGACTCGGGACTCGGGACTCGGGACCCGGGACTCGGGACCCGGGACTCTCCTCCCTCTTCGACACAGGACGGATGATTTCCTCCCCCTTGACCTTCCCAAAATTTGTATGTAATCTTCCAAATAATGACTTTTGGTATACAATCCCAAACCGAATCACCCACCTTCCGACGGAACCTCACACTCCGCATCCTTGATGACGTCATCCGCGGCAAGTTCCCCCCCGGGCACCGCCTCGTCGAACAAGACCTCGCCACCCAATACGACGTCAGCCGTACCCCCGTCCGCGAAGCACTCGCTGAACTCGCCGCCGCAGGCTTCGTCGAACTTCGCCCCAACCGCGGCGCTGTCCTAAACCCTTTCGGCCGCAAAGAACTCCTCGACATCTACGAACTCCGCACCATCCTTGAATCCGCCGCCACACGCCTCGCCTGCGGCAAAATCAACCCCCTCAAGCTCGAATCCCTCCACGTTCGACTCACCCTTCTTAGCCGCCAGGACGGGCCGGACTGGTCCAAACGCGCCATGGCCCTCGACCGCCGCCTTCACGATCTCATCGCACGCCACTCCGATAACCACCGCCTCATGCGCGAAATCTCACTCCTCCGAGGCTTCCTCCAAGCCGTCCGCGTCGCCGTTGGCGACCATCACCAGGCCCTCCGCCTCGCACTCCCTGAGCACCTCAAAATCGTCGATGCCCTCATGGCCAACGACGCCCAAACCGCCCAGGACACCATGGCCCAGCACATCAAACGCAGCGGCAACCTCGTCGCCGACGTCCTCTTTCCAAACTCCTGAGAAACCAACCCCATGACTTCCCCAGCACTCGCCTCCCTCTTCGACATCGCCCGCGCTGAACTCAGCCAGGGCAAGCTCTCCTCCGCCCGCCTTGATGAGCTCGAGCGCGCCGCGGCATCCCCCGCACCCACACGCCAGCGCCTCCTTTACCTCCACTCTAAATCCGTCGCCATCACCTCTCCCCTCTTAAACGCCACCCTCTACGAACCCGATCCCAACTCCACCACACAAATCGATCCCACCGCACCCGAACTCCCCTACCAAACCGTCAAGCAGGCCATGCTCGACGGCTGGCGCATCATCCACTTCCCCGACCAGCGCTCCCCCTTCGACGACCGCGAAATGGACATCCTCGGCTTTGAATTCATCCTCGAAAAACTTATCTGATCTGCCATCCACTCCCCTCTTCGACACAAGCCTAAAGACGCAGGACTCAGGACATCTTCTCCCCCCACACACAGACCCGGACTCCCCCATGCACGACCCCAAATACCTCCTCAACGACACCCAACTCCTCGAATTCGTCATAAGCGGCTATCACCTCGTCACCCTCCCCCAGCCCAAATCCTTCCACGACGAGGTCTACGCCCAATGCTCTGCCATCGAGCGCAACCCCGGCAACAACATCTACGAAATGGTCCCCGCCCTCAAAGAGGTATACAGCACGCCCATCCTCACCGGTGCGCTTGCCAGCATCCTCGGCCATGACTACGCCATGAACCCCCATCGCCACCTCCACACCATCAAAGCCAACACCTTATGGAGTCAAGGCTGGCACCAGGACGGCACAAACGTCCGCAACCGCCAGGTCTGGACCTGCCTCGCCATGTACTACCCCCAGGACGTCTCCCTCGACATGGGCCCCACCGCCATCCTCCCCGGCTCACACATCCGCAACGCTCCCAACGACTTCATGGCCAACTACACCAACATCAAAGGCGCCATGTACCTCGCCGTCCCCGCCGGCACCGTCGCCATCACCCACTACGACCTCTGGCACGCCGGCACGCTCAACCGCTCCACCAAACACCGCCACATGCTTAAGTTCCTCTTCGACCGCCAGAGCGAGCCCACCGCTCCCTCCTGGAACCACGACCCCAAAACCATCGGCCACATCGCCGGCCCCAGGATCGGCAACACCGTCGGCGCTCCCAATTCCTACACCAGCGATCACTACAAGGAATACGAGCTCCGCAAAGAAATGTGGCTCTGGATGGCCGGCCAGGACCCCTTTGTCCCTCCCGGCCATTTCCGCAACATGCTCAACGAACACTGCCTCACCCCCACCAAGGGCCACGTCTACAAACGCTGATCCCAGCTTCCCTGCCCCCCAACCCACTGCCACACCAATCTAGTGGTCTTTCAAATGTCAATTGACGGATCGACTTTTCTGTGTGCCATGCTCTCGTCCGGGTGAGCATGTCTTTTCTGCTTCTTCCATCCATCATTTTTTCACTTCAAAGACCACTAGATGCCACTGGCGTCTGCGCCAGTGTCTTATTTCCATCCCCGGCCGTCCCTCATCCAAACACCCGCCTCGCCACCATCTCACCCGTCGACACACGCCGCCGCTCCACCACCCACTCTCCACGCAAATCAATCTCCCCCGCAATCAGTAGTCTGTGCCCAAACGCGTAAATGATCGTGTCCTCCAGATCGCCCACCCTCAGGCTCACCGCGATCTGCCCATCCAGATTCGCCAGCCGCTTAAACACCGGCGCCTCCGCCCCCTTCGCACGCGGCACCATCAACGTCAAAAACTTCCCGTTCGGGCCCAGCACCTTAGCCACCACCCGCGGCCTGAAATACACCGCATGATGCAACTGCTTCCACGGCGCATCCTTCTGCCTCCTCCTCTGATCCGCCACCATCGCCTCCGTCACATACTTATAGGAACTCGGCGTCGCCTCGTCCGCCATCACACTCACCTCGTACGGCGCAGGCAGCGTCGCCGAATCCGGCGTCGCCCAGAACAAATCCAGCATCCCTCCCTCCCTTCGACCCACCACCGTCGCACAACCCTCGCCCACGCGAATCTCATTCCCCGGGCTCGTATGCATCGTCCACCAATATTCCCGCGGCATCACCTTCCCGTGGTCCGCATTCACATCATCCAGCGTCCACGCATACGCCGGCATCCCCTCCCCCTTCACCAGCCCCACCGTCCGATACGACCAATAGCAATTCGACTGCTGCGAGTTATCGCAAGACGCGCTGTCCACAAAACCATCCGGATGAAACCCCGTCAGACGCCCACGGTAATACGTCGCCCGCCATTCCCCTTCCGTCGATTGCCCCGACTTCCCATCCACAAGCACCACGTTGTGCCCGCTCTGCTCCATGTTGTACCGCCCAGGGCTGATCCCGAAATACTCCCCCACCGCGCTCAACCCAAAATGACCTCCAGAATCATGCTCATGCCCGGCTGCTTCCGAAGGCCGTTGCGCCCCGTCCAGATGCAGATACGTCGCATCTCGTCCCCATCCCGACCGAAAACTCACCAACCCACGGCTCATATCGCAATACGCCGTCCCGTCCACCCCGTCCTCAGGCGCTCTGGGTCTCACCCCCATCTCCTCCAGCACCGCAAGGCTCTGCCACGACGCCGGCACATTCCGCCCATCCGCCAGCCTCACCTCCGGATACCCCAGATGCCCGCCATACGAAAGCGTCCCGGACAACCACAGCAAGACCGGGTCGTTATTGATCTTCGCCTGCCGCGCCAGCACAAACTCCCGCAACGCAAAGTCATCCCCGTGGTCACCCGTGTTTGTCAGGTTCTCCCCCCACGGCTGCACAAAATGCAGCATCGCACGCCCAAACTTCAAAAACTGCGGGCAGCATTTCTCCAAGTCATACCAGCCCGCCCGTCCCGCCAGACCGGCATACACCGCAAGCCGCGCCGCACACGCCGTCCCATAACCGATATCCTCTGCCGGATACCCTTGTGGCCCCGTCGTCGTCTGAAGCGACGCATCCAGGTAACGCACCAGCAACTCCCGTTCACGACACATCTCCCCAGCCTCCGCATCCCCCCACACCGCAAGCAGATTCACCAGCGCCTGCCCCATCGCCACCAACGCCATATTCCCACCCGCGCATCTCAGGTAAATCGGCTCCACCCGCGCCAGCGGCCTCCGCACCCCCTTCTCCACCAGCCACCGCGCCAGCTTCACCCGATCCGTTTCCGAAAGCCGACCATGCAAAAGGTCATACGCCAGTGCCAGCCCATGCCCACCCGCATCCACATAGTCCCGCTGCCCCTGCGCCTCATAGCTCTCCAGCATCCACCGCACGCACTTCACCGTTGCATCAAACAACCCTTCATCTTCCCCCTCCAGCCATGCCGCGGTCGCAAGCCTCTCAAGTTTCACCGGCGCCGCCGCATGCACCTTTTCAAGTGGAATCAGCCCATCCGTCAAACCCCCGTGAATCTTCCCTGCGTCGCCTCGCGCCCCCGCCACAAGCGCCGCACGCACCGGTGCAAAATCACCCCGTTCCGTGAGTTCCAATAACCGTTTCCGCCCACCCGCCCACCAAACCACCCTGGGATGTGCCTTCTTCTCGTATTCCGCCACGCCTTCGCCAAATTCAAATCCCATAAAAGAAATCCTTTGCAACTTTCCCGCGATCATATTAAATTCATTCCTCTTACGTATAAAGTAAATAAATCCGGGCTGAAAATTCCACATCATCACATCCTGCCGTTTCATCTGCCCATAAGGAATTCGACCATGCCCGCCTCTCTCAACTCCCACCCTCATACCCGCGCCTTCACACTCATCGAGCTCCTTGTCGTCATCTCCATCATCTCCCTTCTTCTTGCTCTCATGCTCCCAGCAATCTCCGCTTCCCGCCGCCTCGCTGTCAAAGTTCAGTGCGGCTCAGTCATGCGCCAGGCCTCCATCGGCTTTGGCGCATACCGCGCAGACTACAACCAATGGCTCATCCGCATCGAACCCAAAACCGGCGCCACCCCCACCAGCAGCCTCCGCTGGAAGCTTAATGCCTCCCTCACTTACTCCCAGGCCCTCGAAGCCTACTGGCCCCCCGCAGCACGCTATTGCCCCTCCGTCGCCAAGCCTGACAAAACCACCTTTGAATGGGCATACACCTCCCCCCTTCTCGACAACCTCTACGCCGCCTCCGGCTACATGGCCGGCCGCTCTACTCCCCCAGGCTCCATCAACCCCAACGGCTTCGTCAAACTCACCCCCGGTCCCGCCGTCTACATGCCCGCTGCCACCAGCAACATCGCCCTGCGCGGCACCATCTACAGAAACGCCGCCGGCAAAACCTTCGACCCACTCTACGCCCAGCCACTCCTCGCCGACTACCTCCAATCCACCGACCACGCCTCTCCCTACCGCATCGCACCCCACAACGCCTCCAACGCCGTCGACCGCCAATCAAATCTCATCGATTCCGACGGCGGGCACACCCTCTGGGAAGACTACCACCTCGAATGGCACGCCTGGCCGGACGCCGCAAAACGCGTCTTCGAACCCGAAAATTACACCGTCACCCAAGTCAAGCTCTACCCCCTCGATATCTCCAACACCTCCGCACCCGAAGGCTGGACCGCCTCCGGAAACGAATTCAACCGCTACTACTTCTGGTGCAAACAGGCCCCGCGCGGCTAAACCACCAGCTAACTCACACTGAGCCGCACCGACAACCTCATCGACTCCGACAGCGGCAACACCCTCTGGGAAGACTATCACATCGAATGGCACATCTGGCCCGACGCCGCAAAAGCCGTCTTCAAACCAGAACTTACCTACTCTGCCACCCACGTCGAAGACTACCCCTACAACATCTCGTCCGGCTCCTCACCCGACGGCTGGACTGCCTCCGGCAACGAATACAACCGCTACTATTTCTGGTGCAAACAAGCACCCCGCTAAAAAAACGGATCAAACCTCTGCCTCCACCCTCTTCTTCAATCCTTCATCCACACCTCGAAAATACGACCTTTAGCCGCCAGGGCCTTGCGCCCTCAACTATGCATTGCACACGGCTCCCCACACCACACCCAAAACCGATATCCTATAAGGCCTGATTTTCAAGGAACCCACCATGCCCAACCTCCCCATGCCCAAGCCCGAAATCCTCGCACAACTCCGCAAGGGCGTCTGCATCCCCGCACAGCCACTCCCCCTCGACAACGACGGCAAGCTCAGCGAGCGCTACATGCGCGCACTCACCCGCTACTACATCGCCGCCGGATCCGGCGGCCTCGCCTGCGCCGTCCACTCCACACAATTTGAAATCCGCCTCCCCCAGCACAACCTGCTGCGCCCCATCCTCTCCATCGTCA
>CAZGOM010000088.1:0-22455 GCA_964527265.1 uncultured Phycisphaeraceae bacterium | reverse complement strand
AATTTTCTTGACTCGGGGGTTAAGTTAGTGTTATAAGTTAGACATGAACATCATTCCAAGTGATCAAGAGTTGGTGCGGGGGGTGGCGAAGGACGCGGGCAAAGAGGCGCCGGTGTATCGGCAGATTCTGGATGTGTTGATGGAGCGGATTGAGACGGGGAAGCTTTTGCCGGGGGATGTGGCGCCTTCGGAATCGGATTTGATTGCGGAGTTCAAGGTTTCGGCGACGACGGCGCGGCGGTGTTTGAATCATTTGTCGGAGCAGGGGTTGGTGACGCGAATTCAGGGGCGGGGGACGTTTGTGAGCGATGGGGCTCATTTGATCAAGGTGTCGTATGTGGGGGTGATTTATCACGACCTGGTGAATCTGACGAACAGTTTTTCGGCGCAGCTTTTAAAGGGGATTGAATCGGGGTTGGGGCGGGGGGATATCCAGCCGGTGCTGCTGCCTTTGGGGCAGATCGCGCGGGGGGCCAACCCGGCGGGGTCGCTGCGGGCGCTGGTGAAGCGGTTTGGGCTTAAGGGATTGCTGCTGGCGAGCCCGCTTCCTGCGCCGTGGCTGAGGGCGATGCTGGAGGAGGGGATGCCGATGATGGCGATCAACTTTGCGTATGAGGATGGGCGGATTGACCGGGTGGTGGGGCGGTACTACACGGAGGTGGAGGCGGTGCTGCGCAAGGCGCGGGGGCTGGGGCACACGCGTGCAGTGCTGCTGCGGGGGGTGTTTGAGCCGGGGTTGCTGGAGGGGGTGAAGATGACGCCGACCCCGACGCCGGAGATCGAGGGGTTGGAATTGAAGGTGGAGACGTGTTCGTACTTTGACATGCAGACGGTGCGGCAGCGGGTGACGCAGGCGATGGCGGGGAAGACGCCGCCGACGCTGTTTGTGTGCTGGGGGTATGAGGCGGTGGTGGAGGCGGCGGACACGCTGCAGAGCCTGGGGTGGCGCGTGCCGGAAGATATTTCGCTGGTTTTTGTGGGTGTGGAGCCGGGACCGACGCGATTCACAGGGGTGAGCGCGCAGATCGCAAAGGTGGCGCGGATTGCCTCCGGCCGGCTGGCGGCGCGGCTTTCGGGTGGAGCGGCGCCGGTGGGGGTGGTTGATCCGGTGGAGGCGGTGATGCTGGAAGGATCGACGCTGGGCGTGCATTCATGAACGAATGATCGGGGAATGTTTGAGAGTCTTGTGGTCTTTCAAGCCGGAGACGATGAGGAACGCACAGAAGATGAAGACATGCTCACGAAGACGAGAGCATGGCACAAAGATTGGACGCTGGACTATGCGAACACAACACACGACGGGCTTCACGCTGATTGAGCTGCTGGTGGTGATCACCATCATCGGGCTGCTTATTTCGCTGATGGTGCCGGCGCTGGAGACATCGCGGATGACTGCGCGGTCTGCGTTGTGCAAGGCGAATTTAAGGCAGATCGGGATTGCGGACCGGACGTATGCGAATGACTGGCGTGATTATGCGGTGCCGGGGGCGACGGCGTCGTATACGGTGGAGGAGATTCTTGTGCCGTACCTGGGGCCGATGAAGACGACGACCTGGGCGCAGAAGGTGATGTATTGCCCGGAGAACGAGCGGCTGGACATGCCGCCTGCGTCGGGGTTTTACATCAGCCCGACGGTGACGAACTACAAAGGTTTTGCGGGGTACATGATGGGGTATGGGATGAACGGGTCGATTCACGGGGGGGCGGCGACGCATTCGACGCGGTATTCCGACATTGTTGCGCCGAGCATTATTGTGTCGTTTTATGACTTGCGGGCGCGGGCGGCGGGGCATAATCCGACGTCGGGCCCGCCGACGAGCACGCTGCCGGATTACCGGTACTTCAACCCGACGGATGCGACGCGTTATTTCCTGGGGCACCCGCATAAGAATGTGGGGAATGTGCTGGCGATGGATGGGCATGTGTCGGGGTTCACACCGGATTATTTCGTTTCGATGGGATCGATGAAGGACCAGAAGATGCCGTATGCGATGCCGTGAGGAGAAGATGGGTATTGGGTTCTGGGTATTGGGTATTGGCAGAGGCAGAGGTGGGGGCGGAATGTGCTGTGGGATGAGACTCTTTTCGACGGAATTTAACAGGATTGATTGAGACAAACCTTATGTTGCAGAACCTTACACGACTGGTTGCCGATGGGCGGCATAACGCTTTTACGGATCTTTACTCTTTTCACGGGCGTTATTACCTGACGTACCGGTCTTCTTCGGGACATGGGCGGGGGGATGGGTCGATTGTGCTGCTGACGTCGACGGATGGTGAGACATGGGAGAAGGCGGTGAGCCCGTTTTCAGGCGGGCGCAATTTTTATGAGGGACACATGGTGGAGCTCAAGGGGCGGCTCTACATGTTCGGCGGGTCGTTTGAGCGGGCCGACAAGCTCAACAAGGCGACGCAGCAGGAATATGTGGCGTGGACGGACGACGGGGTGACGTGGTCGGAGGCGCAGCCAACATTCCGGCCCAAGTGGCGGTTCTGGCGGCCCATCGCGGTGGGGAATGAATTGCTGTCTCCCGCCTATACGGTGGATTATTCCAAGGGGCGGCCGGATGGGAGCTTCCCGGATGATGCGTGGATGGTGGAACTGGTGTCATCGACGGATGGGCTGACTTGGCGCAAGCGGTCGGACATCGTGGCGGCGCTGGGGGGCAATGAAACGCAGCTTTATCAGGATGAGGCGGGGACGCTGCATGCGTTTACCAGGCGGGAGACGCAACCGGGGCACATGCTGCACTCGACTTCGACGGGCGATTTCAGTGAGTGGTCAACGCCGCGCGGGCGGGGGATGATTGTGCAGGGGCAGAACATCAAGAAGGTGGACGGGCGGTTGTTCATGGTGGGACGGATGCGGCCATCGAGCGACCGGTATGGGACGGTGTATGAACGGCGGGACACGCTGCGGACGCACATGTGGGTGATGGAGGGGGGGTATTGGGTGGATTACCTGGCGCTGCCGAGCGCGGCGGATTGCAGCTATGCGGGGATGTTGTCGATTGAGCCGGGGGTGATGCTGGTGAGCTATTACTCGCAGCATGCGTATGTGGACCAGCCGGGTTTTGAGGACATGGAGAGCGCGAGCGACATCTACCTGGCGAAGGTGAGGACGGATGGGGCGGCTGACTGGGGGAGGATGACGGGGTATGGGAGGAAGATGCTCAAGGAACTGCTGGGGAAGTGAGTATCCATCCGGTTAGGGTCAATCGATTTAGACAAAGATTGACAAAGATCTCGAAGAATTCACAAAGACAGCGTTATTTTTGTTGATTCTGACTAATTTGCGTCAATCTTTTGTCCCACCTGAATTGACCAGGCGACGTCAAAACAAATGATTCTTTCTGCGTTCCTTCTTAGAGAGCGGTTGAATGCGAAGCCATGGGGCTGATGGGATTCGCATAGAGACCCTTTTGCTGTTCAGACGCGGGGGGAGCCGGGGGTGTCGGTGCGGAAGAGGTGGGCGGTGCCGGGCTCGAGGGAGAGGTGCCAGTGATCGCCGGGGGCGGCGTGGGTGTCGGGGCCGACGGAGGCGGTGAGGCGGGAATCGCCAGGGCCGATGAGTTGAACGAGGACACGGTCGCCGAGCTGTTCGAGGACATCGACGGTGCAGGGGATGGTCTGGCCGGGGATGGCGGATGGAGCGAGGGTGATGGTTTCAGGGCGGAAGCCCAAGGTGCAGGGAGCTTTGGCGCCGACGGGGAGGGATGTGTTTTCGAGGGTGACGGTGAGGAGGAGGCCGGCGGGGCCAGTGAAGCGGGTCTGGCCGGGGTGGGTGACCTCAAAAGCGCCTTCGATGAGGTTCATGGGGGGTGAGCCGATAAAGGAGGCGACGAAGCGGTTGGCGGGTTTGCGGTAGACGTTCAAGGGGGTGTCGGCCTGCTGGATGATGCCATCGTTCATGACGACGATGCGGTCGCCGAGGGTCATGGCTTCTTCCTGGTCGTGGGTGACGTAGACGGCGGTGGTTTTGAGTTCCTGCTGGAGGCGTTTGATCTGGCCGCGCGTTTCGAGGCGGAGGCGCGCGTCGAGGTTGGAGAGGGGTTCGTCGAAGAGGAAGACGGCGGGTTCGCGGACCATGGCGCGGCCCAGGGCGATGCGCTGGCGCTGGCCGCCGGAGAGGGTTTTGGGTTTTTTATCCAGGAGGCGGGTGATTTCGACTTTTTCAGCGGTGGCGCGAATGCGGGCGTCGATGTCGGATTCCTTCATGCCTTTCAGGCGGAGGCCGAAGGCCATATTGTCGTAGCAGGTCATGTGGGGGTAGAGGGCGTAGGACTGGAAGACCATGGCGATGTCGCGGTCTTTGGGCTGGGT
Source organism: uncultured Phycisphaeraceae bacterium (assembly GCA_964527265.1). Taxonomy (GTDB): domain Bacteria; phylum Planctomycetota; class Phycisphaerae; order Phycisphaerales; family Phycisphaeraceae; genus CAZGOM01. Next base: position 18,132 of record CAZGOM010000088.1, on the reverse strand, counting down.
GTCGGTGACGTTGCGCGAGCCGATCAGGATGTCGCCGGAGGAGACGTCTTCAAGGCCGGCGACCATGCGGAGGGTGGTGGATTTGCCGCAGCCGGAGGGGCCGACGAGGACGATGAGCTCGCCGTCGGCGATTTCAAGGTTGAGGCCTTTGACGGCTTGATAGCCGTTGTCGTAGACCTTCCAGATGTTTTTGAGGGAGACGGAGGCCATGGGGGGTTCCAAAAAGGGTCTGGGGTTCAGGGTCTGGGGTCTGGTCGGAGAAGAGGGATGTCAGATGTTGAAGAGGGTCATCCTTTGACGGCTCCGGCGGTGAGGCCCTTGACGAACATGCGCATGCAGAGGGCGAAGAGGATTAAGAGGGGGACCGAGCCGATGGCGTAACCGGCCATGAGCTCGCCCCATTGCTTGACGTATTCGCCGTCCATGCGCATGAGGGCGACGGGGAGGGTGAGTTTCTGGTCGTCGCGGAGGATGACCAGGGGGAGGATGAGCTGGTTCCAGTTGCTGAAGAATTCCATGATGGCGAGGGTGCCCAGGACGGGGGTGCAGACGGGCAGAAGGACATGGCGGATCTGGGCCAGATGGCCGGCGCCGTCGACCTGGGCGGATTCAAAGAGTTCCTTGGGGATGTCTTCGATGAACTGGCGGAGGATGAAGATGCAGCCGATCTGGCCGCCGATGGTGCCCACGAGGATGAGGGCCCAGAGGCTGTTGACGAGGTTGAGGGATTTTAGAAGCGTGAAGAGGGTGACGAGGGTGGCGGCGGTGCCGGGGAGGAACATGGAGCCCATGAGGGTGTAATAAATCAAATCGCGGCCGCGGAAGCGATAGCGGGCGATGACGTAGCTGGTGAGCACGGCAAAGAAGAGGCAGAGGACGGTGGCCATGGTGGAGACGACGATGGAAGTGGCGATGGAATCGCGCACGGTGTACCAGGCGTGAGACCAGTTGGAGAGGCGCCACTGGGAGGGGGCATCGGGGAGCCAGGGGTTTTTGATGAACTGGTCGTTGTCCTTGACGCTGACGACGAGCATGAGATAGAGCGGGAAGAAGGCGGTGCCGATGACGAACCAGACGGCGGCGTGTTTCAGGGTTTCAAAGAGCCATGCGTAGGGCTCTTTGTTCTGGATGATGCGGGGGGGCGGAGGGGTTGTTTCGGCGGGTGTCATTTATCGACCCTCACGTATTTCTGGTAGACGATGGTCATGCCCAGGACGCAGACGAAGAGGACCATGCCCAGGGCGCAGGCGTAGCCGAAGCGCTGGTTGGCGAAGGCTTCGCGGTACATGTAGAGGCCGGGGGTCATGCCGACGTTGCTGGGGCCGCCTTCGGCGCCCAGGAGGACGAGGAACAAGCCGTAGTCGGTGAGGGTGCCGATGGTCATGAAGACGAGGTTGATGCGGACCTGGGAGAGGACCAGGGGGAGCTCAAGGGAGAAGAATTTTTTGACGGGGCCCGCGCCGTCGAGATCGGCGGCTTCGTAGACCTCTTTGGAGATGCTCTGGAGGCCGGCGAGGTAAAGCAGGACGCCGAGCGTGCCGACCCAGGGGAAGCCCCAGAAGAGGATGGCGGGGATGACGAGCTTGGTGTGGCCGAGCCACGCGGGCTGGCCTTCGGCGAAGGCGTTGGTGGGGGTGTGCCAGACATCGGTGAGGAGCATGAGGGCCAGGCCCAGGAAGAGCGAGACGGCGCCGATGGCGCGAAGGGTTTTGGGCCAGGTGAATTTATCGAGGGGCTTGTGGAGGGCGGAGCTGGTGAGGCCGACAAGGATGGCGAGGGTGGCGGCCTTGATGGGGCCGACGATGAGGGCGGTGATGATGGCCCAGACGAGCATGATGGGCCAGCGGCGGGTGAGCTGCTGGCGGTAGGTTGCGCCCGAGCCGGTGGAGACGGAGCCGATGACCAGGAAGCCCAGGCCCATGAGGATGAGGCCGGCGTAGGACCCGGCCCAGGGGTTGATGAGGGTGCTGGACCAGCCTGCCAGGAAGTGGCTCAGGAGGGGTGCTTTGACATCAAGCCACTGGAGGACGTTCATGAGGCCGGTGAAGCGGAGGAGCTGGTTGAACAAGCCGTAGGTGGGTTCGTAAAAGCTCTTCCAGACCAGGAGCCAGACCAGGCCGGGGATGACCATGGGGATGACAAAGAGGACGCGGTAGAGGTATTGGGCTTTTTCGGATTTGATGCGGTGGATGACGACGGCGATGAGGATGCTGGGCCACATCTTGATGAGGTTTGCGGTGATGAGGATGCCGATGAGCCAGAAGGTCTGCCAGAAAAGGGGGTCGGCGGTGAAGGCGCGGACGTAGTTTTGAATGCCGATGAATTCGCGGACGAGCGCGCCGTCCCACTGATAGAAACTCATCTGGATGGCGGAGAATTTGGGCCAGAGGTCGAAGATGAGCTTGCCCAGGAGGGTGGGGAGCATGAGTGCGATGAGGATGAGCCAGCCGGCACCGAGGCGGGCACGCTGGGCGAGGGTGCGCCTGCGGGGGGGAGGGGGCGTCGGGATAAGGGGTGTTGGGTCTGGCATCAGGGTTTGCCGATGGGCTCGTTAAAGGTGTCCTGGAAGCGTGCGCGGAGTTCCTCGGCGTTGTTGGTGCGCTGCTGTTCGAGGATGACGGCGTTCATGCGTTTGATTTTTTCGGGGGTGGAGGGTTCAAGGAGATCGGTGAGGGTGAAGGCGGCGATGGTGCGTTCCTGCTGGCGGACCCATTGCTGCTGGTCGGCGTAGTCGATGGCCCATGCGTTTTTGCCGCCGTAGCGGGTGTCGGCGAGGGCGTCGTTCACGGCGGCAAAGAAGGCTTCGTCGGTGATTTCGCCCTGGAGGTATCGCCAGAGCTGGCCCGACCAGATGCTGGAAGGGACGACGCCGTACTTGATGTCGACTTTGGCGGTGTAGCCGGCGGTGCCGGGGAGGAAGGGGGTGGCCTGCGGGGTGGGCTTGGAGTCGGTGATGACGGGAACCCAGTTGGAGCCTTCGTTTAAGAGCTGGTTACCTTCGACGGAGGTGAGGAACTGGAGGAAGTCGAGTGCGCGGTCGGCATTGCGGGAGGCGCGGTTAACGCCCAGGGGGCTGCCACCGGAGAGGCTTGCTTCGTTGGCTTTTCCGGCGATGGCTTGGGAGAAGCGTTCGCCCTGGGCGGGGAGGGGGAAATTGATGACGGCGACGGGGAAGGGGACGTTGCGGGTGAGGCCATCGGATTCCCAGGAGCCGGCGGCGATCATGCCGGCGCGGCCCTGGACGAAGAGGAAAAGTGCCTGATCGCGGCCCATGGCCATGAAGCCGGGGGCGAAGTGGGTGGTGATGGCGCGGAGGGCGTGGTAATAATCTGCGAGGCCGGGGGTGGTGAAGGAGATTTTGCCGGTGGCCCAGCCTGCGAAGGCTTCGCGGGGGGTGACGGTGCCGTCGAGGTCGGCATCCAGGAGGGTTTCATAGGTGGCGGTGAAGGGGACGAGGTAGCCGCCGAGGAAGATCTGGGCGCAGTCAGCACCGCCGGCGATGGGGACGATGGATTCGCCCAGGGGTGTTTTAAGGGCGCGCATTTTCTGCGCGGCGTCGAGAAGCTGGGCGAGGGTTTGAGGGGGGGCGGACGAGCCGGTGGCTTCTTTTAGAAGATTGGTGTTGATGTAGATGCGGGCGGTGAAGAGGCAGGTGGGGGCGGAGTAGTATTCCTGTGTGATGGGGTGGAGGCCGGAGCGCATGCCGTCGCGGAAGGTGTCGCGCCAGCGGAGGTTTTGGGCGGATGTGCCTTTGTTGTAGGGGTTGGGGCGCTGTGCGGCTTCGGAGAGGGGGACGAGGAAGCGGGGGAGGTAGGTGTCGCTGGAGAGGACTTTGGACTTGCCCAGCTCAAAGATGTCGGGGGCGGTGCCGGCGAGAAGGTGGGTGTTGAGCCACTGGCCGTAGACTTTTTCGGTGATGGCGAGCTGAAGGATTTTGACGCCGGGGTTCAAGGCTTCGTAGCGCTTGATGGCCTGATCCATGGAGCCGCGGTAGCCGGCTTCAAGCTGCCAGTGGGCGATGCGGATGACTTCGCCGTTGGGGGCGCTGGTTTGATGCTGGAGGAAAAGGACGCGGGCGGCGCAGAGGACGAAGGTGAGGGCGAGGACGACCCAGCTGATGCGGGTGAGGGGATTGGAGGCGTCCTGCGTCCTGCGTCCTGTGTCCTGCGTTGGAGAAGGAGTTGGGGAGGTCATGGTTTGGCCTCCGGGGGGAGAGAGTCCTGGGTCGAAGAGGGAAGGGGAGAGGAGACGTCCTGTGTTCTGCGTCCTGTGTCCTGCGTCGAAGAGGGAGAGGTCGAAGAGGGGGAGGTTGAAGAAGGTTCAGAAGAAAGGCGTTTTAAGGCGAGGCCGGCTTCGTAGGCTTTGCCTGAGGTGGGGGTGATCTGGAGGATTTTCCGGTAGCAGGCGATGGCGGTTTTGGGGTCGTTTAAGCGGGCATCGGCGAGGTTGGCCATGCGCCAGTAGAGAATGGCTTCCTTGCCGGTCTGGGGGAGGCCTTTGGCGTCGGCTTTAAGGTAGCTGTCGAGGGAGGCGCGGTCGTTGCCCAGGGGGTAGAAGTAAGTGTCGCCCATGTAGAGGTACATGCCGGAGGCCAAGGGATTGTCGGGGTGGGAGGCGAGGTGTTTCTGGAGGATGTCGATGCCTTTGAGGCAGTCGGCTTTGTCGTAGGTCTGGATGTAGGTGCCAGCGAGGCGGAGGACGGCCTGGTCTGCTTCGGGGGAGTCGGGGGCTTTGTCGATGACGGCCTGGTACCACGTGCGGGCGGCGGGGAGGTCGGAGGAATCGGCGAGGAAGTCTTTCAGCTCAGCGATGCGGCCGAGATTCAGGGCGGAGAGGCGGCCGGCGCGGTGATCGGGGCGGGCATTCCAGGCCTGGGTGTAGAGGGCGGCGGCCTGGGTGATGTTGTCGGCTGAGACGGGGGTGATGTTGTAGAGGCAGGTGGCTTTGCCGTAGAGGGCCAGGGCCCAGGCGTCGGAATTGGGGGCGGCGAGGGCGAGGGCGCGATCAAAGTAGGGCTGGGCGGAGCGGTAGTCGAAATAGCTGATTTCGCGGGCGGCGAGGGTAAGCTGGGATTCGGGGGAGGGGAGGGAAGAGGAATCAAGGGGTGCGGGAGCCTGGGCAGAGGTCATCGCCAAGAGGAGCGCCAGGAGCGGAGGGGCGAAGATACGGGATGTGGAGCGGTTAACAGTGTTCATGTATCTGGCGTTTATAGTGATCGAGAAGTGTTACTTGGTCGAGCGTTTTTTTCAGATGGAAGGTCAATGAATGAGAAAGTTCTGCTTGCAGTTTGAAATGGCGGGACTGGCTCTGGTGTTGGCCGTGATGGTTGGTTGTGCGAAGGAACCGGTTTCTGTGGAGCCTGAGGCGACGGCTGTCCCTGCAAAAGCGGAAGCAGGCGGCCTATCGATTGTGTATGACGAGTCTAAGGGGCGATTTGTTTCGTTGGAAGCGGATGGCGAATCATTTTTCTGGATGAACCCGAATCCTGTGGCGGATCCGCGGACGGGTTGGGTGGACTGGGGTGGGGATAAGGTGTGGGTATTGCCGCAGGCGAGCTGGCGAAAGCATTTGGGGCGGGTGTGGCCGCCAGGGAATGATCTGGAAGGATTGCCGTGGAAGGCAGAGAAGCCGATTGCGGGTGCAACGGGATTTGCGCAGACAAGAATTCCGGCGGCGGGGGTGCAGGCGATACGGATGTGGGTGGTGAAAGAAGATAAGCGGGAAGCGGGTGTGGCTTGGAGCCTGGTGCGGATGGCGGATGGAAAAGCCGCGCCGGTGCATGTGTGGGGCGTGGCGCAGGTGAAGGCGGGGGAGTTTGGGATGATCGGGCTGGCGGAAACGACGGGAAGATTGGGGGAAGTGATGTGGTTTGGGAATGGGAAGCAGGGATGTCGGGTGGTGAACGATAAGGCTGGGAATGCACGGGCACTGGTGGTGCGTCCGGGAGGGGTGGGAGGGAAAGTGGGGACGATGGGGACGTGGGTGGCGGCGGTGTATGGGAAGCACGTGCTGGTGCGGGCGCTGATGCAGGAGGCGGGGGAGGTGGGGGAATATGCGGATCGGTCGAGCGTGCAGCTTTTCCAATCGCGTGAATTCTGGGAGCTGGAGACGCTGAGCCGGGTGAAGGAATTGCAGATCGGAGAGCGATTGTCGCTTGAAGAAAAGTGGGCGGTGCTGGAGCGACCGGCGGGGATGGGGGAGGATGAGCTTGCGTTGTGGGTGGATAAGCAAATGCAGAAGGCGATTGCATGCGGACCGTGAGGGTGGCGGATGATGCTGGTGCTGGGGGACGTGATGAGCGTACTCCAACCTCTGGCTTGGTCGGAATCCGACCGGTGCCATTCGGAATTGCGGGTTGTGCGCTTGTGGTCAAACATCGAGGGTGAGGGCATCCATGGCTTTTGGGAATTGATCGAGCTGCCAGCATTCGACGGGGACTTCACCGGAGTTCAATGTGGGATGGGTCTGGAGGAAGCGGCCCCGGTAGAGGTGGCGCATGAGGCCCATGAGGCTGGGGTTGTCATTGATGAGGTAACGGGTGGCGACGGGGGTGGTGCCGGAAAAAAGGGCGACGCGGGCGTTGGCGGGAGCGCTGAGGGTGACGGCGGAGGTGAGGGTGCCGGAATCCAGGAGGGTGCCGTCGCCGGTTTGGATCTGGAAGTTATCGGCGTTATTGATGCCGGACTGGTTGAGGGTGAGGCGGGTGTGGCCGGGCTTGTTGAAGGAGCTCCCTTTTGGGTGGAGATAGACGGGATTGGTGATGGCGTGGAGCTTTACGTTTTTATGGTCAACCGGATTGTCATTTGCGCCGAAGATGCGTGCGATAAGGTATGAGTTCTGGGTGTCGCAGGGGATGTCGAAGGTGTAAGTGCCTTCGGGTGTATGGTTTTGAGAGTGAATGATTTTGCCGTGGCGGGTGATGAGGTCGAGGCGACCGAGGGGGCCTGGGTTTTCGGTGTTTGATTCGACGCGGAGGATGACTTTGTGGGTTTGGCCGGGAGTGGAGAAAGCGACCTGGCCGGAGGATTTGCCGTCGAGGGTGAGGGTCAAAAGGGGGCCGGAACTGCAGAGGAGGGTGCCGTCCTTAAAGCCGTGGCGAACTTCATGGAGGGTGGGGGTAGGGAGGCTGGAGGGGATGTAGCTGAGGCGGATGGGGTCGTCGTTCTGGGCTTTGGAGTCTGACAAGCCCATATCCATTTCTGCGGTGCCGGGGATGAAGTAGCCCTGGTCGAGCAAGGCGAACCAGAGGGCCTGGTATTCGGGGCGGAAGGCGTGGTAGCCCATGACGACCATGCCGTCGATGCGGCCGTCGGCGTAGGCATGGGCGGGCATTTCGGCGGCGATGTTGGTGATGAAGCGGCCGTCGCGGTCGCGCCACCAGCTTGTGGGATGTGCCCAGACGCCGACCGCGCCGTGGCGGTGCTGGGCGTCGAAGACCTGGCTGTAGGGTCGGCGCTGGTAGGAGACGGCTTCGTCGTCGAAAGAGCCGGGGATCTGGTCCTGGGTCATCCAGCGGTCGAACGGCTGGTCGTAGTCGTGCCAGGCGGGGAAGTCGCAGTGGTAGCCGAGCCACCAGAGATGGCCGAAGCGGGTTTTGGGGGTTTCGTTGTCGAGGTAGAAGAGGGTGTGGTTCTGGCCTGCGTTGACGGCCATGAGCATGGATTGGATCTCGGGGAGATCGCGCATGGAGAGCTGGAGATCGCTGCCGGGGGTGAAGTAGTCGTTGTAGCCTTCATGTTCGCAATAGCCGTAGTGTTTGGCGTTTAAGGGTGTGTAGGGGGAGCCCATGCCGAGGGCTTTGACGCCGCGGCGGGCGCACCAGGCACGGAGCTGGATGTAATTATCGGGGGGGGGCAGTGCGCCGCCGTGGTGCCAGACGCCGGAGTAGGTATGGGTGTGGGTGAGCACGGAGGCGAGTGTGCCGTGAGAGGTAACGGGATGGGGGGCGGGGGTATAGCCGGTGGGGGTGGCGGTCACTTTGCTTGGCTCCGGTTATGATTCTGGCAGGATTCTTTTAGAAGGTGGGTTATTGCATGTCTGAAGGCGGGAGCAAAAAGCGTTCTGGGAGGCGTCTGCCGCTGGCGGAGATCGCCAAGAAGGCGGATGTGTCGCTGTCGAGCGTATCGTATGTGCTCAACGGCAAGGGGCGCATTTCGGCGGACAAAAGAAAAGAGATTGAGCGATTGCTGCGGCAGGCGGGGCATGCGCCGCGGACGTCGCGGCGGAGCGTGATCTACCTGATGAACCTGCAGGAACTGGCGCTGGCGCATACGTCCGGGCCGTTTCTGGCCAAGCATACGGGTTTGCGCGAGGGTGTGCGGGCGCGCAAGGCACCGGTGCAGCTTGAGACGCTGGATGTGAACCGGAATATTGATGAGCAACTGGACCCGATCCTGGCCGCCAAGCCGGCGGGCGTGGTGCTGGACACCAACCTGCTGGAATTTGTGAACCCGGTGGTGTCGCGGCTGAAGGCGGCGAACGTGGCGGCGGTGCAGCTTGGGCATGTGCAGCGGAATGAATCGGTGGATGCTGTGGTGGTAGATGATTTCCGCGGGGGCGTGCTTGCCGCGCGGTATCTGCTTTCCAAGGGGCATAAGCGGATCGGTACGCTGCGGTGGAACGTGTCGGGCGACCCGGCCAGCGAGCGCAAGTATGCGGGATTCAAATGCACCCTGGAGAGCGCGGGGGTGACGCTGCGGGCGGAAGACTGCATGGTGACTGAGCGCAAGAATGCGCCGGGATTGATCGTGGGCCGCGCGGCCATGGAAGCGCTGATTGCGCAATCGCCGGACATCACCGCCGTGTTTGTGGAGAACAGTATTGTGAGCCCGGGACTGCTTTATCCGGTTGCGGGTGAATCGGTGTTGCCGGAGTGGCTGGCGCGGCTGGATCAGGTGCATTTTGAAGCGTGGGACCTGGGGTGGGTGGACCAGGTTTTCCTGGGGCAGATGGGGTATGAGCAGCGGCCGCGGATCGGCTTGAGTGTGAACTGGCATCTGATGGGGCGTCTGGCTGCCGAGCGGGTGCTGAACCGGGCGGACGGCGAGATGGGTCCGGGCCAGTGCATTGGCGTGGCGCCGGCGCTGGTGGTGCATCAGGATGGGCAGGTCAACGAGTTGCATGTGGGGTGAAGAGGAAAGTTCTGAGTCCAGAGTCCCGTGTCCAGGGTCGAAGATGAAGAGGGATGGGACGGGTCTGATTAGAATCCGACCCGTGGCATCCGGCTTACGAACATTTAATCGATGGTGAGGCTGACGTCGTCGACCATGCCGATGAAGGGGCCGACGAAGAAGGCGGCGTCGTTGGGGGCGGCGTGGCTGATGGCCATGCCGGATGTTTCACCGAGTTTTTTGCCGTCGAGGAAGAATTCGGTTTTGTCTGAGCCGTCATAAGCGAGCTTGAACTGGACCCATTTGAACCTGGGGAATGCGGGGCCGAGTTTCTTGCTTTCGACGACCCAGCCTTTGCCTGCGCCGATGAGGGGGGTGTTGCTTTTGTCCCATTTGTCCTGGCGCATGTTCAGGGAAGAGTCATCCCGTTTGGGGACGAGGTTGAGTCCCAGGGAGGTGGGATCGCCATCCCAGCCCCAGCCGGCGAATTCTTCGATGTAGAGCATGGCCTGAATGGTGATGGATGCGCCGGGGCGGACGGCGATGGCGTTGGGGATGGCGATTTTGAGTTGCTCGCGGCCGTTCATGACGAGGGCTTTGCCCGCGGGCTTGGCCATCCAGCCGGGATTGTCGGTGAAAGTCATTGGGAGGTTGTTGGGGCGGCCGATAATGGTTTCAACTTTGAGCTTATTAGGGCCAGCATCTTTGGTGTCGCCATCGAGGGGAAGATAGAGGACAGTGGATTTCTGAACGCCCTGCGGGGTGGCGGGGTAAGAGAGGGATTGGCGTTTGCAGACGACCTTGGCGGTTTGCGAGGCGAGGTTGCCGTTCTGGTCCATGATGGTGACGCAGACGGTGTATTCGCGGCCATCGCCGGTGAAGGTATGGGTGGGTGAGGCGTCGGAGGAGAAGGACTCGTCGTCGAAATCCCAGAAGATGTAGCGGGGTTTGGTGCCGGTGGGGACTTCGACTGAGAATTTAATGTTGAGGGGCGCGGGCCCTTCGAGCTTGTCGGCCTTCAGGGTGACGGTGGGCGGAGTGGTTTTGGTGTTGGGGACATAGGCGAAAAAGCCGAGGGTGAGGGTTTCGCGGATGGACATGTCGACGGTGAATTCGGTGTTGACGTTGAAGCCGTCGTACCAGCGGTTCATGAGGGGCCAATTTTGGGGGAAGACGCCTTCGCCGGGGGTTTTGGCGTACTGGTTGAGCCAGTAGAATCCGGCGGAGCCGATGCCGTTGGGGATGCCGGGCGCGGGTTCGATGATGCGGTCGTAGTTGGAGGGGTTGTGTACGATTTCGATGTTGCGTTTGAAGCCGATGCCGGTGTTTAAGGCGTAGCCGAAGGGGTTTGCGCCGAGGGTGTAATCGACCTGACGGAGGGCGGCTTCGACGTATTCCTGCTTTGGCTGGAGGGCGTTGGCGACGAGGATGTCGTAGCTCCATTGGGCGGCGGGGAAGTACCAGCCGTAGGCGCCGAAGCGTAGGCTGTCGGGCGGCATGGCCATGCGGTAGGGAAAGGCGTTGGTGTTGGCGACATGTGCGTCGGCGGCCTTGAAGATGACCTGGCGGCAGCGTTCCTTCATGGCGGGATCGGTGGGGCGCTCAGTCATGGTGGCGTAACGGCGGGCGGCATGGCCGATGGATTCGACGAGGAAGACCCAGCCCCAGCGGGCTTCCTCGGGTTTGAAGTTGTTGAGGAAGTAATCGTGGAACTTGGTGTCACCGGTGGCGGCGTAGAGCTCGACGGCTGCCCAGGCGAGCTCGTCGCGGTCGTCGAAAAGCGCGCCGTAGTGCCAGTATTTGGTGTAGGTTTTGTTGACTTCCAGCCAGGCCCAGGCCTTCAAGGCCTTGGCGAGATAGCGTTTGGCGTCCTCAGGGTAGTATTTTTTGATTTGCGGGTGCGTGCCAGCGTGGGCGAGGGCGGCGGCGAAGGCGGCGGTGTAATTGGTGTCCTTGGGGAACATGAAGCGCTTGTTTTCGCGCGGGGGGACGGAGTTTTCGTAGCCGCCGGAGTTGGGGCGGATGACGCCAAAGACCCCGCCGTCGTCATCCTGCATGTTCTCGACCCAGTCGAGCTCCCATTTCACTTCTTCAAGGACATCAGGGATGGAGTTGCCGGAATTGGGAACACCAAGGTTGTCTTCCTGATATTTGTCAGGATAGAGGCGCATGAGCTGGAGGGGATAGGCGATGAAGTTGCAGCCGTTGGAGGTGTATTTGCCGTAGTCGCCGGCGTCGTGATGGCCGCCGGTGGCTTTGCGGTGTTCTTTTTCGTGGACGGGTTTGTAGAGCGGGGGTTTGACGAGGGGCTTGCCTGCGTTGTCTTTGCTGGGCTGCTGGATGAAGCCGGAGGTGAGTGCGGCGGGATCGACGAAGGCGTCGTCGATGTGGCAGGCGTCGTGTCCGTGGCGGGTGATGGAGAGGGGGATGTCGCAGCCGCAGCGCTGGATGAGATTGCCGCGCATGAGGTTGATATAGGCGACATTGAGAGCGGCGGAGCCGATCTCAAAGGGGTAGGAGAGGCCGACGGAGGGGACGTAGATGCGGTAGGTGCCGGGGGTATTAAAGGAGGAGAAGTCGAGCTCGTAGAGTTCCTGGCCGGTGAGGATGAGGCTTTGGTCGCCGTCGACAGGTTGTCCGTCTTTGGTGGGTTTGATGATGCGGCGGGAGGGCTTGCCGGAGAAGACGGATTTGCCGTTGGAATCCAGAAGTTCAAAGGAGGCCGCGGTGAGGGGAAGCGGACCCTTTGTGCCGGCATATTGGCCGAGGTAGGCGAATTTGGCGCGATCGGGGAGGTAGCCGACCTGGTTGACCTTGATGTTGTCGGAGAGGGTGGCTTTATCGTTGAAGGTGACAGCGTCGGTTGGGATGCCCTGGAGGGCGGATTTAATCGTGTAGGAGGCACCGGGCTTCATGGGGGTGGGGAGGCCGAGGAAGACGGCGGTGGTCTTGACCATGAGGGTCTTGCGGTTGGAGAGCCGGGTGAGGCGGCAGCGGGAGGAGATCCAGGTGGCTTTGACCTGCTTGTCAGGAGCGTAGTTTGGGTCGGTGGCGCTTTGGATGGTGAACTGGGAAGGATCCTGAAGATCGGCTTCCTTCAAAGCGGAGTTTTGCAGCCAGAGGGAGAGGTAGGAAGCGTTTTCCACCTTGATGGAGTCGGAGAACTGGGTGGCCATGGAGGAGGGGCCGATGGCGCGTTCAAAGTCGGAAGTGGGGATGGTTTGAGCGTGGGCGGGGAGACAGAGGCCCACAGCCGCGGAGAGGCCCAGGAAGGCGGCAACAAGGCGTGTGCGCCACGGAAGGGAGGGTCGCGACATGGGAGGCTTTCATTGAAATCTGGATGTTGAGTGCGTCATGGCACGGCAGACCGATGGGCAAAGGATGTTTCAGCGTTCTGATTCGCGGCATGGAGGGGGAATCAAAAGTGAGGGATACCAGACGTCGACGTGTCGCTGGAAGCGGAGGCGGGCGACGCCGGTTTCGGCAAAGCTGATGGGGGAGAAGGGGCGCAGGGGCATGCCCAGGAGGAAGGCGGTGAGCATGCCGAGGGTGCCGCCGTGGGCGACGATGGCGATGCGGCTGTTGTCGTCGGGATCGTCGAGGAGATAGCCACCGTGGGCGGGGTTGATGCCGTTTTCCTGGAGGATTTCGAGGAAAGGGGGTATGAGGCGGGCGGCCATTTCGTAAGTGCCTTCGCCCAGGGGAGTTTTCCAGGCGACTTCGGGGCGGTATTCCTGGTCGATAACGGTGGGCTGGATGGAGCCGCCCTGGGTGATGTAGGAGTGGGAGTGTGACTGGGCCTGACGGTGGCGCTGAATGAGGACTTCGGCGGGACGCCATTCTTCAAGGAAGGGGCAGATTTTGATGTCGAGCTCGCGGGGCTGGGCGATGGCCTGGGCGGTCTGGACAGCGCGGCCCAGGGGCGAGGCGTAGATGGAGGTGATGACCAGGTCGCTCAGGCCCCGGGCGAGGCTGGAGGCTTGCTCCTGGCCTTTGGGAGAGAGACAGCCTGTGACGGGGGGCTGGTAGTGCTTGTGGGGGTCTCCGGCGATCTGGCCGTGGCGTATAAGCAGCAGTTCCATGGGTAACGTCTCGGTTTATGGAATAAAAGGTTTGTTTAGTACGGGTTCAGGTTGGAGTCATTGCCCCAGGGGTAGTAGTCGTGATTGTTATCGGTCAGGAGTGTTTTGGGGTTGTAGATACGTGGAGATTTGACGAAGAAGTCGATGTATGCGCTGTAGATATCGGTTTTGGTCCAAGTTTCAGCATGTCCGTCCATGAAGGAGAGGTTGATGGCTTCACCCCTGGCGTGACGAAAGCGCGGGCCTTCGGAGATTTGATACCCACCGCCGAAGCGTTGGGTGGCATTGCCGTCGACGCCGCCGATTTCGGTGGCGAGCATAAGGCGATCAAGGCCCTTCTTGATGGCGAGGAGTTTTTTGGGTGCGTAGACTGCATCTTTATCGTTGCGCGTGAAAAAGTTGACGTTAGGCGCGTGGTAGCGGAGTGAGGCGATTTCGTCCTTGAACTGGGGGCCGGAAGGGACGAAGGGGCCGAAAGCTTTGGCATCCCAGTAAAAGCGGATATCGCCGGTGCCGGGGCAACGGCGGAGCTTGGTGGAAGGGTCGGTGGCGTCGATGACTTGTGACCATGCGAGATGGTCTTTGCTGCCGACGGCTGCGTAGTTGGTGGCGTGGGGCAGATAGTAGCGGTTGTCCTGCGCATAGATGAAGGTGAGCATGGCTGTTTGGCGCATACTGGAGGTACACATGACCTGTTGCGCCTGCATCCTGGCGGCAGAGAGGGCGGGAATGAGGATTCCAACCAAAATGGAGGTGATCGTGATTACGACGAGTACCTCGATGAGCGTAAAGGCCCCCTGACGGACAGGGTGAGGGGTGTGTGAGGAAACCTGCGCTTGCATGGCGGGCTCTCCGTTAAGGTGAAAGGTTAACCCATTTCCAGGAACACTTGCAACCGACGAAAGGATGGTGGCAGAACTGTTGTTGTTGGACTTTTTTGCCAGGAACTTCATTTGACTATACTCCGATCAAGGTGTGAGGCAAAGGGCATTTGCTTAATTTTTCACCGAAGGAGGTTAAAATTTCACCTAGCAGGGTATTGGTTTTGGGTTAATTTGGGGTTTGGACGGGTTTTTTGCCTGATAAGCGGGCAGGGAGAGGGGTGAAAAGGGAGATGGTTGGGTTAAAAATCGGTTAAAACAAGTGGGTCGAGGGGTTAAGGGTGGGTTAGGGAGCGAGTGCCTGGTTTAAAGGCAATGTGTTAAGTGTTGAATTAGACTTTGTTTACGCGGTATCTGAGATGGGCGTGCGGCGGAGGGATTGGGAGGATGGGAAAACGGTGTAGATAAGAACGCTGGTGCGGCGAAGAAAAATATTTTTGCAACAAACCATACGCTGCTAACGTATGTTGGTGAAGGTTTCACCAGTGTTGAGCAGGTTCCTATCTGAAAGGCTGGTCATGCGGATTCAATCGATTCTTGGCGCGTCGGTGGTGGGGTTGGCGTGTCTTGCGGGGGTGCGTGGTGCGTGGGGGGCGCCGGTGTTTGTGGATCTGTCGAAGGTGGTGAATACGTCGATTGTGGACGATGCGGGAGTGGATAACGGGAAGGGGGGGTGGTCGGATGAGGGGCCCAATGACATGGGGATTTATCCGCCGGTGGAGTTTGGGGAGGTGAAGCGGAACGGATATGTGTTTCGGCTGATCAAGCCGTCGGAGGCATACAGCCCGACGGTGGTGATGCTCAAGGGTGCGAACAGGGGGACGGGGAAGCCGGAGAAGGTGGAAGTGAGCGTGGGGGATGTGAAGGGGAAGTATTTGTATTTGCTGATGAATGCGGTGGGGAGCGTGAAGGGCGAGGCGGCGAGCTACGTGGCGGCGGTATGCCGGGTGGAGTACGCGGATGGGACGTCGGTGGAGGTGCCGCTGCGGGACGGGGTGGAGTTGCGGCAGTGGTATACGGGGAGCTGGTGGGACAACTCGGGTGCTGCGGCGTGGCCTTTTTTCATGGGCCGGAATCTGTACAGCGTCAAGTGGCGGCAGTTCATCGGGGTGTGGGCGATGCAGTGGGCGAATCCCAATCCTGAGAAGGGGATCCGGAAACTGGTGTTTGAATCCAAGGGGAAGGCGACGCCGGTGATCTGGGCGGCGACGATCGACGATGAGGATTACCGAAAGGATGAAGTGGCGGTGAAGGCGGATTTCAAGCGGCCGGACGGAGTACCGGAGGGATTTTTCGATGCACGGTCAGAGCAGGAGCGAGGGGGGCTGAATAAAGCGGCTGCAGATTTCGGTTTGATCAAAGGAATGCGGCGGGTGGATGTGATCAGCAATGACCTGATCGCGGTGACGGTGGACGGCGGGCTGGGTGAACTTGGCGCGGGGGAATCACGTGCGCGGATTTCACCTTATGCAAAGCCGGAGACCTTTGTCATCAAGACGAAGGATGGGGCGGATGTGAAGGTGGAGAAGGTGGTGCGGCAGAGCTATGAAACGTATCAGGGGAGCGTGCCGGGGTATCCCGGGGTGACGCTGTTCTGGCATACGTTTTATGTGAAGCTGGCGGCGCCGATGAAAGAAGGAGCGGCATATACAGTGGGCGTGCCGGCGATCAACAAAGGGTTGACCCAGAACATGGGAATAACGTTTGATGGGATGCTGACGCTGACTCCGGCGATCAAGGTGAACCAGGTGGCTTACAGCTCCAAGGCGAGCAAGCGGTATGCGTACCTGGGATGGTGGGGAGCGGAATTGGGGGCGGTGGATTACTCGGCGTATAAAACGTTTGAAGTGATGGATGAAAAGACTGGGAATGCGGCGCTCAAAGGGGAGATCAAGCTGAGGAAGAAGGGTGATGCGCTGAGCGGGGAGGATGTGTATGAGATGGATATATCGGCGTTGAAGGTGGGCAAATACCACATTGTGGTGGCGGGGCTGGGGCGGTCGGATTCTTTCAGCGTGGGTGGGGAGGCGATGAAGGGGTTGTATTACGACACGATGCGGGCGTTTTACCATCAGCGGGCGGGTGTGGCGCTGACTGAGCCGTACACGAAGTTTGTGAGGCCGGCGACGTACACGCAGGTGTATGAGTCTGGATTCACGGTGGGGAACAAGGCGTATAAGCCCAAGCCGGGGGAGGCGATCAAGAGCTTCAGCGGCGGTTATCACGATGCTGGGGATGACGATGTGTTCACGTATCACCTGCGGGCGACGGGGCAGACGCTGGATGCGTTTGAGCGCGCGGGCAAGAAGCTGGGGGATGACCTGAACATTCCGGAGTCCAGGAACAAGGTGCCGGATGTGCTGGATGAGGCGGACTGGGCGCTGCGCTGTTACTTGGAGATGCAGTGGGCGGATGGGGCGGTGCCGTTGGGGCGAGGAAACGACCAGGACTATATCAGCAAGGATTTCAAGCCCGATGCGCGGCCAGCGTTTGGCGTGCTGCCACCGAGGAACACGTCGAGCACGGAGTTTGCGGCTGTGGCGGCGAAATATGCGCGTGCGATGAAGCCTTATCAGGCCAAGGTCGTGACGGAATACACGGCAGCGGCGGCGAAGGCGCTGGCGTGGGCGCTGAGCAAGCCGGTGGATCCGGAGAAGAATGCGGAAGACCGGCCCGCGCTGCTGTTCCAAATGTGGGCGGCGGCGGAGCTTTTTGAAACGACGGGGGATGCGAAATACAACGCTTTGTTTTTGAAGCTGTATGACCAGGTGTGTCCCCTTCAGAAAAACGGGATGCGGGCGGTGAAGGCGCATTGGTCGCTGGGGCATTGGATCCCGATGTGCCTGTGGACGTATGCCACGAGCAAGCAACCGGGGGCGGATGCGGCCGTGCAGGCGGAGATCAAGAAGAAAATCGTGACCGATGCGGATTGGTCGGTGAAACGGACGAGCGAAAATCCGTATCGGATGGGACATGACGGGCGGAGTCTTGGCTGGGGGAACGGAAACGGCGGGGGGTATTACGGAGATATCCTGTTGCGGGCTTATTGGCTGACGGGGGATCAGAAATACTTCGATGCAGCGAGCTTGAATGCAGACTTTTTGCTGGGGGCGAATCCGCTAAGCCGCACGTTCATCACATCGGTGGGTGCGCGGCATCCGAATCAGCCGCAACTCAACGATGCGTTGTATACGCAGAGCGAGAAGCGGGGGGATGCGGTGCCAGGGATCACTAATTACGGGCTTGCGGACGACATGCCGCCGGGGTGGCCGACGGAGGTGCCCAAGTGGCGCCGCGTGCGGGACATTGGCGGTGGAGCGGAGGTGTCCAGTGAATTCACAGTGACGGAGACGCTGGGCGCGTCGGGGATGCTGTTTGAGACGCTGTGGGGGGCGGAAATCGCGGGGGACCGCGATTAGAGAGTAGAAGGGAGAAAATCGAGAATTGACGGAAAGAGGTGGGTGAGCCATGCCATGCGCGGCATTGGTTTAGCTGTTGTATGCGCCGGGTGTGGGGGGGAACATGGCCATGAGGGTGGAGGCTGCGGGGTGATGCGGGGGAACCTGATTGGGCCAGGTGATGGGGGGGACGCCCAGGAGGGTGGAAAGGAGTTGGGCGTGGGTCATTTTGAGGGTGAGATCTGAGGGGGTGGTGCCGGTGGAGGTGATTTGGATGTTACCGGGCGTGAGGCGGAGGGTGGATTGCTGGTTGCCGAGGTCGATGGTGATGTTGCCGGAGTAGGGGATGGAGGTGGTGCGGAGAGTGAGTTCAGGGGTGATAGCGATGAGGAGAGCGTGGAGGTTGGTGATCTGGACCATGTTGCTGGCGATCGTGCCGCGGGTTTGGCAGAGGTTGTAGTCGATGGCGGCGGATTCAAGGTCGTTTAAGAGGGCCGTGTCGGCGGGGAGGTAGGCGGTGGCGCGGGAGGCTTTGTGGTTGAAGGCGGCGCGGAGTGCGTGTTTGAGGAGGGATTCGAGGGCGGCGGGGTTTTGGGGGTCGTAGGCGATTTCGTAGATGGTGGCCATGGCTTCGCTGGGGGTGTGATCCTGGGGGAGGAGG
>CAZGOM010000087.1:0-22680 GCA_964527265.1 uncultured Phycisphaeraceae bacterium | reverse complement strand
CGTCAACGAGTACGGCATCGCCACCATGGTCTCCGGCAACATCCCCTACGAATCCCAGGTCGCCACCGTCTTCATCTACGCCCGCCTCGAAGCCTTCGACCCCTCCGGCGCCACCGCCATCGCCGCCGTCCAGCTCTTCATCTGCTTCATCGTCCTCATCATCACCTACATCTGGCAGCGCTGGAGCACCCGCTATGCCCGCTGAAAACCACCCCACTCCCCCGCCCCTCTACCGCTCCGGCCACGCCCTGCGCAAGTACACCCTCATGCTCATCGGCCTGGGTTACATGGCCATCATGGTCGCCCTCCCATTGGTCAATATCTTCTACCAGGCCTTCGCCAAGGGCTTCACGGAGTTCTGGAACGCCGTCTCCACGCCCCAGGCCCAGCACGCCGCCAAGCTCACCCTCCTCATCCTCGTCATCGTCGTTCCCTTAAACACCTTGTTCGGCATCGCCGCCGCCTGGCTCCTGGTGCGCAAAAAATCCTGGCGCTCCTGGCCACTCAACTTTTTCCTCGACATCCCCCTCACCGTCTCCCCCATCATCCTCGGCCTCTTTATCGTCATGGTTTACAGCCCCACCGTCGGGCTTCTGGCACCCGTGATCGAAAAAACCGGCCTCACCATCATCTTCGCCTGGCCCGGCCTGGTCCTCGCCTCCCTCCTGGTCTCACTCCCCTTTGTCGCCAAGGAAATCATCCCCACCCTCGAATCCCTCGATTCCTCCCAGGAACAAGTCGCCGCCAGCCTCGGCGCCACACCCTGGCAAACCTTCTGGCGCGTCACCTTCCCCGCCATCCGCTGGTCCATCCTCTACGGCATCGTCATCTGCGCCGGCAAAACCGTCGGCGATTTCGGCGCCGTCTCCGTCGTCTCCGGCAAAATCATCGGCCAGACCAACACTCTCACCCTCTACATCGAACGCGAATACATGGACTACGAAACCGTCCCCGCCTTCGCCGCCGCCGCCCTCCTCACCCTCGTCGCCCTCGGCACCCTCGGCCTCCAGCTCATCCTCAAAAAACTAGCCTACGAACCCCAAGAAAACTCCGACAACTAAATCCCCATCCACGTGCCATGCTCTCATCCGCGTGAGCATGTCTTCCTCTTTCCCTCCGACAGAACCCAATACCCAAGCCCTCCCCTCCCTCTGACCAGACCCCAGACCCTAGACCCCAAGCCATCCCCCCACCTCCCATGCCAACCACCCACCAAACCCCCTGGTTCGACGCCCACCTCGACCTCCCCTACCTCGCCCTTCAGGGCCGCGACATGCTCGCCCCTGCAGCCCATGCCACCGGCGGAGACCTCCCCGCCTCCCTCACCTTCCACAGCATGCGCCACGGCAACATCCGCTACGCACTGGGCACCATCTTCATCAACCCCGGCATGCCCGACTCCCCGTACGGCTACTCCGATTCCTCCGACACCCAACGCGCCCACGACCGCGCCGTCACCCAAATGCGCCTCTACCACCAATGGGAAGCCCAGGGCATCATCCAGATCGTCCGCTCCAAATCAGATCTTCAAGACACCTTCCCCGACGGCCCCATCAAAATCATCATCCTCATGGAAGGGGCGGACGGCATACGCACGCCCGCCGAAGCACAATGGTGGGTTAACCAGGGCCTCCGCGTCTGCTCCCTCACCTGGGCCCGCGGCTCAAAATACGCCACCGGCGACGCCACCACCTCTGCCGACTCCGGCCTCTCCGACCTCGGCCGCGAACTTGTCAAAACCTTCGATCACCTGGGCGTCATCCACGACCTCTCCCACCTCTCCGACAACGCCGCCCGCCAACTCCTCGAAATCTCACCAAAACCCGTCATCGCCTCCCACTCCGCCTCCCGCATCCTCCAGGGCGACCCCAAACGCATGCGCCACATCTCCGACGGCCTCGCACGCGAAGTAGCAAAGCGCAACGGCGTCATCGGCCTCCCCCTCTACACCCGCTTCCTCAGCCCCCCGGGCGATACCACCAGGGCATCCATCGCCCGCACCTGCGACCACCTCGACTACCTCGCCTCCGTCACCGGCTCCCGCTCCCACGTCGCCCTCGGCTCAGACCTCGACGGCGGTTTCTCCGCCAACGACCTCCCCCAGGGCATCCAATCACCCTCCGACTACCCCAAGCTCTCCGCAGAGCTCGCCTCCCGCGGTTGGTCCTCAGCAGACATCACCAATTTCCAATCCCAAAACTGGCTCCGCTTCTTCCAGGCAAACCTCTGACCCCCTCCACCACTCACACTCAAAGGGGATCCCATGCGCACCCTTAAATCCCTCACCATCGCCCTTCTCACGCTTCTCATTGCCTCCACCGCCTTCGCTGAAACCATCAACGTCTCCGCCGCCATCAGCCTGAAGGAAGCCCTCACCGAAATCTCCAAGGCCTATGAGCAAAAGACGGGCGACAAAGTCGAACTCGCCTTCGGCTCCTCCGGCCAGATCGCCGGGCAGATCAAAGCCGGCATCAATGCGGACATCTTCATCAGTGCCGCCCAGAAGCAAGTCGACGACCTCGCCAAAGACGGCCTCACGCTCGAAAATTCCACCCGCGTCATTGCCAGGAACACCCTCGTCCTCATCGCCCCCGTCAAACCCAATCACCCCATCACCGACTTCAAAGACCTCGCAGACCCGGGCGTGAAGCGCATCGCCATCGGCGAACCCAAAACCGTCCCCGCCGGCCAGTATGCCACCCAGGCCCTCACATCCCTTAAGCTCACCGATGCCGTCAAAGACAAACTCATCTACGGCGCAAATGTCCGCCAGGTCCTCACCTATGTCGAAATGGGCGAAGTCGACGCCGGCTTCGTCTACCTCACAGACGCCAAGGAATCCGGTGACAAAGTCAAAATCATCAAAACCGTCCCCGAAACCGCCCACCAACCCATCATCTATCCCGCCGTCATCCTTAAATCATCCTCCAAAACCAACTCAGCCAACCAATTTCTCGATTTTTTCAATTCCGATAAAGCCAAAGCCATCCTCCAAGACAAAGGCTTCACTCTGGCCACTGAAAAAGCCACTTCGTAGTCCCAATGATCGCTCAAACGCTTCCATCGCTTTCCATCCTGGTGCGACACCACCTACAATCAACCAGCCATGCCTGCCATCACAGCAAATCCCGACTATGTCATCCGCCTCATAGGTGTTGAAAAGGTCTATCGCAAGCACAACGCAGCCCCACCGGTTCTGGCGCTTCGCGGCATTGATCTGGACGTGCCCCGGGGCCAATACCTGGCCATCATGGGCCCTTCCGGTTCGGGCAAATCCACCCTCATGAACACCCTCGGCTGCCTCGACCGCCCCACCGCAGGGCAATATCTTTTGGACGGGCAGGACATCGCCTCCCTCGACGACGACACCATCTCCAAAATCCGCGGCCGCAAACTCGGCTTCGTCTTCCAGGCCTTCAACCTGATCTCCCAGCTCACTGTCCTGGAAAACGTCCAGGTCCCGCTCTTCTACCAGGGCGTCCCCCGCGCCGAACGTGATCGCCGGGCCATGGAAGTCATCGGCCGTGTCGGTCTCACCGACCGCTATTCGCACCGCCCCACCGAACTCTCCGGCGGCCAGATGCAGCGCGTCGCCATTGCGCGCGCGCTCATCAACAGCCCTAGCTTTCTGCTGGCCGATGAACCCACTGGAAACCTCGACTCCAAAATCGGCGCCAGCATCCTCACCTTGTTCGACGAACTACATGCCCAGGGCCTCACCATCATCATGGTCACCCACGATGAAAACGTCGCCAAGCGCTGTGAACGCGTGGTTCGCCTGCGTGACGGCCTTGTTGATAAGGATGAGGCGACAGGGCTAAGCCGAAACGCGCAGGGCACTTGGGAAACCAAGTCCGTGGAAACCAAGCCCGCCTGACTTTCGCAAATTGTCGACATTTCTTCCCATTCCCGCGAGTGGTTTCTGCCATTTCGCACACCTGCCTGCCATCGTTTCTTATACTTACACGTTGGCCCCGACGGCCTCACCTATGGACACCACTGAAATCCTCATCGTCTGCCTGATGCTTCTCTTAAACAGCGTCTTCGCGGCTTACGAACTTGCCCTCGCTTCTGTCGGCATCGGTCGCCTCACCACGCTCGCAAACGAAGGCAAGCCCGGCGCAAAAACCGCCCTCACCATGAAAAACCGCATGGAGGCCAGCCTCGCTGTCGTCCAGATCGGTATCACCCTTGTCGGCGCAATAGCCGCCGCCACCTCTGGTGCTGGTGCCGAAGAATTCATCTCACCCTGGATCACCGAGCACTTCGGCCTCACCGGCAAAACCGCGGACATCCTCGCCATTGCCATCGTCGTTCTCCCCCTTGCCGCTCTCACAATCATCGTCGGCGAGCTGGTTCCAAAAACCTTCGCACTCCGCAATCCTGAATTCGTCTGCCTGAAGCTCAGCCCATGGATGCGCGCTTTCGCACTCATGGTTTATCCCGCTGTCGTCTTCTTTGAATCCATCACCAAGCTCACCACCACCTTCCTCATGCGCGGCATGGATACTCGTCAGCACGACTCGGATACTGGCCTTGGCGAACTGCGCGCCCAGGCCCACCTCCTCCGCGCCGCCCGCATACTGGGTGCAAATGAAGAACGCATGATTGTCGGCGCAAGCAAAATCACACGCACCAAAATCCGCGACATCATGGTCCTTCCCGCCGATATCGTCACCCTCGATATTCCCGGCAAACTCACCGACCACATCATCACCGCGCATCTCGAAGCCCACACCCGTTTTCCCGTCACGCGCATCAAAGGCGATCCGCAAACAATCGTCGGCTACGTCAACGTCAAAGAACTCATCTTCCTCCCCAAAACCCACCCGCAGAACCCTGATCTGAGCGAAATCACCCGGCCTGCCATGTCACTCGCCCCTGACATGACCGTCAGCGAGGCCTTCACCACCATGATGACACAGCACGCCCACCTGGCCATCGTCCGCGATGCCGCCGACAAAGTCCTGGGCCTTATCACCCTTGAAGACATCCTTGAGGAAGTCGTCGGTGAAATCCACGACGAATTCGACCGCCTGCCCAGGCACATCACCCCTGCAGGCCGACAATGGGTCATTGGGGGCGGCGCCTCCATCGGTAAAGTCCGCCAAGCGCTCTCAAAACCACTTTTCGCACAGGATGCCCCACCAGAAACCGCCATTGCAGACTGGCTCGCTGCACAGCAGGGCCCGCTGCCCAAAGGCGGCGACGTCATGAACATCGACGGCGTCAAATTCCTTGTCCGCAAAGTCCGCCGTCACAAAGTCCTTGAAGCCATGGCCGAAGCCATCCCTTAAAGCCCCGTCCAAAACACCGCCGTCGCTGACACCGTCAATTCATACTGCGGCACCATCGGCTTCACATGTCCATCCATGTACATCACTTGGATGGACCGTCCCGGATGCCTCCCCATGTTTGCATCCATCCTCCGATAATCATTCATCGCGGTCCCTGTGCTCGTGTAAGTCCACGTCAGTTTGTAGCCGGGTACGTAGGTCGCATTCTTATGCACGCTCGGGTCTGCGTTGTTGATCGTGTAAAGCCCACTGTCCATCACGCCCATCACCTCAGATGGCTTGCGGATGGAATCCACCTTCTTGAGTTTCACCGGAACCGGCGGATTGCTCCCCACCGGCGCCGTGGGTGTGGTAAACACACCCTTATCGTTGCCTCCGTAGTTAGCCCACCAGAACGGCCCATCCTGCGTCCCCACCGGCTCGCCTGCAACTCCCGGCTTCTCCTCATAAGCGCTGTCCGGCCAACCCGTCGACGGATCGAAAAAAAGCTTCCGCGAGGCATAACCGTTATCTCCCACCAGGCTCCCTTGCCAGGGCACCAAACCATACCCCCCCGCGCTGGGATACCGCCCCTCCCACGTCCCGTTGATTAGTTCCCCGGTCGCCACATACTGACGGTTGCCCATAAGCCGCAACTGGTTGTCGTTGCTGTATGTGCTGATGGCCGTATGAATCTGCCGCAGATTCGTCGCGCACATCGTTGAGCGGGCGGCCTGCCTCGCCTGCGACAACGCCGGTAGCATCAACGCCACCAGCACTGCGATGATCGTCACCACCACCAGCAGTTCGATCAATGAAAAACCACGCATCCCATTCCTCGAAGTGAACATGGCCCATCTCTCCTCTCAGGGTAAAAAATCGTGGGAACCGGCCCCAAACAGGCACCGTGCGCCACGAATCCAACACTACCCCTCCCCCCAAAACCCCTCCATAGATCTCTCCGGCACAAAAAATTCTTTTCTACGACAACCTCTTTCAATCACATTTAGACGTTTCTCTTGCCGAAAAAATCACAATGATTCCGCCTTAAACCAACTAAGCACCGTTATGAACTCGACTAAATCGCAATGAAAATCGGTTTTCACGACATCTTGCCAGCCACACACTTCTCGTCATATCCTCCATTAAAGCCCTTTAAAAACCAGGATTTACTATGAAAAAAGCAAGGCGAATCGGGCTCATCGTCAACGCTTTCGAAGGCGAATACCTTCCACGCTTTAAGGCTGGCATCCAGGCTTACGCACGTCGCGATGGACATTGGCGTCTGGTTGAAACCTCACGAATGAAGTCCATCGCCGCCATCGCCCGGGATGTCGAAGGCATCATCACTCACGTCTCTGACCAGCGTTACGCAAAGCTCCTGACCGCCACCGGCCTGCCCTGCGTTAATGTCTCCCAAAACCTTCGCGGCTCCACACTCCCCACCGTCCGCATTGATGATCGCCTCACAGGCCAGCAGGCCGCAGATTATTTCCTCAAACGCGGCTTCCGCCACTTCGCCTTCCTGGGCTCATCCCTGGGCCCCACCGGTGCCCGCAGGCAAGCTTCCTTCGTCGCAAAAATCCACCAGGCTGGTTTCCAAGTCGCCCTTTACAACAAGCCACGCACCCAGGACATCGCACGCATCAGAAGGGATATCGGCCGCTGGCTCTCTAAATTGCCACACCCCACCGCCCTGTTCACATCCAATGACGTCCTGGGAATCTCCGCTCTCGATGCCTGTCTCGATTTCAACATCGCTGTCCCGGCAAATCTCGCTGTCCTGAGCGTTGGCAACGTGCACACCATCACCCGCTACAGCCACCCGCCCCTCTCCAGCATCTCCGTCAACATCGCCCGGCGCGGCTATGCCGCCGCTGAAATGCTCGACCGCCTCATCGCCGGCCAAACTCTCTCTTCCAACACTCTCCTGATTCCGCCCGGCCGCACCATTACGCGCCAATCCTCAGACACATTCGCCATCCAAGACCCCATCACCCGCGATGCCCTTCATTACATCTATGACCACGCATGCGACCCGGTAACCGTCGATGATGTCGCCTCCGCTCTGCACATCACCCGCCGATCCCTGGAACGCAAATTTCAGGACATCCTCTACACCTCACCCCATCATGAAATCCGCCGCATCCGCATGGAGCGCGCACAACATCTCCTTATGGAGACCAGCCTCAGCATCAACCAGATTGCACTCGAGTCCGGCATGGGCAACGCCGAAAACCTCTGGGATACCTTCAAGCAGCTCCTGGGCCAATCACCCACGGCTTATCGAAAGCTCTCCCAATCCCATTCGGATCCTCATGAGTAAAGCCTTATTTATCCAGCACAACCACATCACCGGCATCAAGCTCGGGCAATGTGATCACCAAGCCCTCTTTTGAAGGTTCCGCCGTCACGCCCTTGGCCTTCAGCGCGGTGTAAACCTTCGAAGGCTTGGCCAATCCCGGCACGATGATCTTTACGTTCTTCGCCACCGGCCATGATGGATCAAACACATACGCCAGCTTCCCGCCCGCCTCGCCCACTGCGCCCGGCGTCCAGCCCGCAGGCGTGTTGCTTAACCGGTTCACTGTGATCACCGTCGCCTTGGGGCCATCGAGAATATCCGCCACGATCATCGGGCTGCCGGTGATCACATCCGGCTTGATGTCCGCCGCCGTCAACGGATCCAGGAGCAAGCCCGCAGCCGTTGCATCCAGCGTCTCCGGCTCAATATGCACCGGATTGTTGTCCGCGCCGCCCTTGCCCTGCGGCCGCTTGGGAATGCCCGCAAACAACATCGCCTGTCCGGGCAGCGTCCCGATGTAATACCCCGATCCCATCCCTGTCTTGGCCTTCACCACAGCCGGGCCTGCTCCTTCAAAGCTCGCCACCGTCGCCGCGCCTGCCGCAGCCTCAAAGTCTTCGCGTGTCACGCGGCTTTCAAACACACCCTTCTCCGACTTCACCTTCCCCAGAGCCGGTACAAACGGGAGTTCCATCTTCGCGCGAAGCGCACCTTTGTACCGATTGGCGCTCTTAACCGTCGCAGTGCGGCCCACCAGCGCATCCATGGATACCAACGGCTGGTCGTATTGATCTTTGCGTGCCGCGCCTGCCGTCATCACCAAAGTACCCCCGCCAGTCACCCAATCCTTGATCGGAGTCACGCACCGCGTATCCAAGTTCTGTCCAACCAGATAAATCGCCTTATAGGGCTTCAAACGCCCATCGGCCACATCGTTCTCTGTCAGCAAATCAACTTGATACCCAGCCTTGCGCAATGCATACCACACAGCTTTGCGCTCTTCCTGATACGCATTGGTCGCCGTTGATCCCGGCTCCACCGCATACTGCCCTTTTCCTTCCACCTCCCACATGTCCGACGCTTCGGACAACAGGATCGCAACCTTCCCCTGTCGCGTGCGCGCAGGCAAAAGCGCATCCTCAATATTTCCAGCCATGCCCGCAGCCAAACGCATCGCCCGCCCCGTCTCAATCCCACCACGGCTGTGGATGTAGTTCTCCGTGGTCCATGCATCCGGAGAATTGCAGAACCAATCGATGTCCTTCACACCCTGCCCCCACAGGCTGATCACATTCTGGATCAGATGCCTGCCGGAGTTGCCCGGATAGTGCGGCATAATGTACATCTGCATAGGCGTGTCGTGATACTTCGCCCCAGCCCTCAAATACGCACCTAAAAACTCCACGCATAAACGCGATGCCTCAGGCTGCGTATAGTCGTAGTCTTCACTCCACGCCAGCGTCATCGCACCGTTCTTAAAACTCTCGATGAAGCTCGCCTGATGCATCCAGTAGAACGGATGCATCCCACCCAGATTCGCCGATGTCTTGAAGCCCGGTCCGGCCATCGGCGTCATTTTTTCCGTCACCTCACGGAACTCCTTGCACCCCTGCTCGATCACGAACTGATGCGTCCACCAGAACAACGCTTTGTACTTTGCAGCATCCGTCCCAGTCGGCATTGCAGGCTTGCCCTCCGCATCTTTGGTGGGCATCAGCCCAACTCCCGCCAGCGCATCCGGCGTGAAGTTTGGCAATGGGACCGCTTCATCCAAAGACGCCACGCCCAAATCCTTCGGATCCACCTTCCGGCTCTTTAAAAATGACCGGAACTCACCCACAAGCTTCGGGTCTTTGGCATCAATGTGAGGAAGGCCAATCTCATCCCCAAATGACACGTAATAAAACCGCTCCTTCACGCCCGGAAACAGCTTGTCCGTTACTTCCTTGGGCCATTTCTTGCTCGCCGGATCGGGTTGATAGAGCAAGGTCTTGAGCACCTCCACATCCTTGGTGTGATGGTAGCGCGCGCCCAGCGGCGCCATCGCTACGCCTTTGGCCTTGTAGTACGCCACTGCGTCATCCCACTTTTTCGACTCGTTAGGCCCAAACGACATCGTGTTGATCCCAAGTGCAATGCTGTAATCCATCGCAAATGAGAATGCCGCGTGCGACGCATCCGTGTACTGCATCGACGGCGTCCCGGACCCCGCCATGAGCCTCAGCTTCGATGGAACCGGTCCCACCATCGGCAGCGCATTCAGTTCTCGCGTCATCTTCGCAAACACATCGCTGAGCAGCCCCGTCCCCGCCAC
Organism: uncultured Phycisphaeraceae bacterium; assembly: GCA_964527265.1. Lineage (GTDB taxonomy): Bacteria > Planctomycetota > Phycisphaerae > Phycisphaerales > Phycisphaeraceae > CAZGOM01. The sequence goes on along the minus strand of CAZGOM010000087.1, from coordinate 12,785 downwards.
ACCCTCGGGGCGGTGCAGGTCCGGCATCACCAGCACGTTCAACTCTTCCCAACCCGCCGGCTTCTCTACTGTCTTCACGATTGACTTCGCATTGGGCTCCAGGGCGATATCCATCTTCAGCCCGACCTTCTTCAGGTCCGCATCCGCCACCCGTGCCCCCTTCGCGTCCACCACAAACGACTTCACCGAAAACGGGCTGGAGTTTTCCGTCGTCATCGTCGGCCCCATGTCGATCCACGGCGAAACACCCCCCGGTGGGATCGGCTTAGTCCACAACCCATAGAGGTTCGACAGCGGCTGCCCCTTCTCATCCAATATCACCTTGCCATCCGCATCGTAAAAACGGATCTTGTCGGCAGGAGCCATCTGATAAAAATAGGTGTACCGGTGCGACCAATGGTTGTACTCCAGCATCACCGGCTTGTCCGACATATTCGTGAACCGGAAATAGCAGTGGTTCAACTGCTGCAAATCATCCAACATGGGGAAACGGTTCATTTCCGGATTGAGCACATCCGTGATCCGCGACGTGATCAAAATCGCATCCACCGACCGCGGGCCCGTGTCGCCGGCATTCTGCGCCTTGTACAACACCACCCGATATTTCCCCGCCGCCAGATCCGTCTCAAATCCCTCCGCCGCGTCATGGTCCATGCCCCACGACCAATACAAATCCCCCTTCAACGTTTTCCCCATGAATGAATAGTGCTTGGTCCCGTCACGCATCCCATAGACCTTGTCGAACACCGTCGCACCCGGCTTCCCCGTCTCATCCAGCTTCACGATCTTGATCCCAAACGGATAATTAAAAAACGGCGGGCACTCGAACTTCGCCCACACCTTGTGCTTCCCTCCCATTGTGATCGTCACATCTTTGTAGATTTCCTGCCTCTTCCCCTTCGGATCGGTGGCGTCACTCATCGCATTGGCCATGCGGCTTGACCAGTGCCCCCCAAACGTGTTCTGCTGCAGCAAGTCCGTCCCCCATTTGGCGAACTTCCATCCCCCATCGCCTCCCTTGCCCACCCCCTCCATGTCTTCACACTCGATCGCAATCGCTTCAAACGGCGCAATCTTTTCTTTGGCCTGCGCAAAACTCATGCTTGGCGCCATCAAGACCGCCGCCAGCAAACAAGCGCCTGCGCCCGACAAAGTGAATCGTGACATTCATGCCTCCCTGAATCTGGATGAAGAATGGACCCCAATGACTAACATATCAGTTTGACGCTCACAACAATACCCAGTTCCCCGTTCTTTCACATCAATCATCTTCTCTCAAGCTTCCAGCAACACCCGTCGAAACACCAGCGCACCCTTGGGGCCGCACTTGCCGCAATACAGCTTCATATGCCGCGCCGGAGCGCGATGCCGGTCAAACCGCGCATTGCACACCGGGCAATTCGCCTGCCACGAACCCTTGGGCATGCGCACGGTCTTGGGTGCAAGCCGCTCCGCATTGGCTCCCACCAGCTTCGCCCAATTACGCCACACCCGCCCATGCCCCGCTTTAGCCCCCGACAATGCATGGGCAATCTCGTGTTTGATCGTATCCAAAACCTCTGATTCTTCATTCAAATCCACGTACGGCCCAGACAACTCCACCGTCTTCTTCGTGTAATTGCACAACCCGCACGCACGCGCCCGATGGTTAAACGCAAAATGCCACCCATGGAGCTTCCATTTCTCCATCAGTTCCAGCGTCAATGCCCGTGCGCGCGCTCGGTCCATGCACCCTATTCTAGGTATGCTCATGCCATGCCTGACAGGCCTGCCATCCTCGATCTCATGCAAGGCGGCTCGCCTTACCCCGCATCCTCCGCCCTGCGTGCGACCCTTTCCGCAGCTTCCGTCGCTTACCTGACTGCTATATATACACGCAACTTCTTTTATAACAAAGGCTTATCCACAAGCTACAAACTCCCCTGGCCCGTCGTCAGCGTCGGAAACATCACCACCGGCGGCACCGGAAAAACCCCGTTCGTCCTCCATGTCGCAAATCACCTGATGGCCTTGGGCCGCACCCCCTGCATCCTGACGCGCGGTTACAAACCTCCAGGCTCCACCTCCATCACCTTCTCCGACGAAGCACGCCTTCTCCAGGACGCCCTTGGCTCCAAAGCCCACGTCCAAGTCAACCCCAATCGCCACGTCGGCGCCCTCCAGGCCCGACAGTCATACCCCGCCATCGACGCCTTCATCATGGACGACGGCTTCCAGCATCGCCGACTCCAGCGTGACCTGGACATCGTCCTCCTCGACGCTTCCATGCACCCCGGTCTATGGCACGCACTTCCGCGCGGCATGATGCGCGAGCCCGCTTCATCCCTCGCCCGTGCCTCCATGGTCATCATCACCCGCGCAGACCAGGTCTCCGCCAAATTCAACCACCGCCTCGATCTCCTCGAAGCCTGGATCCTCAAACACCACGGCAAATACGCCGCCGGACGCTGCACCCACACCTGGGAAGGTTTTTTAGACGCCCGCGATCAACTGCTCTCACCAGACGCGCTCAAATCCCACAACCGCATCCTCGCCACCTGCGCCCTGGGCAACCCCGGCGCCTTCTTTGACTCCGCAAAATCCCACGCCAGTCCCACCGCAGACTTGAAAACCCTCGCCCTCCCCGATCACTATGCCTTCCCCGACTGGCCCACGTTGAACGCCCAAATCTTCACCCCCGCCAAACAGCAAAACGCCTGCGTCCTCACCACCGAAAAAGACTGGGTCAAACTCAAGTCCCTCATTCCCCAGGATGCCTTCGACTCATTGCCCCCCATCCTGCGCCCCAAACTCACCCTCCAATTCATCCACGGCCCAGACCCCCTCCCCGACGCCCTAAAAGCCATTCTGTAATGCGAATCCGTGCGCACCCAAACGCTCAGACCAGGTCCCTTGCCGACGCCTTTTTCTTATCCCTCTGACCAGACCCCAGACCCCAGACCCAAAACCCATCTTCAAGGCGCCTTCTCCAGCCCTTCAATCGGCTTGCGCCCCGCAAAACCCGCATTCGTCTCGTGCCACGCGCCAAGCGCACCTTCCCCGTGCTTCCAGCACAGGCAAACCTCGCGCCCGTTGTGCCAGTGCGGAAAATCAACCAACCCCAGGCTCAGGTCCTTCACATCTACGCCGACTTCCTGAAGTTCCTCCACCAGCTTTTCAATCGCATCCATAGCCTTGTCGTAATCCGGCTCCAGCGCCTCTCGCGCAGTCGCGTTTTTCGCATCCCGAACGCGCTGCACAAGCGCCGCACGCTCGTCCACCTTCGACATCAGATCAGCCACCACCCGCTTGACGTAAGGGAGCGCCCGCTGGGCCTCATCTACCGTGAAAAACTTGCGACCCACCGGCGGCACCGATCCTGTTTCTGCATTTGTTTTTGTCATGGTTTCACCACCAACATCTTAGCCCACTGCAACGGCTTCTTTGCTCGCCTGCCGCGCTTTCATCCGCTCCATCGCGTCCTTCTTGGCCTGGATCCAGCGCGCCCACACCTCGCCGGCTTCCGGATGGTCCACGATGTCATGCAGAGTTGCGCGCGGCTGGTAATGCCGATAGTTCCCGTTATGCCACGCAACATTGCGGTAAACCATGAAGTCTCCGGCATTGAGATTCGTCTGCACCGCCCCAGGAAAGGTCGAGCAAACCTCGTTGCACAGACGCTCAAGCTCTTCGTTGGAAATCTCCGAACCACGCACTTTGAGCGCCTCGGCAATCGGCGCCGGCAGATAGCCCGCCAAGTGGCTGGACGTCTTGTCGATCGACCGGGTCTGATGTTCGCCAGGCAGGTTGCGCATGCGCAGATGGCTGCCCGGCACGTACCACGTGCAACTGTCCGCATACAGCGCGCAGTTCACCTGATTCCAGATCCGGATATCCATAAAATCGCGCCTCAGATCCGCATACAACTGCTCATCCTGCGCCTCCAGCGGCACCTCCACCGGCCCATCCCGGTGCCAACCCAGGTTCCACGGCGCATCCAGCGGCTCAAGCAGAATCCCGATCACGTTCAATGTCGAATGCGTATGCCGCGGCGTCAGCAGCCGCCCTACCGCATCCTTAAGCGCAGGCAGTTCGCTGTAATCCTTGAACGGCCCTTGATCCATCTCTTCAAACTTCACCACCGGCTGAATGCGCTGAGTCCGCGGCCCCTGCAGCTTGCGCACAAGCTCCCGCCCCTTGGCCGCCTCGCGACGCAAATCCCTGATCAACGCGGGCGGCAGGATATCCCGGAAAATCATGTACCCCTGCGTCCAGTACTGCGTCACCATCTCATCACGAAATTCAAATGCCATGATGCGCTCCTGCGGCTGATTGCTTTGTTACAAGAGCGAATTGTAGCTTCACTATTTTCAATCCGATAGCGACTTAATCTGTCTTTCACGCAAAGAACACACGTCACGGCACCGCAGATGCCGCACCTTCATTCGACCAGGCACTCAGTACGATCGCAGAAAAATTCGTTCGCTCGGGCGTTGGAGCAAATCGACTCGACATAGATTGACAAAGATTTCAAGAAATCAACAAACACAGTTTCATCTTTGTTAATTCTGCCCAATCCGTGTCAATCTTTGTCTAAGCCGAATTCACCAGACAACGTCAAAACGAATGATCATTTCTGTATATCTACTTAAACCCTCTCACTCCTTACTTCCACTTAATCTCCCGCCCCAGCAAAAACGTCTTACGCTCCGGATACCAGAGCACAGCCTTGCCCTTCCTCACCGTGAAGCTCGCATACAGCGCAAAGTCATGCCGCGGGCGGTCAATGGGCCCAAGGCCCACCGGCCCCTGATCCATGAACAACTCCGGCTCCGTAAAGCTCACCGGCTGCTTGGCCCCAGGCGCAAACGTCCCGTAAAGAATGTACACCGGGCGGCGGTTCATCCCTGTATCTTCAGGCTTGAACCCACCATAGTTTCCGTCATGATTGTGAATGAAAAACACATACTTCCCGCTCCCTGCCGCGTCGCCCCCCATGTCATAAATCGGACACGGGCTTAACGGATGCTGAAGCTCCCGCCCGGTATCGTTCAACCGCACGATTTCCGGCTTGCTCCAGCTCTCTCCGCCGTCAGCACTCACGCTCCACCAAGGGTTGCCGGAACTGCTCCGCACGATCACAAACAGCCGCCCATCCGGCAGTTTCACAATGCTCGGCTCCTGCGCCACGCTCAGCGTCGGCGTCCCCGGGAACGGCGCACGAATCTCATTCTCCTCACGGCATATATGCCGAATCTGGATCTTCTCCACATCCGGATTCTCATCGATATTCTCAAACCTCATAAACGACACCAGCGACTCATCCGCAATCCACGACGGAATCGGCTTGGGGTGCCGCACCGATGCATTTACCCAGCACGTCATCCCAGCGTAATACTTCCCGTCCGGCGTCAAGCGCTCAGGCTTCTGCCAGATGATCCACTGGCTTGGATATTTGGGGTCCTGCGCATCATGTTTCGACTTGGCCATGGGAATCCGCTTGGGTGCTGACCACGTCTCGCCGGCATCATCCGAATAAATCCCCACCATCGCCCCAAGCCGGTGGCTGGGGGTAATCTCCTTGCCCAGCCCCTGGCTGTAAATCACATACAACCGCCCGGATTTGCTGATCAATGGAATCTGCCAGCTCGCCGTAAGCGTCGTCTCCGTCAGCGGCGGCCCCGCCAGTGTGCGGCATGGCGTCCAGGTCTTGCCTTCATCCACGCTCTTGGAAAATGCCACATGCTGGTCCGGGTCCCCCTCCCGTGTGCTCTGCGTCCACAGCGCCATCAACGACCCATCCGGCCCATCAAACACCAGAAAGTGCTCATTCCCCGTGGAGCCATTTTTTCCCGTCCGATCTTTGGGGGTATACACCACATAGTCCGGATTGGTGCGCTTGATCTCTTCTTTCAAATCCACGGTATCGACAAGAGGCTCTTTCGATGCGGACGGGGGCACGATTTCCATGAGCGAATCCTTGTTGAACGAATAGAAACCCCAACGTAATACCACAAAAACAACCCAGGCGATTTCAGATTATCAAACCCTGATGATATATCAAACTTCCACCCATCGCCTCAGCAGGCAGTACCACGTCAAACCAACACATGAAGTCTCCCGGCATCCTGCCTGCGTTGAATCACCATAACCTACCCCGGTCTACCCATCCGAGTCTCAAAAACACTTCCATTCAGTTCTCCTAATACCCGCCGGCATCTTCTGTTTCGCCCAACGCCACATTGGACACGGCCGCCCTCCCCACCGCGGTGGTCTCATTCCGTAACACGCTGACGGTAACCCCGTTCCATCCAACAAGCCAGAGGAGCATCGGATCCGTCATCCACGAAACAATCACACGCTGCAACCCGGGTATCGTCCCCACTTCTCGCATCAACTCTTGAGTCAATGGCACGTCCACCAATTCCAACACCTCGATCCTCCTCCCACGTTTCAACGCTTCAATCTCTTCCATACCCGGCGCTTTTCCACAAAGCCCCAGCCGCCTCAACCTCTGGCTCTGCGCCAGAATGTCGATCCCACCGGGCGGCATTTCGCATCGTGTCAAAATCAATTCGTTCACTTCGCTCCCCGCCACAGCCTTCAAAAACGCCTCGTCCACCCGGAACCCCGTCAACTCCAGTCGACGGCGCTCGGCATATGGGTACGCCGGCGCTTGGGGATGCAGCGGCCATTTATTCAACAGCGCCGTCATCGGTGCGCATGTCATCTTTCCATTCCCCACAATGCTCAAAGTCTTGGGCACCCGCGGCATCATCTCCACCCATTTCATCCCCGCATCGTCCATCAGGACGTTTCCGCTCAAATCCAACTCCAACTCCCAGAACCATCGCCTTTCAAACCAAACCATCTGCCTGGCATCCACATCAGGCAGCTTCAATGCCAGATGCATGCCCACCCCCGCAAGTCCCTCAAACGGCGCCACATCATCCTCCACCATCACAGGCGCTTTCAGGCACAGCGTAATGAGCTTGGTCCCTCTAAACCCCGCAAGCGTACGGCTCTTCACTTCCCCCAATCCCTGTCCGAGAATGAACAATTCCTCAAGATTTCTAAACCCGCAAAAAGGTCGCAAATCTGCATCCGTCACCGGCCTCTGCATCGCCAGCTTCACTACCTTCAATTCCTCCAGATCCCCCAGGCGCGTCAAACCCTGCGCCGAAACATCCAGATTCCCAAGGTGCAGCCGCTGCAAGCGCTTCATTCGTGCGATTTGCGCCATCCCCCTTTCGTCCACCATCCACCGCCGCGAAAGAGTCATCGATTCCAGCCGCGAATTCCCGCTCGCCAATTCCAGCACATGCGTCGTCCCCTCCGCAGTCATCTTCTCAACCTCCTCCCGGCCTTGATACGCAGACGTACCAATCACCGTTCCGACACGGCTGTAGTGACAAAACGGATTGAATATCAGGCTCGTGGCATCCACCACCTGCCTCCTCCATTCGCTTCCTCCTCCATTGGCCGTAAGTGCTCTTAAGAAATAATCGTTCACCTCAAACCCCATTTTCTGCGCCGCCCACACGGTCACGGGGGAATACTCCGAAAAGTGGATCCCTCTATAACCGGCAGGCCGCAACCACGGCTCGACCCGCCGATCCGTTGCCTTCGCTTCCCACAACATCCAGTACTTGCCGCTAAGGGTCACGCCACACGCCAGCAGGGGTAGCGTGCCTGCCGCAATCAACATACCGCCAAGCCCTAACCTCACCCGTCGCACTTTCCCGTGCTGCAGTTGCCGCTCATTGGCATGGACATACCCGCACTCATGGCATGTCAGATGCTGATTAACACGCAAGTCATATCCGCACGCCAGGCATAGCGGCTTGGGCTTACGCCGATACTTCGCCATTGCATGCGCCGTCAACGCCAAGCCCAGACCCAATATCAAAACAGGGATGCAAAAATCGATGATCCACGTCATTCACCGCCTCCCGGTCAAGCCGCCTCTGAAAACCTCCCCTCACTCTACCTTGTTCATGATCGCCCCTTCCCACCTCCCCCTTTCCCGCCTATCTTTACCTCACCATGACCCACCTCCCCGCCCAGACCGCTGTTTACACGCATTGGCTCTCCGCCATCGCCTTCCTCCTGGCCACATGCCTCACTCTGCCCGCGCGCGCCCAGGAAGCCCCGCCGGCCATCCAACCCGCCTCTCAGCCCGCCGAAAAGATATTCAACGACTCCCGCAAACACGTCCGCCTTTCCGCCGCCCTTTACCAACCCTCAGCCCCCCCCGGCTCCATCCTCCCCGTCGCCGTCATCTTCGACCACGACGAAGGCTGGCACATCCACACCTCCAATCCCGTCGTCCCCAAGTCCCTCGCCGACGTCACCATCTTCAAAACCCAGATCGCCGTCGCTCCCGACAAACCTGACTTCCACACACCCTTTAAACCCCTCTTCCAAAACATCCAGTGGCCCAAACCCCACACCATCACCATCCAAATGGGTGATGCACCTGAGGCTTATACCGTCTACGACGGCCGCGCCATCGCCTATCTCCCCATCAAAATCGACAGCGACGCCAAACCCGGCACTTACACCCTCGCCCTACGCATCACCTTTCAGGCCTGCGACGCCACCAGTTGCCTCGCCCCTGCACGCAACATCGCTTTGAACGTTCCCATCGAAATTGTCGCCGCCCCTGGTCCCGTCCTGGCCCCATCCGCCGACTTTGCCGCCATGGACCCCAGCATCTTGACGGGCCAGACCCCTCCCCCTGAAGCCACCGGGCCGCCCGCCGCTCAAATCCCTTCCTCTCCTAATACAACCATCGGCGCCTTCGGTCTGGATTTCACACTCGACCCATCCTCCGCCCTCGGCTTCCTCTCACTCCTGGCCCTTGCCTTCATCGGCGGTATCATCCTCAACTTCACCCCTTGCGTCCTCCCCGTCATCCCCCTGAAAATCATGAGCCTTGAGAAACACGCCTCAGAGCAGGGCGGCCGCTCGCGCAGCCTCCTTCTGGGTCTGGTCATGGCTGGCGGCGTCGTCTTCTTCTGGCTGGTGCTGGGCATCGCCATCGCGGGTCTGGCTGTGTTCACCTCCACCAATCAGCTTTTCCAATACCCCTGGTTCACCATTGCCGTCGGTGTCGTCATTGCTGTCATGGCCGTCGCGATGACCGGCCTCTTCCTCATCAACCTCCCCAACAGCGTCTACAACTTCGCCCCAAAGCTCGATTCCATCCACGGCGCATTCGGCTTTGGCATCATGACCGCCGTCCTCTCCACCCCCTGCACCGGGCCCTTCATGGGCTCTGCCGCCGCCGCCGGCTCCGCCCTTGGCCCCGTGCGCGCATTGCTGGTCTTCCTGGTCATCGGCGCAGGTATGGCCTCCCCTTACCTGGCTCTCTCCGCCTTTCCGTCACTCGCTAAAAAGATGCCCAAAGCCGGCCCCGGCAGCGAAACCTTAAAGCAGGTCCTGGGCCTCCTGATGCTCGCCGCCGCTGCTTTCTTCATCGGCACCGGCCTCTCAGGCCTCCTCGTCAAACCCCCCGCGCCCGCCCCGATCGGCTATTGGTGGGCCGTCGCAGCCTTCATCGCCGCCGCCGGGGGCTGGACACTTATTCAAACCCTTCGCCTTGCTAAAAAGCCAACCACCAAAACCATCTTTTCTTTGCTGGGCATAGTCACCGTGGCTGGCGCCATTTATATGGGCTACGCCCTCACCCGCCCCGGCCCCATCAACTGGGTCTACTACACCCCTCAAACCCTCGCCCAAACCCAGGCCAGGCAAACACCCGTCATGATCGAGTTCACCGCAGAGTGGTGCATCAACTGCAAAGTATTGGAAAAAACCGTTCTCCATTCTGATACCGTGCTCAACGCCCTCAAGAAATCCGGCGTCGTCCCCATGAAGGTCGATCTCACCGGCAACAACGAGCAGGGCAATGAACTCCTCAATGCGTACGGCCGGGTCACCATTCCGTTCCTTATCGTGCTTGATAAACAAGGTAAGCCCGTCTTTCAAAGCGATGCATATACCCCCGGCGACCTGGCCGCCGCTTTGGAAAAAGCAGGCCACTAATAAGCCGTGTCTTGAGCCTTGGGTCAAAAACTGAAAATACAAAAAGAGCCCGAAGTAAAAACTCCGGGCTCTTTTTAATTCTCAGACGCAGCACGCGGGACTCAGGACTCGAGACTCCGCGTTCTTACGCGGCTTAGTTGATGGTCTTCTCGCCCTTCTTCCAATCGCAGGCGCAGAGCTTTTCGGTCTGGAGGGCGTCCAGGACGCGGATGATTTCATCGACGTTGCGGCCGACGGGGAGGTCGTTGACCGACACCCAGCGGATGTTGCCCTTGGGGTCGACGATGAAGGTGCCACGAAGCGCCACGCCCTTTTCGGGGAGGAGGACGCCGTAGTCCATCGCGATGCGCTTGGTGATGTCAGAGAGCATCGGGTGCTGGAGCTTCTTGAGGTCCGCGTGGGATGCGCACCAGCCCTTGTGGCTGTAGTGGCTGTCGATGGAGCAAGCTAAAAGTTCAGCGTTGCGGTCCTTGAAATCGCCGACCTTCTTGTCGATGGAGACGATTTCAGTGGGGCAAACAAAAGTGAAGTCGAGGGGGTAGAAGTAGAGGACGAGCCACTTGTCCTTGTAGTCGTCCAGCGAGATTTCCTTAAAGGAATCGGTCGCGGCGATGTAGGCCTGGGCTTTGAACTTCGGGGCGGGGGATCCAACTTGTACTGCCATTGCAAGGCTCCTTGGAGAAAGGGTTTTTGTGCCAATAGTTGCCGGAAAGGCTTTTCCGGACACGCAAAATGATAGCGCCTGCCCAAAACCTGTCCAGCCTATGGACACCTTTGGAAGCCTATCCGAGCCATTGGCCAGGCCTCTAGCTCCACCCTTGCCTTTTACGTTGCGGGTTTTCCGCTGTACCTTCTGTTTCCATGGACCTCACCCAAATCCCCCGCCCACCCGTGACAATCGACGCTCTCCCGGCCCATCCACGCCTCTACGCCAGGCCTGAAGCATTCGCTCGCCTGGCCACCATTGCGCAGGATCCATGGTTTGCGCCCTATGCGGCGGCATTGGCCAAGGCGGCCGACAGCGCGCTGGATGTCTCCACGTTTTCTCCCCCGGGGCCAAACTCCCATAACTCCCACCTCATGCGAGCCCGCGCCGCACAGACGCGCATTGCCTCTCTGGCTGTGCAGGCGCATGTCACGCAAGACGCCAAATACGCCCGCGCCGCAATGAACCATGTTCAGATGATCAAGGACTGGGAATACTGGTCGTGGATCACCTGGCGCAAGGGCAACAGCGACCCCAACGCCATCTATGACCTCTCTTATGGTGAAAACTGCGCTACGCTGGCCATTGCTTACGACTGGCTGAGCCCCTTCCTCACCTCAGATGACCAGACTCTTTTGGTCCAGGCCGCGCGGCGTGGCGTGGACAGCTTCATGAAGCACACGGAAAGCCTTGAAAAGGGCCAGCTCGCCTGGTGGTATGGCGCGGCCGCCAGCAACTGGAACACCGTCTGCGCCGGTGGCGCCGGCATGCTCGCACTGGCCATGTATGGCTCCATCCCCGAAGCACCTGAAATCATTGGCCGCGTCGAACATTCGTTCATCCCTTACATGGAGCACATCAAAACCCAAAACGGCGCATGGCCCGAGGGCATCGGCTATTGGAACTATGGCATGCGCTATGCCTTCATGTATCTGTTGAGCTATGAAGCCACCACCGGCCTCAAACACAAATACGTTGAGGAACCCCTCACCAAAGCCTCCCTGTATTTTCCACTGGATTTTTGCCCCTCCGGCGTCCCCTGCTCCTTCGGCGACGTTAACTCCTGGCGCCCCATACCTTTCCATTTCGCCATGGCCCAGCGTGTTGATGCGCCCGACCTTGTGGCCAGCCTCAAGGACATCGCCATACCCCCCAATCCCGACGGCTCGGAACCCATGTGGTGGCCCAATAATGCCGAAACTCTTCTCCTGGCCCCCACCGATCCGGGCACTATTCAGCAAGTGCAAACCGACATCGTCAAGCTCTACGAAGGTCAGGACTGGGGCATTATTGCTGACCGTATCCCCAAGCCCAATCTATACTTAGCCGTGCGTGGGGGGACGACCGAAGTGCCCCACAGCCACCGCGATCTCACCAGCTTTCATCTGGTGATGGGCAAACAGCCGGTGATTACCAATCTGGGGGTCACTGAATATCTCGACACCACTTTCAGCGAGCGGCGTTTCGAGCTTTACGACACCACCCCGGCCTCCAAGAATGTCATCCTGGTGAACGGCGTGGGCATCACGGGCAAGTCCACCGTCGTTACCCAAAAGGTTAATCCCGCTCCCGGGATCGACGGTCTCCATATCGATGCCACCAGCGCCATGGGCAACATGCGCGACGGCCCGGCGGTGAAGACCAATCAACGGTATTACCTGCTGGTGGAAGGCGCCGCGCTCCTGATCATCGACATCGTGGAAGCTGCGCAGTTTGCCCGCTTTGAATCGCGCATGCACACGCCCTGCGCCATTGTCGGCGACGGCCCGCAGGTCATTCTGGAAAAGGGCGCATTTGCCTGCTCATTGACCTACGCATCCACAGCGCCGTCTGCCCTTTATAAAGCCACTTCCATGTCCACCAGCCCGATGGCGGAGCCGCCAACGGTGCTGAGGTGGATCAATAAGCAGCTTGACCACCGTTTGGTTCACGCGGCGGGCTTTACTTCGGGCCGCCAGCCGATGGCGCTCTCGGTCAACGAAATCGACGGTAAAGTTCAGGTCGCGTATCAGCTTCCCGGCCATGAGCCCAAAACATTCGCGCTCTAAAC
>CAZGOM010000086.1:0-22727 GCA_964527265.1 uncultured Phycisphaeraceae bacterium | reverse complement strand
AGAAGAAGACGGGGGCGGGGTTGATCTTGATTTCGAATTATGCGGATGCGCAGAAAGCGGCAAGAGAGGTGGGGGCGATGGAGGGGTTTGGCAAGAGCGAGATGCACAGCGGGCGGGTGAAGGAGATGATGAAGGGGCTACTTGGGGGGTGACGTCGTGCTTTGGGGGGGATGGGGGAGTATTCGAGGTTGGAGGAAGATTACGAAGATTAAGCAGGATTTACGGGGGTGCAGGACAACAGATCATTTTGAAAAGTAAGGGTGAATTATGACGAAGCAAGTGATTGATGTGGAGTTTTCGGTTTCTAATCCTTGGCCGTTTGACCGGTTTGGGTTGCCGCTACGGGTGAGTGTGCCGCTGGCGGAGGGGAGCGTGATGGAGCCGGGGCGAGAGTTGATGTTGGTGGATGAGGCGGGGCGTGATGTGGGGGCGCAGTGGCGGGTGCTGAGCAAGTGGAAGGATGGGAGCGCGCGGTTTGCGCTGATGGATTATGCCGAAGGGAAGGTGGAGGCGAGAAAGACGAGCAAGCTGAAACTGATGAGGAGGGAAGCGGCGGGGTTATCAGTTGCGGAGAAATCTCGAATCAAAGTGACGCAGACAGAGGGGGATTTGACGGTTGATACGGGGAGATTGAAGTGGGTGTTTTGTAAAAAAGGATTTGTGCTGGCCAAGGAGATCCATGCGCATGGTCGGGAATGGGTGAAAGGGTTGGAAAGCGACATGGTGGTGGTGGATACGGCGGGGCAGGTGTACCGGGCGAGCGAGGGGACATATGCGATATCGCTGGAGTATGACGGGCCGTACCGCATGGTGGTCTTAATTGAGGGCGAATTTGCGAATGATTACCGACAGTACATGACGTACAAGAGTCGGTATACGTTTACGGCGGGCGGGAGCCAGGTGCTGCTTTCGCACACGATCCGCAATCGGCATGACGGGCGGGAAGGGAAATTGCTGAATCGATGGGGTTTATATGGGGCGGTGAATCTGAAGAATACGACGCGGAGAATCGAGCACACCACGCGAGGGCGCAACACCGAGAACGCGATGGTGGAGGTGAGGGAGAACGTGGACATCGATACCGGGGATTACAACACGCTTTTGCGCAACGGGGCGAGCCTGCGGGAGAAGGAAGAAGATGTCTGCTATGTGGTGCGTAACCCGACGGATATGTCGACGTACGGGAACGTGACGCCGATGGTGGACATTTATGAGAAGGGGTTTGGCGGGCTGCTGCTCAAGTGGGCGATGCCGGCGCCGACGTATGAGGGACCGCTGCACATGAGCAGCGAGAAGAATCGGTTTGCGGTGGATTTTTACGATGACATTTTCATGACGCCCCCCGGACGGGAGAATTACAAGGTTGGGCCGATGAAGCTCAACGAGGGGATGGGGAAGACGCGGGATGTGTTGTTTAATTTTCATGATGACAGCTTGAGCGCGCAGGACACGCTTTATGACTCAGATGTGGTGTCTTATCCGGGTGTGTCGGGGGTGCCGGGGAAGATGTACCGGGAGGCGAAGTTTGCGGATGTGCATTTGACGCTTATGCCGCAGATGAACAAGTACCCGGTGCTGGAGTCGAAGATCGATACGCTGTTGGCAGCGCAATGGGCGTATGACTGGCCGAAGGCGAGCGGGTGGCGGGATTATGGGGATGAGGTGGGATCGCGCGGGCGGTGTCCGGAGTTTGGGGTGCAGCAGTTCATCAACAACGAGGAGGATTACCTTTATTGTTTGATGATTGATGCGTGGCGGCTGGGTAAGCCGTACAAAGGGCGGGACCAGGCGCGGCATTTGATGGATATCGACTACATCGATTATTCACCTGATAAGTCACGGGATGGGGGTTGCTGTCCACATTCGACGGAGCACACGAATGGAGAGGTGTACCCAAGCCATCAGTGGTGCCAGGGGTTGCTGTATTACTACCTGGCGACGGGGGACATGGAGGCCTTGAGGATATCCAAGCGGATTGGGGATTGCCTGATCTGGTGGATCACGGGGCCGCGCAAGGGAGCGCTGCGCGGGTCGGGGCGTGAGGCTGCGTGGCCATTGCTCGGGTTATCTGCGTTGTATGAGGTGACGGGGGAGAAAAAGTATCTGGACGCGGCGATGGTAGTGGTGGATGAGTTGGCGGAGGTGGTGGGCAAGTATGGGCAGCTCATGTTTGAATACCCAATGGGATCGGGGATTTTGAGCAGTTACATGGCGCTGATGACGTTCAACGGCGTGTGGGATGTTTATGCGGCATCGGGGGACGAGAAGGTGCTGGAGCTTTGGAAGAAGATTTCCAAGCCGTATATCGATGGGTTGAGTGATCCGGCGAGCATGGGGTATCTGCACTTTAGGAACTGGCCGATCAAATGGGCGGACCTGACGGTGCTGGCGCGGTGGTATCACCTGACTGGTGATGAGAAATATGTGAAGCTGGGGAAGAATGGTTTGAGACTGATCATGGCGGGTTGCCCGCAACCTTTGAATCAAACACAGGGGTTCATTGCGATGGGGTACCGCCACTTTATCGTGTATCTGAAACTGGCGGATGAGTTTGGGATGATTGATGATGATGCGTGCACACTGGTGTGGTAAGCGGCGGGTTTTGGTGTTTATGTGCAGATTGGTTTCCCGGAGGGGCCCTGCTTATATTCTTTTTTGGGTAACATCAGGCTATTCTTCCCAGCGGTGTTCTTTCATTTAAACCCGATGTTATACGGAACGTGTTTTGAAATTTCGTATGCCGGTCTCCTGCCTTATGTCGCGAGGATTGCAATCAAAGATTCAAAAGTCCAAACGCAGCTTTTTTGAGCTACGGAATCTTAAAGCGAGTTTCGTATTACACTTCAAATTTGAATCCGCCCTCTTCAACTACGGTATCGGTACACGCTTAACGAGCCATGCGCCCGTTTTTAAGTGTGTCATTGCGGTAGAATCGTGGTCAACAGAGCCTCGCAATCGACTGGGCCGGCACAGTGGGGCCGTCCATAGATTGCGATTATTGAAGAGGGAAATCCCCGTCGGTTCCTGTGATTGATCTAAGAACGGCACTCATTATGTGAAGCATGCCCGAACCCACTATAGTTTGTGGATTTAGATTGCGATCTCGACCGTACGGCTCAAGTTCATATCTAATTCCCATGGCCGGATAAGTAGGAGCAACCATCGCAGTAAACTGATGAAGGAACTCACCTTTAATATAATAGGCTGAAACCCTGGGATCGTTGTGGTCGAAACCTCTGAAATATGCCTGTAAGCTTATGCCTGCCGCATTGTATGTAGCTGAAAACTGGTTTTGCGCATAAAAGTGTGCCCAGCTTGCTAAGCCGCCGCCCAGGGAATGCCCAACGAAGACGAGAGAATGACCTCCTGAATTTGCCATGTATTGAGCTCTGGGGCCAAGTTCCGCTGCCCGGTTATACTGAGGAGTAAAGGGATTGGCGCCGAATGTTCCTTGAATTAGGTCTTCAAGTATGTCCTGCGAGTTAATGATAATGCCGAGGTTTGTTCCTTTGAAGGCTATTACTCTTATGTTTCTGACCATATTGGTATAGCCAGCAACACCGTAAGATGTTGGGGTGCTATCGTCATTGTTTAAAAATGAAAGGTATGTGTCGGGTAAATTGTAGGTATCCCTGAATGCGCTGGAAGTTGCCCGTAACCAGTCGCCTACATTGCGGTTGGTTACTGATCCCTTCCATCCGCCATATACGTCTTGCGCTAGCTTGGCATATTCGATGTCAATGCTGGGGACTTCATTTGGCTTAATGGCGGTACTCTCTGCTTTTCCAAATATTTGATCTACGGCATAGTGTGCGGCTGAAAGAACGAAAAATGGGAGAGTTATCAGTCCTATAATATTCATGATTTTTGAAACTGTTAAAAGATCTGGCATGCCGATCTTTCCAGAGGGATCGATATTATTAATAGGGTTGTTGTTTGTGTAAATATATTGATTGTAGCTCTTGGGGTTGAACTGAGAGCCATTGAGAGGATCTGAAGAGGCGAATCGTCCGATAGAAGGGTCGTAGAAGCGGGCTGAGAGATTTTGGAGACCGAGCATTGGATTATAGGACTCCTGAGAATAAAGTATGGATGTTGCCAGAGTGCTGGTATCTGTCAATGAAAAATGTGAAGCAGTAAGAACTCCAAATGAAGAGTAATTGTAAAATTGGTTAGCGGTCGCGGAGGCGGGATCAGTAAGAAGAATTCGTGTGGATCCGTGTGCGTCTGTGACGAAGTTACTGGAAGTATTTGCGCCAGAGCTTAAGGCAACCGATTGTGAAATTACGCGAAGGCCATTGGTGTAAATGGTTGTTTTGGTGTCAGAATTGTCGGGCGATGCTTGGATTTCAACAAGAGCTTTTGGGTATCCGCCGGGAGTATTCATGTCCAGCAGCCGCGATGTTGATATTTTTGTTTGAGATGAAATCTCATCATTAATGAAGGTTTTTGAGAAATCCTCCGAAAGAACGAGATATCCATCTTGGGTCGAATAGTCATAAGTGTTTTTAATGTCAGTTTCGGATACAAGGGCCTCGGATGTGTCAAATTTGCGAATCACGGCACGAGCCAACTGGCCATGCACATTGTATTGGTATTCGTATTCCGAGATTTTCTTTTGCTCCGCATTGGCAAGTACATCGAATAGTGTTTTTCGCGTATTGAATGTATTTTCATTGCCGTATTCGTACACGGTGAGCTTTGCTGGCGTTTGACTGTTTGAGCTTATCTGGTTTTCCAGTGTTAATTGGCCAAAGGCGTTATAGGTATAGGTCGTGGAAATTGTGGCGTTCAGGGTGTCGTGGACCATCAAGGTTCGATTGCCATCGAGATCATATGAGAAAGTGTCCACGTAGTCGTTGGTATTGTCTGTGGCGTCGGCGTCGTAGGATTCACTTGTAAGATTATTCAGGGCATCATATGTCCAGATGTAGTTTTGCGTATGATCGGCGGAGAGGGTAAAGGGTTTGGGGTTGATGTTGATGGATTCTGCGGCACTTGATCGATTTCCTGTGGCGTCATATGTATACAGATATTGTGAAATCAGATCGTCCGTCTGATCGATTTCATGGTTTTCATTCAGGTCAACTATCCATATCAGCGAGGTCAGGTTGTGGCCAGGGCTGTATTGGTAAAACCCGATGATGCCATTGGAGCGAACTTCAGAGGAGAGATTGCCATTGCTGTCATAGAAATAGTGGGTTTCACGCTGGATTGGTGTTGCATTTTCGCCCACAGAGATCTCGGTTACGCTGGAGAGCCTGCCAATTAAGTCATACGTGTATCTTGTGTCCGAACCAGGAGTTGATGAGGATAGCCCGGTCCATGTACGTATGCACAACTGGGTTACCGCATCGTATTCGTAATGAACTGTCCCTTGCGGTGTGGTTCTGGACGTCATCTGGCCATATTGATCAAATGCCTGGACACACGTGCGGGTGCCAGCACTTGTGATGTCCTGGATTTTTATGGTGTTGCCCATGATGTCGTAATAATAAAGCAGAGTTTCAGCGGGAGCCGCGGGATTGCTGGTGAAGGAATCGAAATTCTCATACAAATACTTCCCGGTCAACCTCCCCTTGTCTACGCCCGTATTTGAGTAGACATATTTGATGACTACGCCATCCTGGCTAATGGTGTAATCGAATTGTCCGTATGAATTAAAAATGGTCTTTTCGATTTCTCCAAAGCCCCGGTCGGTCTCCACTTCACGCCCGAATTGGTCATAAGAATGTTTCGTTGTTAATCCAAGGGGATTTTGCACTGAACCTAGTTTGCCGTTGGAGTCATATTGATAATAATAGGCCGGTGATATCAGGGTATTATATGTAGGAGAGGAGGGGTTTGAATCGATTATTCCAGGCAAAACGACCGAAGTCAATTCGCCATTGGCCCCATATTGAGAAGTAGAAGCATTCCCAAGCGCATTGGTTTGCGCAGCCAAACGTCCGAGCACATCGTATTGGGTTGAACTTGAACTGCCGTCGGGGTTGATAACTTCAATTTGCCTGCCCAGCGGATCGTAACGATACGAGTAGATCCCACCGAGCGGCATGGTGACAGTGGAAATGTGACCTGCTTGGTCATAGGTCATTTGTGTCCGCGATCCATAGGGGTCGATCATTGCAGTCTGATGCCCATTTAAATCGTATTCATAATGGCTGGTGGCTGTGGTTCCAGAGGGGCCAAATGCAGAGACTGTTGTAGATACAACTCTTCCAAGGTTGTCGTATTCAGAGGTTGAGAATGAGACCAATTCACCCGGGCCCGTAACCACTGTGTTTATGGAAGAATCAGAAGATTCCACGAGTAATACAAAAACATTTTTCAAGCGTTCGACGCGGATTATACGCCCGACGGCATCATAAACAGTTTTCGTGGCAAAGACACCGCCAGCGGGCACGCCGGATAAACCATTGGGATCAAGGGCGAAGCTGTCAGTCACCAATACAGGACGACCGTTAGCATCATAGACTGTCCGCGAAACGATATTGGCCAAGGTACCGTCGGAAGCTCGATTCTCAACGACTGATTCTATCGTCTGGCCAGAGCTGTCATACAGGTCGAGGTTGGGAATAAGGTTGCCAAATCGGTCTGTGCTGTATGAGATCCTACCTGTGATCACATCGTAAATGGTTTTAGAAATCAGTCCGGTGACGTCGGTCACCTCAGTGAGACGACCATTGTTATCGTAGGCACGCGATGTGGAAAGTGTCTCATGATGGTTCGAATTGTTTGGGTCAGTCCAGGTTTGGGACGTTCCAATAATTCGATTCAGGTTGTCATATGTGAAAGCGTTAGATAAGAAGGGCGCCAAATCGTTTAATAACGTCGTAACGCCAGCTGCGTCTGTGAGCCCGATAAGTTTTCCCGCGTCATCTCGCTTATAAGATAATACATGACCCATCGGATCAATTGCCTGTACCGGGTTGCCATATGCGTCGTAGGTTAGTCTGAGGGCATTTCCGACGGAGTTAACAACAGCGGTGAGCTGCCCCGCTGCATTGTATGCCATAGTTGTGGTGTTCCCCATCGCATCGGTCGTCGACACCAGATTTGATGCGCCATCATATTGGTTTGAAACACTCCAGAGAGGGGGGGCGGCTGTGAGCGCGGTGTCCTCACCTACCACCAAGAAGGAGCTGCTTTGCCGGGTCATCCGTTTGGAGGAATCATATTCGGAAACAGTAACAACAAACTGGCGTTGTGCGGGATCGGGATCGTCGACCAGTCTTTGCACTTGCCGGACAATGTTACCATTTGAATCCAGGATCAAATCCGTGGGATTGCCAAGTGGATCGATAATGGTTTGCTTGTATAGCCCGCTTCCAATATTAATGTTCGCATTAAAAGTAGCAGTCCTTTGTCCTGGCCCTGTCAAGCTGGACAATCTTCCAGTGTTTTGGTCAAAATCTGTGTGCAGCACAAGTGTGCCAGCGGGTGAAATAATATCAGTCAAGAAATGAGGCCGGCTTCCGGATATTTCGGGATTGTAGATATACTGGGTGGTGGCACCCATGCGGTCTGTGACAGAGATAAGGTCGCCGTTTGCGTCATAACCGTAATGTATTGATTTGCCTAAGATATCCGTCACGGAAGTAATTCGTCCAGCGCCGTCCCGGACAAATGCGACTGCTGTAATCATCGCCCCATCCGGGGCGATTGAAATAACTCCGTCGGAGCGGATTACAAGCAGATTGCCGGAGGAATCTTGGATTGGGAGCATCTCGCCGGTTTGTCCATTGATCTGGAATTTGGTTCCATCCTGGAGGGTGAGGGTGTAGATGGAGTATTCCTGGGGCAGGAGGTTTGATGCCGGGTTGAAGGGGATATTTCCGCCTGGGATGACGTACTCGCCCGAATCGGATTTCAGCATCTGCACCTGAGTAGCCACCGTCAGCGTCGCATTTACGCCCGGATCAGGAATAAACGACGGGACCGACAGCCCTGTAAGGTTATAGAGCAGCGAGGATGCAATGACGCCGCCGATGCCGGTGTTGGCGGGGGGCGGGACGGGGATGGGGTTAAATGTGAAGCCCATGGTGGAACCATCAGGCAAGGAGAGGACAACGCGTGTACCTGCGTGGAAGCCGGGGAGTATTCCCAAGTCGCTTAAGCCGTTGCCGGAGGTGATGGGGGGGAGGTCGGTGGCGAGGCTGATGCGGGGGAGGTTGAGGGACCAGCCGTAGCCGAAATCGCCCATGCGGTCGGCGTTGAGTGTGTCGTAACTGCGGTTGATGGTGATGGGGAAGGCGTTGCCGACGGTCATGTCGTTGAAGGAGAGGCTGAAATTGCCGAGCTTCAACGCTCCGTCGACGGAGACGGTTTTGATGGATTCAAAGACGTCGCCATCGCTTTCGACGAGGGTGAGCTTGACGTTGTAGACGCCGTTGCTGAGGAGTGTGGGGTCAAAGAGGCCCAGGGACTGGCTGGGTTCGGGGGAATCGCCTTCTTTAATGACGTACCAAGTGTCGGAATCAGCCTTTTGATACTGGGTGCTGTAGTGGCTGATGTCGGCGGTGAGGCCTGAAAGCGTCATTTCGACCGGTTGGGTGATGACGTCACCCTGCTTGATGCCTAAGATTTCGTGGTTGCCGGTGTCGATGGCGTTGAAGTTGACCGTTCCGGTCAAGGTGCTCATGTTGCCGGCTGCGTCGTAGGCGTGGATGACATAGGTATGAAGGCCCGGACCCGGGTCTCCGTTGCCTTCGGGATGGGAACTAAGCACCCAGGAGTTGGGCCCTTGTGCGCTGAGCGAAAGGTGGCCGCCATCAAGCGCAAATTCGACTTTGGTGACGCCGACGTTGTCGAACGCGCTGACAAAGCCCCATGAATAGATTGCGTTGGCAGCATAGCCGGGCCGGGAGAAGGGTATGACGCGGGCGCTCAGGACGGGAGGAGAGAGATCGGCAGTGAGGGTGATGGAGATCGCCTGCTCAATGACCTGGCCCGACTCACTGGTGACACGAAGGGTAAAGCCATAGGAGCCGGGTTCGAAGCCAGCGGTGTCCCAGGTGAATGCGCCTGAGTTGTTGGCCTGCTGGGTCAGGCCCGAGGGCGCGTCCAGAAGCTGGTAAGTCAGTGATTGGTTTTCAGGGTTTCTGATGGCGGGGGTGTAGGTGATCTTCTGGCCGACAAAGCCAGAGGTGGGGGGGGTGGATATGAATGCAAACGTGTCGACGGAGGTGAGGACCTCAATGACGTAAGAGAGGTAGGCCTTGTTGCCGGCGGGGTCCTGCGTCATAACGACGATGGGGAACTGGCCGTTTGAGCCTGGGGTCCAGGAAATCTGGCCGGTTTGGGAGTCGATGTCCATGCCGGCGGGCTTGGCAAGAAGGGTGTAGACCAAGGTCTGGTTTTCAGGATCGACCGCAGTGATGCGTTGGGTGTAGGGCTGCTGGAGCTGTGTGAGGGCACGCGGCCGGGAGGTGATGAAAGGGGCCAGGTCGACGGGCTGGGGCTGGACGACCAGATCAAACACCTGGTAGGAGGTCATGTCGGCGGAATCGTTGACCTTGATCTTGACCTGATGTGCGCCGATGTCGTTGGTGTCGGTGATCCAGGAGATGATGCCGGTCTTGGCGTCGATAGACATGCCGTCGGGGTAGACATCGAGGCTGTAGGTGATGGCGTCGTGCTCTGGGTCTGTGGCGCCGACGGCGTAGAGGTAGGATTGCCCAGCGCCGACGAGGGTTGCGGGCGTGGAGGAGATCTGCGGAGCGAGGTTGGTGCCTTGGTTGCGGAAGCGAACGGGATAGTCCACGAGGGTAGATTGGCCGTATGCGTCGACTGCTTCGAAGCGCAAAACGCTCTGTGTGCTAAAGTTACGCGATATGTCATCGATTGGGTGAGGAACGACGGGCAGTGACGTATCGCTAGCTGTTCCGAGCAATATTTTGTGAATGCTGGTGGTGGTGGAGATACCCGTTGCGAGGGTTCCCGTACTGACGCTGTAATAGCCGAGAATCTGGTAGATCAGGACTGGGTCATTGTCAGGGTCCGATGCGACTACGGGCATCTGGAGGGTAGGGAGATTCATATTCACAACGGGCGGTACATCGATGTGGATGGTGGGGGCGCTATTCTGGAAGTCAGCCGTGACCGCGAGTGAATAGGCAATCTGGAGGGTGGTGACGCCGTCGCTGACGGAGAGGATGATGTCGTGTGAGCCGATGTCATCGACGCCGGGGAGCCAGGAGAGTATGTCGCCGCCGAGAATTGCCGCGTCGCTGGGGCCTTGGACGATGGAGACTGTCAGTGGCCGACCGACCGGTGAGGTGGCGCCGAGCTGGTAGAAGTAGCGCGTGTCTGCGCCGATGTTTTTGCGCGGTTGGTTGGCGATAACGGGGGGTATGCTGGTGGAGGCGTCAAGGACGTCAATCTTCATTGTGCCGATGGAGGATGCGCCGTGTTGGTCAGTGACTCGGATGGAGACTTCCTGCACACCCAGGGCCTGCGCACTGGGAACCGTCCACAAGAGGCGCAGCCCATCGCTGGAGATGCTCATACCGGGCAGGGGGTCAATCAGTTCAAATTCCATGTCGTCGCCGTCCTGATCGAGGGCGAGGATGGAGGTGGCGAATGTCCCGCCGGCGACGGCGTTGTATACACCGGGGCTGGTGAGCGTCGGCGTGTGATTGGCCTGGCTGGTGGTGAGGGTGTAGGTCTGGAGGACCACGCCGCCTTCCTGATCGGCTGCCTTGAGAATGACCGTGGTGGCGACGGAGTTTGCGCCGTCAGCTTCGGGCGTCCATGTGACAAGGCCGGTTGCCGCGTCGATCACCATGCCTTGGGGGCCAAGGATGAGCGTGTAGGTGATTTTGGTATGTTCAGGGTCGTCAGCGTTGGCGTCGTATTGATAACGGGTGCCCACGGCGGCGGTGGTTTTGGCGGTGGTGGTGAAGATGGGGGAATCGTTTTGCGCGTTGTTACCCACGACGGTGAGGTCCAGCGTCTGGCGGGCTTCTCCACCGTGGCCATCGAGGACCAGGACATCGAAGGAATAGAGACCGACCTGGGTCAACAGAGGGGACCAGTTGAGTGTGCCGGTGGCGCGGTCAATGGTAAGACCGGTGGGCACATCGCCGTCGAGGTAGAAGGAGAGAACATCGCCGTTGGCATCAGCGCCGGAAAAGAGAACCTGGGCTGGTTTGCCGGCGCGAAGGGTGACCGAATCAGCGCCGGAAAGGGAGGGGGCGGTATTTGAAACGGGGGTGGAAATCACCAGGTCGTATTCCTGGTAGGCAATGCCGCCCTGATCGTCTGCGACGCTGATCTTGATGTGGTGAGTGCCCTGGGTTGGTGAAGCCCAGTGGACTTGGCCGGAAGCGGCGTTGACGGACATGCCATCGGGGCCATCGGCCAAGCCATAGGAGAGAGTGTCGCCGTCGGAGTCCTGCGCTTTGGCCTGATAGATGTAGGCGCCATTGATGCCCACGGGGACGGTGCCTAGGATCTGGCCGGAGGTGTGATCCACCATGGTCAGGTCGAAGACGTGGGGAGTGCCATCACCGGTAATCTGGACGTTGAACGAGGCTGAGTCGCCAGGAGCGACACCGGTCTGCGTGCCCGAGAGGTTTGTGATGGTGATGCCGGATTCAGAGCCGATCAGGTCGATATCCAGAGGGGAGGAATCGCCCCCTGAGGAGGAACCGCCACCTCTGTAGATGCTGATGAGGTCGTTAGTCGGACCGTTGTAGTAAGTCTCATTCAAACCTCCAGACCATGTGCCGTAAGCGCCCTTTGAATAATCAATGTACTCGGTGGTGCCCAGTTTTACCTTGAAAATGGACTCCGGAACGCCAGCCCAATGCTGCTGGCGGAACCAGGCGTAGTTGGGGTCGAGATCCGGCTCGACCCGGTAGAGCTGTCCGATCATGAATGCATCGAAATCCCACGGGTGATACGAGATCATGTTTTGCAGCGTGTGGTCGAAGACTGCCACACCCCGCATCAATCCGGCGGCAAAAGTGCCGTTGGGCATCTCCGCGATATCCAATACTTCAAAGAAGTAGTCCCATTGGATATTCGGGTTGTATTCCAGGCCCGGGCCTGAGAGCGTCTGCGTAGCGATATCAAAATAGATCGGCTGATATTGCTGGCCAAAGGCGATGAGCCTGGTTCCGTTGTCGGTTATCCGCCAGTATGAGGAATATGGAATATCGGGGTATGACTCAATAAACTGCCCCTGAGAGGAATATTTCCCCATTTCGAAGGTCGCCCATGCCTGGGCGGCGTAGAAATTCATCTCTGTGTCGAATTGGATGTGGCGACCGACGTTACTGAGCGTTGTGGCGTACTTGGAAACGACTTCCCCCTGGCGATCCATTTTTGTGAAGTAGGCGGATCCATCCCAGTCGTTTTGCATGAAGAAGTAGATGAATCCGTCTGGGCCCACTGTTGACGAATTGAAACGATATCCTGGTTCAGAATAGGTCCACAGAAGGTCGCCGTCCCGCTCATAAAGCATCAAGTCGTACGTGGTCGTTTCAGACCAAGGCGAACTGGTCAATGTATCACCCACCACGAGTTGTCCGGGCACAGAAGCGTCGGAGCGGGTGTAGTTCACGGTGACGGTTTGGCTGTCGCCCAAGCCAAGATTGAGCGTGATGCTGCCGGGGGAGGCGCCGCCGGTGGCATTGCCCAGAACGGGACCAGGGTATGCCTTCACGACCGGATCGCTGGTGAAGACGGGTGCGTGGTTGCCCTCGACCTGAGTGATCTGGATGCTGTAGGACTGCTGAGCCTGGCCGCCGTCGCTGTCGCTGGCGGTGACGGTGACAGTCTTGATGCCAAAGTCTTCCAGGCCGGGTGTCCAAGTGATTTTTCCGGTGGAGGCGTCGATTACCAGGCCGCGGGTGAGGGAATCGTTGTCGAGGCTGTAGACGAGTGTATCGCCGTCGGCATCGGTGGCGTCCACGTCATAGGCGTATTTACCGTCTACGCTGGCGTCCACATTTGGCAGCGAGATGATGATCGGCGGGCGGTTGGGGGAGCTGGCGACGAATACGTTGAACGATTGAACAGTAGTTGCGCCCTCGCTGTCCGTGGCTTGGATGATGATGCTGTAATTGCCGGTGTCCGAGCCGGTTGTCTGCCATGTCACCAGGCCGGTGGTTTCATCAATGTCGAGCCCTTGTGGTCCGGCGATGAGGGCGTAAGTGAGCGCGTCGCCGTCGGGATCGGTCGCCTGCGCGCCGTAGACGAACCCGTTGCCGGGGGAGACAGCGGAAGAACGGGTGGTGCCCAGACCGGGCTGGGTGACAAACACGGGTGAGCGGTTGGCGGCTGCCACCACGGTCACACTCAAGGGTGTGCCTGTATAGCTGCCGTCTTCATCCGTCAGCGTGGCGGTGATTGTTTTGGATCCAGCCGCCGTGTATGTGTGGGTGATCGCGAAACTGTTGCCTGCCGAAAGCTGGACCGCCTGGGCCGGCAGACCATCGCCCCAGTTGATCGTCCAACTCTGCGCGGTGTCGACGCCAGGATCGGATGCCACAAGATAGAGCGTAAATGGCTTATTAACCAGGACTTGTGAATCACCTGTCACGGTCAGGGTCGGCGCCACGTTTTGAACGGTCACGTCGATGGTGTTGGAGGTGTAAGCGCCGTCTTCATCGGTGGCGGTGGCGGTGATCTGGTAATCGGCGTCTCCATCGGCATAGACATGCGTGACGCTCAACGGGTTGCCCGTGATCGTCTCAACCGTGCCGTCGCCCCAATTGATTTCCCAGGTCGCAATGGTGTCAGTACCAGGATCGTTGGCTGCGCTGAGGCTCAACGTGTAGGTCGCGCCTTCGTTCACCGCTGATGTGCCGGAGATTGTCACTTGCGGGGCCACATTGGTCGCCGACACATCAACCGTATTGCTGTCGTAGGTGCCATCTTCATCGGTGGCGGTGGCAGTGATCTGATAATCTGCATTACCGTCGGCGTAGATATGCGTCACACTGGACGGATTCCCGGTGATCGTCTGGATCACCCCGTCACCCCAGTTGATTTCCCAACCCACAATCGCGTCATCGCCCGGGTCGTTTCCGGCCCAGAGAGTAAGGGTGTAGGTGGAGCCTTCGTTGACCGTGGAAGCACCTGAGATCTCTACCTCGGGCGCCACATTGTTCACGGCGACATCGACAGTGTTGCTGTCGTAGGTTCCGTCTTCGTCGGTGGCATTGGCGGTGATCTGGTAGTCCGCATCGCCGTCGGCATAGATGTGGGTGGCTGAGGTGGGGTTGCCGGTGATGGTGTCTATGGTGCCGTCGCCCCAATTGATTTCCCAGCTAGTGATCGCGTCGTCGCCGGGGTCGCCCCCGGAAGTTAAAGCGAGGGTGTAAGTCGTTCCCTCATCAACATTTGAGTTGCCGGAGATGGAGATTTCGGGGGCGATGTTGGTGACTTCGACGGTTTCACTGACGGTGGTGAAGCCGCCGTCGTCATCGGTGACGGTGAGGATGAGGGTGTATTGGCCGTCGTCATCCGGGGTGAAGGCGAAGGCGTGGTCATCGGTGACCGTGGCTGTGGGGAGTGAATAGGGTTGTCCGTCTTTAAGTACGGTCCAGGCATAGGTATGTGTGTCGGCGGAGCCAGGGTCGGTGACCTGGCTGAAGAGGCTGATCTGCGTGCCTTCGGGGGAGGTCGCGGGAGCCCCCTGGATGGTGGCTGTGGGGTCGACGTTTTCGACGACCACGGAGCCAGAGGCTGTCGCGGTGAGGCCTTGGCGGGTGACGGTGAGGCTGAGGGCGTAGACGCCGTTGTCTTGGGGTGACCAGGCCAGGGTGTCTTGATCTAAAGCCGTGCCGGAAGGAGGGTTATAGGCGTTGCCATTTTTGGTGATCGTCCATGCGTAGGTGGCCGTGCCGGAGGCGGAGCCGGAGAGGGTGGTGCCGATGGTGACCTGGGAGCCTTCATTCTGCTGGTCGGTGGGCAGATTCAGGGAGACGCCCAGGGTGACATAGACGGAGATGTTCGCGCTGACGGGGGTGCTTGCCGCGCCGTCGCCGTCGGTGACGGCGAGGGTGACCTGGTAGGCGCCGGGTGCGGTGGGCGTCCAGCTCAGGGAGGATGTGTTTAAAGCAACGCCAGATCCGGGGTTATAAGCGTTTCCATCTTTGGTGATGACCCAGGCGAAGGTGTGGGTGTCGAGGATGCCGGGATCGATGACGGTGGAGCCGAGGGTGACGCCTGTGCCGACCTCGATGGGGCTTGCGGGGGCGCCGGTGATGTTGCCGGTGGGGGCGACATTCAATACGCTGACATTGAGGGTGTTGCTGCTGTAGGTGCCATCTTCGTCGGAGGCCCAGGCTTTGACGGTAACACTTGATGGGCCCTGGACATACGTATGGGTGAGGCTGGCGACGTTGCCGATGACGGTTTGGGTGTTGCCATCGCCCCAGTCGATGACCCAGCCGGAGATGGTGTCGGTGCCTGGGTCGCCTGACGCGCCGAGTGTGAGGGTGTATTGCGAGCCTTCATTGACGGTGGAAGCGCCGCTGATTACTACGTTTGGGGCAACGTTGGCGACGGCGACATTCAAGGTATTGGCGGCATAGGAGCCGTCTTCATCACTGACGGAAGCGCTGATGAGATAAGCGTTTACGCCATCGGCGTAGACGTGAGTGACGCTGGAGGGGTTGCCGGTGACGGTCTGGGTGCTTCCGTCGCCCCAGTTGATGGACCATCCCGACACGGTGTCCGCGCCGGGGTCGGCGCCGGGAGTGAGGCTCAGGGTGTAGGTGGAACCTTCGTTGACGGTGGATGCGCCGCTGATCGACGGGGTGCGGGCGACGTTGGCGACGCTGAGGGAGGCGGTGGTGGTGACCGTGTCGCCGTCATCATCGGTGACGGTGAGGCGGACGGTGTAAGCACCGTCGTCGGTTGGGGTGAAGGTGAAGGCGGCCTGGTTGGTGACCGTGCCGCCTGGGAGGGAATAGGCATTGCCGCCCTTGAGGACGCTCCAGGTGTAAGTGTGGGTGTCGGCGGAGCCGGGGTCGCTCTTGGTGCTGCTGTAAGTGACGGATGTGCCTTCGTTTGTGGAGGCAGCGCCGGAGATGTTGGCGGTGGGGGCGACGTTGGTTACGTTGATGGTGGTGGAGGTGGTTCCTGTGCGGCCGGCGGTGTCTGTGGCAATGAGGGAGACAACGTAAGTGCCGTTGTCGTTTGGAGTAAAGGAGAATCCGGAGCTGGTTGCGGTGGAATAGGCGGAGCCGTTTTTGGTGACGTTCCAGGCGTAGGTGAAGGAGCCTGAGTAGTTCTGCTCGCTGACGGTGGAGCCCAGGTTGATCTGGGCGCCTTCGGGGCTGGTGTTGCCGGAGGGTGTGCCGGTGATGACGGGGACGGGGTTGAAGACGGAGGTTTGGCCTTGGGGGCCGGTGTAGAGGTGGTAGTGGATTTCGCCGGAGCCGGAGACGTTGTTGGCGATGAGGCTTCCGTCGATGTTGCCGTTGGAGAAGGAGACGGTGGCGTTGGGGGCCAGGACGGTTCCCTTAACCCCAATGCCTGCAATGGTTAACGTCGTGGCCTCGTAGAAATTCCAGATGACGTTGGAGTTGGTGATGCCGGAGAGATTCATGCCGGCGTACTGCATTTTGTCGGAGGTGCCGGAGACGTTGAGGACGAGGATGCCGCCAGCGGGGGCGGAGAGGTTGATTGAATTGGCGGTGGAGAGTTGTGAACCGGAGACGTTGATGACGCTGATGGCTTTGGTTCCCGTCAGCGTGAGCGTCCCGTACTGAAACGTTGATGAATTGGTGGTAGACAATCCCGCCAGATAGCTGGAAGTACTTGTGGCTTGGGACTTTAGGTCGGTGAAATTGAGGGGATTTCCGGCGATGTAGGAGCCGTTTGGGTGGCCCCAGCTGGAGAGGGTGGCGGTGCCGCCGGAGCGGACGTTTCCGTTGAAGATCTGGCCGTTGGTGTAAGTGAGGTTGCCACCGACAATCAGGTCGTCTCGTGTGCCGTCGGAGTCAGAGAGGCTGGTGCCGACGCTGAAGCCTGTGAAGTTGCCTGAGCCGCCGACGGCGACGCGGCCCTGGACGTCGGTGTAGGAGCGTGTGTCGTTGCCGAAGACGAGCTCGCTGAATTCGAAGGGGGAGGCTGTCATGAGCTGGCGCTGCTCGAGGTTTTCGATGGAAAACGCCGGGTTTTTCCGGGTGGCCAGATCGCTTTTAAGACTTGATATTAAACGTTTTATGCGGCCTGAGGCGGTGTTGGCCCAGCGACGTCGGACTGAGTTCATATGAACAAATTTGGACACAAGAGAACGGTCCAGAAGGCCCCAAAAGTCTTGTCTTGACATGTATAGCCCAGGAAAGTCGTGAGTGGAAGGGGCTGGCCGAAATGGATGGCAGCCTGTGAAATCAACGCCGGAAACGTGGCACAAAGCTGGGTGCCGCGCGGAAGCGGATGTTGTACGCCGGGGAGGTTGGGCGCGTCAATGCCTAATCAAGAGTTGGGGATAACAAGACGATGTATTTAAGTGTATATCTCTATGTAGGTGTGGATTTGAAAATGTGAGTTATGGCGATTTTTGGGGAATGCAAAAATGGGGTTTACGGCATTTTTGGGTGTGGAGAGAATATGAGTTATGACGTTTTGGGGTGAATGTTGTTGACGTACTTGTTGCGTGTCGCCCAAAACGTGGTTTTGGGGTGTGAGGAAAGGGCTTGTTTTAAGGGGTTTTTAAGAGGGGGCCTGGGGACGGTGCTACGCGGGTTTCTGGTTGGAGTGAATTGGTGTGGGGAGAAAGGGATCAGTGATAAGGAATAAGTAAAAGTGAGAGGGAAAGGGAAGAAGTGGGGAAGGGGGTGGGAGGATAGGGCCTGTTTTTGGGTAAAGCGGGTGAAGAACGGCACATGACGGATTCTGTGGGGGGCGGGATGAGCTAAAGCAGGCTGGATTCACTCAGGCACCTTCGCTAAAGAGTGCAGCGGGAGATGGGCAGAGCAAGAGAGTTTGCCGTGGAATGGGTGGTGAAGACGGGGGGTGGGATGGGAACGTGTTGAGGAACCGTTGGTTGGTTGAGACAATCCGGTCATGGCTACGTTTAAGCGGTTCTGGTGTTTACGCGGTGAAGTTCCGGACTTGACTCATGAAGGATATTTGAGAGACCCGGAGGACCGACGGTATTCCGCTTTCTATAAGAGCAACGCTCAGCCGTTTGACGCGATAAAGCATGTCCCTTGTCTTATCTTGCTTGGTGAGCCGGGAAGCAGGAAGTCGTTCGCGGTTGATGAAATGAAGAAGGAAATCGAGGCGGGGGCGATTGAGACCGCGGACAAGGTTTTAGCGATCAATTTGAAAGAAGTCGGCAGCGGTACGTTTAAAACGGAAATAGAAAAGGCGGATGAATTTGTTGAGTGGATGAAGGGGAACGGCGTTCTTCATTTGATTCTGGATAGCTTTGATGAGTGCTTGATACGGGTTGAAAATCTGTCGGCGCTGGTGGCTGGCCTTTTGGAGAGGATTGGCAAAGCACGAAGTCGGCTACGGTTACGGATTGCTTGCCGGCCTGCCGATTGGCCGACGCAACTGGAAGGCAAGCTGAAAAAATTGTGGTCTGAAAAAGATGAATGCGGTGCCTATACGCTGCTGCCGTTGCGGCTTGAAGACGTGAGAGCGGAGGCGGCTGATAGTGCAGTGGACATAGAAGGGTTTATTCAAGCAGTGGCGAAGGCGAATGCCGTGCCTTTTGCGATCAAGCCATTGACACTCAGATTTCTGATTGAAGAGTTTGAAAGTAAGAAGGGGCTTTCTGGGTCGCAAGAAAAACTTTATGAGCGGGGATGTCTGAGATTGTGCGCAGAGGGAGATGAAAGCAGGCAGCACAGGAGGCGGTGGGCTGTGCTGACTCGGGAGCAGCGGCTGGCGGTGGCGTCAAGGATTGCCGCGGTCATGATATTGTGCAAGAAAACGATGGTTTCGGTGGAGGCCGAGCAGCATGGGGACGAGGATACCGTTTCGATTTTGTCGCTGGCGAGAGGACAGGAATCCATCAGCGGTGATCACTTGGATGTGAGTGAGGGGGCAGTGCGGGATACGCTGGATACTGCATTGTTTGGACCTAAAGGACCCGGGAAATTTGTATTTGCTCATCAGACGTACGCGGAGTATCTGGCTGCCCGGTACATCGCCACACACGAGCTGAAGCCCGAGCAAGTTCAGAGTTTGATTTTTCATCAGGACGTGAAGCCCCTGACGGTTGTGCCGCAGCTTGTGGAGACTGTCGGGTGGTTGGTGCGCCTGGATAAGGCGACATTGGAAACTGTGCTGACGAATGATTCCCTGGCCCTTCTGAGAAGTGACGTTGCTACGGCGGACGATGCAGGGAAAAAGGCGATGGTCGGGCTGCTGCTAAAAAAGATGGATGCCTGTGAGACGACGGAGGATGGGTGGAGTTTGGCGGCTCATCTTGCTCGATTTGCGCACCCTGGGCTGGCTGAGCAATTGCGGCCTTATATCGCTGATAAATCCAGGGATGTCGTGGCGCGTCGGACGGCGATTGACATTGCGGAGGCAAATAAACAACGAAGCCTGCTTGATTTACTGGTTTTGGTTGCTCTTGACGATGAGGAAAATACGTCCGTCCGGGTGACCGCGATTAAAGCCATCGGGACATTTGGAGATGACGAGCATTGTCGTCCCTTGATTCCGCTGCTGGGGCAGGATTCGGAGGGGCGTGTCGTCATCAATGTTGTTCATGTCTTAACGTCTCGTCGGATAGTTGACATTGTTGAGATGTTGAAGTCCCTTGATAGATTTAATCAAAAAGATTTTGGCGGTTATGACTATCTGCTTTTATCGCAAGAATGGGATGGGCTCTGGTCGCGGGAAGAAGTGGCAAAAATCCTGGAATGGCTTACTGGAAAAGAGGAAGAATGCGATTTCCATAAAGACTGGAATTGGAACGGTAGGTTTACTGAAAAATTGGTGTCGCTTGCATTAAAGCATTTGAGTATGGCAACGGTTCGAGAAGCATTGGCTGGGTACGCAAGACATCAGTTAAAGTCATACCGAGGAATTTTTTCGCAGCATGACGAGCGAGCGGCGTTTTTAAAAAACTATTCTGAACGCAGGGAATTGATACGTGCCATTGTTGTTGATGCAGGAGCAGATCAAGATTTGAGTGGATTGGCGTGGCCTGAAAGCCAATTGATCTCGGGGGAGGATTTCGAATGGCTCATTAATGAGGCAATTAATGCTGGGGATGAGATTATCGCTCGATGCTTTGCTGGATTGGCGGAGGCGGTCGTTAATCGCGGCTCTGTGGAGCATTTTGAGTGCATGCTGACTGCCTGTGAGTACTCGCCAATTATCCGTGATGCGTTTAAACATCACTTGATGCCGATTCGAATCGATTCAGAGGCCGTAAGCAGGTGGAAGGACCAAAGGGAGAAATGGAAAGAATTAGAGAGAAGGCAGGAGCGGAAGCCAGTCAATCCTCCTATGCCTGAGCAGATAAAGCAGATTCTTTGTGATTGCGAACGCGGCCAGATAGATGGATACGAACGTCTCAGCTCAGCCCTGATACTTGATCCGTCGGGCCGCGCTGACAAAGGCCGAGTTGAGGAAACGGATATACGTAAATTAGACGGATGGATAAATGCGGATGATGAAACGAGAAAAAGAATCATTCAGGCGTCTGAAAATTATCTGCTTTCTGTGACCCCTAATGATGATTACTGGTTATTGGGGTATCAGGCTTTTGTTCTTCTATATCACGTGAAGAAGGCTGCTTTAGAGTTTTTTTCGCAGGAAGTTTGGGACAAGTGGGCAATGACTATTTTGGCTTGCCCGGATTGGGTTGGAGCAATCGCAGAGGATGATGCAGATGACGATCTGATCGGTTTGGCGTACAAAAACAGTCGAGTACGGGTTACTCAGGGAATAGAGAAAGTTGTCATTCGCCAAGATGCGAACAAAAACTCGAGCCAGTTGCCTATTTTGAATAGACTAAGCAAGTGTTGGGATGAAGATCTGTTTTGCGCACTGCTGAAAATGGTGGATGGTAATTTAAGGCCGAGCAGCATAGCGGACATTCTCAATGCATTGCTGGAGAGAGATTTCGTTGAAGCCGAAAAGAAGGCGAAGGCTTTTCTTGTCGCTCCGCTTCCCGTCAATGAAAGAGAGCGGGAGTTAGCCAGTTCCTGCGCCAGTCTATTGCTGAGTGCCAAGTCGGGGGGCGGGTGGCGTATGGTCAAAACAGCAGTGATGAGTGATCGGAAATTTGGGCGTGATGTGTTTGAGAATTTACCTCGGGTTAATCGCCAAGAAGGCTATTTTTTATGGGATATGCCTGAGGTTGATTTGATAGAGATTTATTTGTGGCTGGAAAAGGAGTACCCCTCAAGTGAAGACCCTGAATATGGGAGCCCTGATCGTCCTATGGGCATGAGCAATGCGATTGATTTGCGTAACTATGCTCTAAATGTTCTGGTTGAGAAAGGGACTTTGGCCGGAGTACGGGCTATCAAGAAGATCATGACGGAATTTCCCACTTTGACGTGGCTGAAATACACGTTGGCGCGGGCGCAAAAAAGGATGTTTCGAGAGACGTGGCGGCCTGCTGAGGTGAAGGATTTTTTAGCGTTGTGCGCGTCACCGGCGTCCCGGTTGGTGCGAAGTGCAGCCGAATTACGGGCCGTGTTGATGGAGGCATTGCAGGAGATCAACCAGGGATTGCAGGGAGAGACGCCATCAGCGCCGGATGTTTGGAATCATTTGTCGGATGGAAGAAGGCGGGTTGTAGCGGAGCCGAAGGATGAGAACCAGTTCACGGATTGGGTGAAGCGGCAATTGGAAAGGAGCTTGGCGTTGCGGGGGCTGGGGATTCTGGCCGCGCGAGAAGTTCAGATTCGACGCGGTGAACGAGCGGCGGGAGAAAACACAGACCTGTACGTGACAGCACGGGTGAAAGGGGTGAATGGCGATGACGAAGTGGTGTGCGTGATCGTCGAGGTGAAGGGGTGTTGGCATGCAGAGTTGAAAACGGCGATGAAAACGCAGTTAGTGGATAGGTATTTGAGGGACAACCATTGCGTTGATGGGATTTATCTCGTGGGGTGGTTTGCGTGCGAGGCTTGGAGTGACAGTGACAGACGGAAAGCGAAAACGCCTGGGTTAACTGCGAGGGAAGCGTTGGAGTTTTTCAAGAGCCAGGCGGCGAGATTGTCGGAAAAGGACGTGACCGTTGAAGGATGTGTATTGAATGCGGGCTTGAGGTAAGAGGGGGTGTTTCGAGGAATGGCGGTCATTTTCGGTGACTTGTTGAGAATGGCGCTTGAGTGAGTGTTGATTGAGAGATCGTTCTGCGACCTTCGAGGTCATAAAACAACAAGTCCCGGGAGGGTTTGCCTCACGGGACTTGTCGTTAACTCGTTTGCTGTCTTGGTGTTACGGCCTTCCATTCAAGCTCCCCGGGCCAAACCCTCTTCATAATCACTCTCTGTTTTGGTGTTTTGCGAAAACCCTTTAAAACAAGGTTTTTTTTCATTTTTGTCGATTTGGGGCGGAGGGCGCGTAGGGGATGTAGGC
Organism: uncultured Phycisphaeraceae bacterium; assembly: GCA_964527265.1. Taxonomy (GTDB): domain Bacteria; phylum Planctomycetota; class Phycisphaerae; order Phycisphaerales; family Phycisphaeraceae; genus CAZGOM01. Next base: position 200 of record CAZGOM010000086.1, on the reverse strand, counting down.
GGTTTGAGACTGTTAAATGGATTGGTTTCACGGGAATTTTTGGCGAGAATCATTTAACAGTCTAGGGCAGGCGTGGGACCGCTTGGGGCTGCCGAGGGTTGCGCGAAGGCACGGCACACCCCGATTCCTGATCACAGACCATGGCACCTGGTCTGCTCCCAAAAATTGGTGCCAGATGATATGAGAGTCTCTATCGGGGC
>CAZGOM010000085.1:0-22859 GCA_964527265.1 uncultured Phycisphaeraceae bacterium | reverse complement strand
CGCAGGTGATCAGCAGCACGGCAAGCAGCGCGTACACCTTCCGGCTGATGAAGTCAGTGGGTGGCGTCTCCACCGTGCTGGGGAACACCACCCTCTACGCGCTCTCCGGGGTGGAGTACAAGATGCGCCTGCAGATCTTCTCCAATCCGGATGACACAACATCGCTGAAAGCCAAAATGTGGGCCAGCGCTGATCCGGAGCCTTCCACTTGGAACATCTCCACCACCAACAACGATCCGGCCCTGCAGAATGTCGACGGGCGCTTTGGCATGCGTTTCAAAATGTTCCAGAACCGGATCGTCACGATTGATGATTTCACCGCCACATTCGGCCAGGACACGGGCATGATGCTCATGATGATGGGCGGTGGGTCATCCGGCTCCTCCGACAGCCGACTGGCAATCAAGCAGGGTGATACCACCCTCGCCACGCTTTTTGGCGCCAAGGCTTCAGGGAGCACCGGCTCGGATGCCAATGCGCTCAAGTACATCCTCAAACTGCTGGATGAAGGCCAGGAGGAAGAGATTCCCGCCGCTACCGGCGTGTAACAGGATTGATCAATCCGGCTTAATCTCATCCGCAACTGGGTTTGTTCCAGTTGCGGATTTTTATTCATCCCTTATCTCCATCGCCGCTAGAATGCCCCCCACCTCAGTTCCTGGTTTATGGTCTTCGTTTGTTAAAAAGGCTTCTCATGAACCCCACCGTTCTTCCGCTGCGCGCCCAGATCTACCGTCAATTTGATGCGAATCATGATGCTCTCGTGCCTGAAGCCAGCTACGCCGGATGGGAAGACATCACCTTTGATTTCGATGCCCATCGCATCGGCGTTGTGGTCATGCATGCTTGGGATGTGGGCACCCGCGAGCAGTTCCCGGGATGGTGGAACTGCTGCGGCGAAATCCCCCGGACGTACAAAGTGTGCGAGACGCTCATGCCTCCACTCCTGAAGGCGATCCGTGCCACCTCCCTTCCGCTCTTTCATGTGGTTGGCGGGGGTGAGTATTTCAAAGAAACACCCGGCTACAAAAAAGCCGCCGCGCTGGCCGGCTCCGATGAACCTGCTGCGGAACAAGTCATCAAAGATGGTCGCTACTTCGCCACCCGGCGTTTCACCAGCGACAGGAGCTTCCCCGGCGCGCACAACCTTGAGGACATCAAAAAAGGAAGCCCGGCCCTGAATTTCGCATCGCAAACGCGCCCGCTGGATCACGAGCTGGTCGTCAAAGATGGCAGACAGCTTTTGGCTGTATGCAAAGCGGCTGGAGTGAACCACCTGATCTACACCGGCTTCAACATCGACTGGTGCCTGTTGATGTCTCCGGGCGGAATGATCGACATGTGGAAGCATGGGGTGATCTGCTCAGCCATTCGGGAGGCGGTGACGGCGGTTGAAAGTAAGGAATCGGCACCGACGTTGATGGCCAAGAAGATCGGCCTCTGGCGCGTCAGCGTGCAGGGAGGGTTTATCTTCAAAGCCGCTGATTTCGTGCAGGACATTTCACCGCTGGCAACTGGTCACAAACCATTACCCATCGAAGAAGTACGGGCCGCGGTGAAGGCGCTGGGTCAATGACTTTCCCACACGATGCCTTTGCAGGTACGCCGTCTTGCATTTTTGTGATTTGCATCAGAACATATTGAATGTAAATCAACACGAAAGGCACACCATGCTCGCCGGCTACGCCCAATCTTGCGTCAATCCTTCGCTCCCAACCTTCATGGAAGGCCTGGGCCAGCCAGTCCCCGCCACCGTCATTCATGACGACCTTTACCTGCGTGCGACCTACCTCACACACGACGGCCAGCCGCTCCTGATCGTGGGCTGCGACCTGCTTTTTTTTGAGCGCCCCACTGTGGATCGTTTCAAGGGCGCCATCGGCCGCGTGCTGCAGATTGCGCCGCACCAGATCCTATTCAACGTCTCCCACAACCATGCTGGGCCGCGCCTGACGCGCTGGGCTTATTCCGGTCAGGCTGACCCGTATTACCTGGATCAGGTTGAACGCGCCCTGCTGGATTGCGCCAAACGCGCCAAAGCAAGCGCGGTGGAAGTGGAGGTGTGGGCGGGAGTAACTAAAACCGACGTGCCCGTGAGCCGCCGCCAGCCTGATGAACATGGGAAGGCGAAGTGGAAGCCGTACCTTGCCGCGCCGGTGTGCGATGCCCTCCCGGTGACTGTGCTCAAAACCCCTGCGGGCAAAATCGTCAGCATCCTGTTCTGCGTCTCCTGCCATCCCTCCAGCTTTCACAAATACGAAATCTCCGCTGATTACCCGGGTATTGCCCAACGGCTTATTAACGCGCACTTCAAGAGCGACTGCGCCCTCTTCCTTCAGGGCGCGGGCGGTGACACCAAGCCGCGCCAGGTGGCTGTAGGTGAAACCCACTGGCGTTCAGGTGACGGCAATGACATTCAGGCCACCGGAAAGACCGTGGCCCAAGCCGTCATCAAGGTGGTGGAGAGCGGCCTCAAACGTTACAAGCCGGAAATCCGCTGCCATTACGAAGAAACCTTCTGGCCGATGAAGGCTGCGCCGACCGCTGACGAACTGAAGGCGAAACTGGCCGATCCTGCGTCCAATAAAACGATCCAAAACTGGGCGAAGGACATGCTGGAAAGGCTCGAGCGCGTCGGCCCCCTGCCGACCGAAGTGCCTGTGGGTCTGCACGCGGTGCAAATCGCCCGCGGCGTGCGCTTTATCGCGCTTGAAGGCGAAAGCGTGGCCGAGCTTGGCCTGCTCACGCTCAAGCACTATGACGCGGGCATCACCTTCCCCCTGGGCTACACCAACGGCACGCAGCTTTACCTGCCGGTTTCCCGCATGCACAGCGAAAACGGCTACGAAGTCGACAGCTTCTACGAATACCACTGGCCGGCTGAACTTGAACCGGTGGAGGAAAAAGTGGTGGCCGCAGCATTGAACAAAATCCAGTCTTCGGGCGCCGTGCCGAACGATGCCGTGCTGGTCTAAGTCAAATGCCTTTGTGTCTGATTGCCGTGAGAAAAATCAATGTATATCCCTGCGAATCCGTCGGCGGTGGTGCAACGTAAAGCGGCGGCTGAACCTTGGGTTGCGCAAGCCGCCAGCGAGATGGCGCAGGCGGCTGAGCCTTGGCGCAAAATGAGCCATGATGAGCTCTGGCGGCTGCCCTTCAGCGCGACATTGCCGCGTTCATGGTCTGTCCTTTCCAACGGCGACTGCCCGATATGCGCTAAGCCGGTGCCGATGTACAACTGGGTGATCGACCCATTCAAGCATCCCTGGAAGCTGGCGTGCCCGCACTGCAAGGAATTGTTTCCCAAGAACGATTTCGGTGCATATTACGAATCTGGCTTGGATACCCAGAACATCTTCCAATACGCGAAAGCCGATGCTTCGCTGCTTTTCAATACCGAACACCCCGACCATACCGATCCGCTCCATAAGTTCGCGGTAGATGACGGGCACGGCATTCCCGATGGCAAGGGCAACCTGTGGCGATTCATCGGCACGTATCTGATTTATGGCCGGTGGAAGGCGCAGATATGGGCGGGCATCACGAAACTGGCCAATGCCTTCGCCGTAAAGGGGGACATCGAAGATGCACGCCGCGCCGGGATTCTGTTGCATCGCATCGCTGACCTTTATCCGAGTTTCGACCACAAAACCCAATCGGTGGTCGAGGAGAAATACTTCACCGAGGGTTTCATCTCCACATGGCACGACGCCTGCGCTGAAACCCTGGAAATGGCGTTGGCGTACGAAATCGTGGGCAAGGCCATTGAGAACGATGAGACATTGCGGGATTTCCTGTCTTCAAAAGCAGCGGCCCACAAACTGGCAACGCGTTTTGATGCGCCGCGCGCTCTCACCCTCCACATCGAAGAGGGCATTTTCCGCACCGCCATCCGCGAGAAACACAAGATCTACGTCAACTATCCGGGACAAGACATTGCGATCATGTTGATGCTTAACATCATGGGCATGCCGGAAGACCGCGTCACGGCTGCCGGCATGCTGGATGAAATGATCCAGAAGTCGACGATGGTGGACGGGGTGACCGGGGAAAAAGGACTCAATGCATACAGCGGTTACGTGCTGGCCTATCTGGCACAGTATCTTTCCTATGCCGAACGGGCCGAGCCTGGCGCAATCGCCCGCCTGCTGGCGCGGCATCCGAACCTGAGAAAAACATTTCGTTTCCATATCGATACGTGGTGCCTGGGACAGCAGTACTACCCGGCCGTGGGTGATACCAGCTATTTCGCCGCAAAAGACGAGACATATCAGCCTCTGGTTCTCCAGCAGCAAAAAAATGCCAGAAGCATCGCCCCCTCGCGCTCCCTGTTCCTCTGGTGGCTCTACGAAGCAACAGGCGATGCGGCTTACGCGCAGGTGATATCGCATGCCAATGGAGACTCCGTGGAGGGTCTGCCATACGACCTTCTGCATCCCGACGCGGCAAGCCTGCGCCAACGCCTTGCGCAAGTCATCGCAACCCACGGACCGCGCCCGCGCCTGGGAAACGTCCTCAAGGACCAGTGGCACCTGGCCATCCTTCGCAGCGGAGAGCCCGGCCAGGAACGCGCGGCATGGATGATCTACGACACCGGCGGACGACATGGACATGCCAACGGCATGAACATCGGCCTCTTCGCCAAAGGTCTGGACCTCATGCCCGACATGGGTTATCCCACCCTTCAATTCGCCAACTTCGATCCTCAATACGCTCCATGGTACGGCACGACCACCGCGCATAACACCGTCGTCATTGACGGCAAGGACCAGAGCTTCCGTCACAAGTTCGACACCGGCGAGCCCGCTGCCCTGTGGGCCGACGGCAAGGCATTCGCCGCCGTCAAGGCGACGCTCAAAAAGGCCTACACCGGCCCCGACAAACCTGACGCGCTTCAATACGAACGCACATGGGCGCGCATTGATCTATCGAAAAAGGACTCGTATTACCTCGACATCTTCCGCGTGGCCGGCGGGAATGATCATGCGAAATTTCAGCACAGCCACTTCGGCACAGTCGCCACACGCGGGCTGAGCCTGAAACCCGCGGCCAATTTTTATGACTGCAAGCTCATGCGTGCGTTTGCCAACGACTCCGCCCCCAAGCCGGGCTGGGGCGTGACTTGGGAAGTGAGCGACGATTACAAATACCTGCCGCCGGGAAGCAAAGTATTCCTCAACTACATCGACCTGACGCAGGATGCTCAAGCGTCGGTGTGCGAAGCATGGGTGGTTCGGGGAAGCTACGACTCAGTGGATGACACATACATCAAACGCGTCATGGTCCGGCGCCAAAAAACCGCCGGCGACCCCCATCCGCTGGTTTCCACTTTCGTCGCTCTGGCTGAGCCGCACGAAGGATCATCGGCCATCGCTTCGGTGCGTCGCCTGGCGCTGACCAACCGGGAAGGCCAGACGCTCAACCCCGCGCACATTTGCCTGGAAGTGACGCTCACCGATGGACGCAGGGATGTGATCGCCGCCGTAGACACCGAAAATCCACTCACTCTTCTTCCTGCCTTCATGCCCGGCGAACCCCTTTTTCAGCGTGAACTGGGCCTGGAATTCATCGGCGAACTCGCCTGGGCCAGAATCGACAAAAATGGCCATGTTGAGAAGATGTCGCTGGCGCGGGGTTCATCGCTCAAAATTGCAGGCGGCGTACTGGCGCTCCAACCAGGCGAAACCTTCGCGGAATGGACCCGCTAACACTTACACCCCGCTGAATAGAGCTCAAAAAAGCTGTTTTTTCGAACGACAGTATTTTTTCGCTTGACATATTCCCATATGGGAATATACTGATTTCATGGTCAGAGCAGCAACCACCTCCGACGTGTTCAACGCGATTGCCGAGCCTCGCCGACGCCAGATCGTCGATCTCCTCGCCCTCGGGGTTGAGCGCGATGTGACGGAGCTTTCCGTCACGCTGCGGCTGTCTCAACCCGCCGTCTCCAAGCATCTGGGCGTGCTGCGCAAAGTGGGTCTGGTTGCCGTTGAAAAAGCCGGCCAGCGCCGGTTGTATCGGCTCAACCCGCAGGAGCTTAAACCTGTGCATGACTGGATACAAAACTTCGAACGTTTCTGGACCGACCAGCTCGACAGCATCAAGGAAGCGGCCGAACTGGCCGCCAGGCAGCTTGCCGCGCGGAACGCCGCGACACCCAAAAACCATCCCCCTTCCAAGGAATAAACCATGGCCACCGACGGAACCGAATCCAACATCAAAACCCTTCACGTCGTCAAGGACGTGCAAATCGCCGCGTCCGCGGAGATCGTCTTTCAAACCCTTCTGCAGCCGCACGGCCCGATGAAGGAGATGAACATGAAGGTAGAGGCATGGCCCGGTGGCCGATGGTACCGCGACTTGGGCAACAACACCGGCCACCTCTGGGCCCATGTCCAGGTGATCAAGCCGCCGAAGCTCCTGGAACTGGTCGGCCCGATGATGATGTCGTTTCCCGTCGCTTCGCACGTGCAGTACCGCCTCACGGAACAATCCGGCGGCACGCTTTTGAAACTCACTCATCAGGCCATCGGCCTGATCCCACCCGACCTGGCGCAGAATGTGACCACCGGCTGGGGAGAATTGCTCAACCAGATCCGCACGCACGCAGAATCCAAACACGGCTAAGCCTTCCCCCTTACCCAACATCCTCCTTACAACCCAGCCGATTCAACCCCTCTTGATAAAAAGGAATACAGATGTCCATTGCTCATGCCATGCTCGCCGAATTTGAACACGAAGCCGCAATCACCCGCAGATTCCTGGAGCGCACTCCAACCGACAAGCTGGCTTGGAAGCCACACGAGAAATCGCACACGGCCGGCGAACTGGCGCTGCATATCGCAACCGTGCCCGGAAGCGTGGTGCAGTTCGCACTGGTGGATGAATCCCCTATTCCTGACGCGGGCGCAGCGTTCGCCTCCCCTGCCTCGGTGCAGGAGATTCTTGCCGCGCACGACCAAAGCACGGAAAAAGTGAGGCAAGTCCTTCCCACCCTGAGCGACGCGCATTTGATGACTAACTGGTCCGCCCTGCGCAATGGAAAGGTGATTGCGACTATGCCCAAGGTGATGGTGCTGCGACTCATCATGCTCAACCACTGGATCCAGCATCGTGGGCAATTGGGTGTATATCTGAGGCTCACCGGCGCCAAGGTGCCTTCCAGTTACGGCCCCAGCGGCGACGAAGGATAATCCCCGTCCACACACCCGCTTCGTAACCCTTATGCCGTGCGCGCATCGCACGTCATCGATGTCCTCTGTCTTATTCCAACTCATTTTGAAGGATTGAATCATGACCAGCCAGCCCGCTGTTTCTCAAGAAAAATGGATCGAAGCACGCAAAGCGCTTCTCGCGAAGGAAAAGGAAAACACCCGCCAGCGCGATGAATTGGCGCGAGAGCGACGCGAGCTGCCGTGGGTCAAGGTCGACAAGAATTACGTCTTTGATGCCTCGCAGGGAAAAGTCTCTCTCGCCGATTTATTTGGCCCCCACAGCCAGCTCATCATCTATCACTTCATGTTCGGCCCAAACTGGGCCGAGGGATGTCCAAGCTGCTCGTTGGTGTGCGATCACATCAACGGCGCGACGGTGCACCTGGCAGCCCGGGATGTGTCACTGGTGATGGTCTCGCGTGCACCGCTGCCGAAGATCGACGTGTTCAAGAAGCGAATGGGATGGCATTTCCCGTGGGTTTCGTCACAGGAAAATTCATTCAACCATGATTTTCATGTCTACTTTACGCCTGAAGAAAGGGCCACGGGCGCGGTGGAATACAACTACACGATGCAGTCCTTTCCCAGCGACGAAGCGCCTGGGGTCAGCGTGTTCTATAAGGACGCGAAAACGGGCGACATCTTCCACACGTACTCGACGTTTAGCCGCGGGCTTGATGCAATGGTTGGCACCTATGTGCTGCTGGATATGGCGCCCAAGGGCCGGAATGAGGATCAATTGCCGTTCTCAATGCAGTGGGTGCGGCATCACGATCGCTACGAAGGCGGCGGGTTTGCGGATCCAAATAAACCTTATTGGCCCAAGATTGTCATCGCGACAACGGAAGGCTCAACTTCCTGCTGCGGATCGGAGAAGAACAAATGAAGGCGGACACCTTCTGTAAACGCAGCATCGAGATCGCGGAGTGGATTGTGCCTGGGACGGTCCTGGCACTGCTCCCCAAATGCCCTGCGTGTTTGGCGGCGTACATAGGACTGGCAACGGGGTTGGGCGTCTCTTTTTCAACGGCGTGCTACCTCCGCACTTCGTTGATCATTGTCTCGGTATGTGCTTTGGCTTTTTTGGCAAGCCGATGCATGGTGCAATGGTCGAAAAAGCGAAAAAACACCTCTGACCTGGGGCATCCAACTGAAGTGGAAACGTGCCCTTGTGCGACTGGATCCAAATGATTGGACCGTTCCATTGGCTGCCGCGGCCATTTTGATTTAGCGTCTGCACGAAGGTGTTTCCAGACGAAGCGTTCCGGGCCTGCGCCATTTAAAGTTGCGGCGTGGTAAAGCAGTCAAAAAAACGAGGTTCTACCGATTATGAACCGTTTTTTACGAAAACTCGTATTTTAGTTTGCACTTAACAATCGCATGTATACAATGCGCTAGGAAGGCAAGCTTGTCAGTATCCACAGCATGCCTAGGATTCCCCACGGGAGCCCTACCGGTCTCCCAGCGGAAACCCAAACAACCAAGGTTCCCGTTACGCCAACCAGATACAAATGGGACAGAGAGAGAAGTAAGCCAGCGGGCACCACGAGGTGTCTCTACAAACTGGTGGAAATCCCACAGACGTATTTGCGAGGTAGAGCATGACGCTCCAAAATGGCCCCAGGATGACGCCCACCACGCCGATGCCCCATGCTTTTGGCCGATCAATGACAGCACAACCCACAGGTCCAGTCCCCACCGGTCCCGCACCCACTGGAGCCTTCAGCTCCGGCTTGGTTAAAAAAGGCCGTCTCCCATTTCCCCTGCTCGACTGCACGCCGCTGGTTTGGAAAAACCAGTTGATATGCGTTGAGAATTGGCACCTGGATTGGGAAAAGGCAGGGCTGTCACGCGAGCAGGCCTTCCTGCACGATCAGGTCCGCATCCGCGACATCAGCACCAACCAGATCATCGGCATCCCGCTGATCGGCTATACCAATGCCACCGGGCTGGTCTGGGAAGACAAGCTTTACATCATCGCGGGTTATTACTCCGATGAGACCCACCTCAATGAGACGCGCCAGATCCACATGGTCTATACCGAAGACCTGGTGAACTGGTCCAAGCCAGCGGTGATCCTGGAGGCCGATGAAGGCCGCTTCATCCATGAGATGGGGCTTTGCCGCGGCGACGGGTGGTTTGTCTTGGCCACACGGGTGAGCCAGGCGAAGGACGATGCGGGGGCAGTGTGGTTTTTCGCGTCTGATGATCTTCTGGAATGGTCGGAAGTTCCCGGTGCGCGTTACGGTGTAGAGCGGCCGGTGGACAGTCCTTCGCTCTACTATTTCGATGGACGGTATTACCTGCTTTATGCCGAGCAGTCCGGTCCGCTGCATCTGACAAGAGTAACGCGATCGAATGATCTGATTCACTGGCAGGACGCGGACCATGATCGGCCCGTGCTGACGCCTGATACGTCCGTGACCAACATCCCCCACCACGCGCCAAACGCGCGGGAAACAAATAACTCAAATGCGCGCGTGGCAGATTACAAGGGCCGTACGGTGATGTTCTACACCGCAGGCGACCGCAGCAGCCGCGGCGACCTGAAATACGCCGAGTCTCCTGAGAGCCCTTATGTATTTCTTAGCCGGTTCTTTTACGAACCCAAGATCATGGTACCGTCTGCGCGCCAAGCCGTGTTTCAGGAACAATCGATCTCGGTGCTGTTCAATTTCGGCATGGGCACCTATTCTGGCGGCGACCCATTCGGCATTGGCGATAAATCGATCTTCTATCCGGTCGCACTGAACTTGGACCAGTGGTTCAACACGGCTCGAAACCTGGGCGCACGCAATGCCATTTTCACTGCCAAGCACCCATCGGGTTTTTGCCTGTGGCCCACAGTGACCTCTTCATACTGCGTGAAGAACAGCCCATGGAAAGGCGGGCACGGGGACTTGGTGCGTGAATTCGTCGATGCCGCTGCCCGCGCTAAATTCACCAGTGGCCTCTACGCCTCTCCCGCCGACATCAACAAAGGCGTATTCTCCACCGATGTGCCCATCGGCCAGCGCGTGTTAAACGGCGACCGCGAGCTTTACTTCAGGAATATTTTCCTGGTACAGCTCAAGGAACTGCTCACCAATTACGGCCCGCAGACCACCATCTGGCTGGAAACCCGGCGTGACCCCCTGGGCTGGGATGTGCGCAACAAGGCAGGCAGCACGTTCGGCACTATTCACGGCGACGCCATGTTCGCCCTTATCGAAAAACTGCAGCCCAATGCAGGCGTTATCGGTGGCACCCTGCCCGATGGCCAGATCATCGGCATGAACACCCCCGCCCCAGACCCAATTGTTTACCCCGTCTATCCGGGCTTTGGGCCCAGCATCGGCGCACCCTATCAGTACACCGGTTGGAATGTGCCCTATGCGGTGCTGGCGCCCCGCGGAAATTCCGTGTGGAAGGTCGGCACCGATGAATCGCTCATGAGCACCGACAAGCTGTTTGAGGTGTATTACAACACCGTCGGCATGGGCACCAACCTTTACTTCACCCTCACCCCCGACCCTACTGGCGTCATTCCCGACCCGGAAGTGAATATGGTGCGGGCGTTTGGTGAGGAACTGCGTCGCCGCTTTGCCGTGCCTGTGGCCAAGACCGCTTCGGCGGACAACTGGCGCGAAGGCAATGCGCTGGAACTTGAAATCAGCCAGGAGAAGGGCAAGCCCTTTGACCACATCATTCTGGAAGAAGACCTGACCAAGGGCCAGCGCGTCTCCCAGCACCGCATCGACATGCTTACGCAGGGCGGCGATTGGATGCCCATCGCCAACGGTACTACCATTGGCCGCAAGCGCATCCATCGCATTCCCCTCACGACAGCGAAAGTGGTTCGGCTGGTGGTGAGCCAGTGCATTGGCACGCCGCAGATCCGCTTCTTTGGGGTTTATAACGGGGCGAAGCGGTAAAAGCGGCTTTGTCGTTCACTCATCACCCGGTTGCCCACCACCCCATCAGGTGGCGGGCAACCGGGTTTTGCATTATTTCAGATCTAAAAATAACTTCGCATTTAGACTGATCTCTGGGTAGACTTAAAACATCTCCATGTTTGAGCTTCATCGTTCTGGTTCCAAAGGAATTCATATGCAGACATCCTTTCGTCGCCGCGACACGCTGATGCGCGCCTTCACGCTGATTGAACTCCTGGTCGTCATTTCCATTGTTGCCATATTGCTTTCGCTGTTGCTGCCGGCGCTGGGGCGCACGCGAGTGACAACTGAAATTGCCGTGTGTACATCCAATCAGCGGCAGGTCGGGCTAATGACCGCGCTTTACCAGACGGACAACAAATTGTGCTTTCCCCTGTTCTTAAGCAGCGCCGGTTGGCTGGATGCGCGCGTGATGCTGGTGCCTTATGGCGTGAGCAATCCTGGCTCCTGGGGCGTGTCGAGCAATGACCCGGCATTCATCTGCCCGGCTTCCAAAGGGAAGCCGACTGTCGATTGGGACGGCGACCCTGACATGATTTACGGCGGCGCATATTACAGCGACGCCAACAACACCTTGGGTTTCAATTCGCATCTGCGCCCGAATTTTGACTCCACAAGCATCACCATCGACAAGGTGACCAGCCCCAGCGAAGTATTCTGGACCATCGATGCCACCAGCAGCCGGTTCGACATTCTCTATGGACAGTACTTCATCCAGACTTACCGTCACGGCGGCAAGCCGGAAGCGGATCTGGCGTTCACAGGATCAGGAAATTCTCCGTCAAGCGCGGGGGCGGTTGCAGGAATGGCCGATGGTCATGCCGAGTGGGTTCAGTGGGCAAAGTGGCGGAGTTGGCAGTTGAGCGGGTTCACACCTCACGCGCCTTATGCGTGGAAGTAATAGAGTGCTTTTCCAGAGTCTGTGATTCGATATCCAGCAAATATGCTTTGACTTCCAGGCCGCCGGCAAAGCCTGTGAGTTTGCCGTTTGAGCCGATGACCCGGTGGCATGGAGCGACAATGGAGATGGGGTTTTTACCATTGGCCGCGCCCACGGCGCGAACGGCTTTGGGATTGCCAATCTGGGCCGCGATTTGCCCGTAACTGCGGGTTTCGCCAAAGGGAATGGTCAATAGCGCGTTCCATACCTTCTTTTGAAACGCGGTGCCGGTGAAATCCAGCTTAAGTGAAAACACCTCCAGCCTGCCTGCGAAGTATTCGGTTAATTGCCTCCGGACCTCAAGCAGGGCCGGATGATTCTTGTCCTCCTTGAGAGGTCCCAGGCGGACGCGATTGGGATCGTCATTTTCCCACAGGATGGCGGCAAGCCCATAGTCGCTTGCAACCAGCTTCAGGATGCCGACGGGGGATTTCATTGTTTGATAGACGTATGCCATTTGCATTCCTTGCGTGTTGGATATGCACAGAAGTTACCTCTCATAAAAATGATTGCTGGCCATTTTCGGACATCAAAGGCCTATCATTTACATGTCCGAAAACAGCCAGCATGAAACTTCAAACCCGCATATACCAGACAGGCATGATGCACTCTGACACCGCCTATTATCAGGCTATTGCCGCACGCGATCCGCGTTTTGACGGCTTGTTCTTCGTCGGCGTCATAACCACGGGCATCTATTGCCGCCCGATCTGCCCCGCCAAAACCCCAAAGGAAATCAACTGCCGCTTCTTCGCCAATGCCATGATGGCGGAAAAGGCGAAGTTCCGCCCGTGCCTGCGCTGCCGGCCGGAGTTGGCGCCCGGGCATGCCCCTGTGGACGATGCGCAGCGTATCGCACACTTAATCGTACAGCGCATCGAAGAGGGACGGGTTGATAACCGCGCGGCTCTGGAAGACATCGCTGCGCAGTTTGCATTGAGTTCACGGCAGATCCGCCGAATCATTCATAATCAACTGGGCGTCTCGCCCATTGAATTGATCCAGACCCGCCGATTGCTCCTTGCCAAGCAGTTGCTCACTGAAACAAATCTCCCGGCCACCCAAGTCGCCTTTGCCAGCGGTTTTGCCTCGCTACGAAGGTTTAATGATGCATTCAGTTTGCGGTATGGCATGCCCCCGTCACGCCTCCGCAAACAAGCCGCCAATGGAGATATCCCGGCTTTGTCGGAGACCTCGACCTTGCGTCTGACATACCGTCCGCCCTACGACTGGGACGGAATCATCAAGTTCTTAAGCGCGCGCACGCTTAAGGGAGCGGAACTTGTGATGGAAGATTCGTATTGCCGCACGGTTTCAATGGGTGGCTGCCGTGGGTGGATTCGTGTGCGCCACGCGCCACAGAAGCATTCGCTGCTTGTAGAATTCACGCATTCGCTGACGCCCGTGTTGCCGTCTCTGCTTGGGCGCATCCGCAACTTGTTTGATTTGAGTGCACGCCCAGACCTGATCGCCGAGCATCTTCTGACGGACGCGTTGCTGAATCCAATGGTGAAAAAGAACCCCGGCCTGCGTGTGCCGGGCGCGTTTGATGGATTTGAGCTGGCGGTGCGTGCGATCCTGGGACAGCAAGTGACGGTGAAGGCAGCCACAACACTCGCCTGCCGTTTTGCAGCGGCTTTTGGAGAAGAATATCCAACGCCGATATCCGGCCTGACGCACCTCTCCCCCCTGCCGCAGCGCATCGCGCAGGCAAGCGTGGATGAAATCGCCGGGCTTGGCATCGTGGGCGCGCGGGCCAAGTGCATCATCGCCATCGCCAAAGCAGTGGTCTCTGGTGAGTTGCGTCTTGAAGCCGGAGCCAACCCGGAAACAGTGATCAACAAGCTGATGGAACTGCCGGGAGTCGGGCCATGGACGGCGCACTACATGGCGATGCGTATCCTCCGGTGGCCGGATGCCTTTCCCAAGGAAGACATCGCCATCCAGAACAATCTCGGTGGCGTCACTGCAAAACAAGCGCTGGCAATGTCGCATGCTTGGCGGCCCTGGCGCAGTTATGCAGTGCTACACATCTGGCAAAATCCGATGCCCGCGAAATAACTTCGCATCTGCACATCAAATCAGACTGGCCGACCGGCCTTGGCAATGAGTTCGTCTTCCCATGTTTCACCCTCGGTGTTGGGCACACGCCCGGCGCGATCCATCTCGGCAATCACTCCACGCAGACCCTCTTCAAGAGAAATACGGGGCCGGAATTCAGGAATATCCTTGAAGATTTTTTCGCCTGAGTAATAGCACTGGTTGGAGAAAATGGTTTTACAGATGTCAGACCGCTCTGGCTCAAGCGCGAACAGCTTCTCACGCGGCACACCCATGATGGGCACGCTGCGCCCCAGGATCTTCATCGCCGTCCTGTGGTAATCCGTCCAGGTGGTGTGCCCCTGATTGACCAGGTTATACGCCTGGCCGATGCAATGCGTCTTGCCGATGGCGCCAACAAAACCGAGAGCGGCATCATCGACATGGAGAAATTGATGCGGTGCGCGCCCGTCATCACACACGGCAATGGGTTTGCCCTTGCGCACCCGGTCGATCCACCCGAATTCCCATGCGATCTGCCTCAGAGCTCCCATCTGCGGGCCATAGGTGGTTGACGGGCGGATGATGGTGACTGGAAACCCCTCGTTCCTGTAGGCGTCGAAAAAGAAATAATCTGCCAGGGATTTACCCTGCCCATATCCGGTGATGGGGCGAAGAGGGTGGTCTTCGCGAACTGGGATATAGTCGTAATCCACCCCATATGCGCACACCGTGGAGCAGTAGATCAACTGTTTGAGGTGCCTGCCTTCAAAGGCACGCTTTGTGCTGGCTGCGTCCTCAGGGTTGTAGAGGATCATGTCGATGCCGACGTCGAATTTTTCAGCCTGAATGGTCTTTTCAAAAGCTTCGCGGTTTTGCCGGTCGCCGGTGATCACCCGCACCCCGGCAGGCGCGGCATGGCGCTTGCCTCGGTTATAGAGAGTTACTTCGTGTCCCTGAGCCAGAAGCAACGGAATAAAGCTCGTGGAAATATTCCCCGTGCCGCCGACGATGCATACTTTCATGGAAACCTCAAGGTTCGAGTGAAATGTCAGGCCGGTTTACTTCGGCGGCATGCCCCTGAGCGTGCCGTTGGATTCCAGCCGGTTGTAGCGCACATGCAGCCGCATTGCCTTATCGGCCTGATCTTCATCGCCTTTGGCAATCTGCTCCACGAGTTGGCTGTGCCAGTCGGACGGCGTCATCTTGGCATGGGTCATCTGAGAGTGCACCGTGATGATGTGGCGAAACCACGCGCGCTCAAGCTGCTGGCGAAGCAGGGCAAAGCCGGAGGCATCCGCAAGCATCAAATGGAATTCCATGTGCTCTTCGATGCATTCGGCGCGAGAACCCATTCCCTTCTGCAGCATTTTGTCAACAATCCGCGCTTTAGCCAGCAGGCCAGACAATGTCTTGCCCGAAAGACGTCCCGATGCGCAACGTGCCACCTGGCACTCAATGGCCTCACGCAGGGTTTCTTCAGATAAAACCTTGTGGTCGTCCCAGTCGACCACGCGAACGCCCGCATTAGCGCGTCCGATAACCAGGCCATCCTGCTCCAACCGGCGGAGAGCTTCGATCACGGGAATGGTGCTTACCCCAAGTTCCGACGCAAGTTTTCGATGCACCAAACGTTCACCGGGCTTCAGGCTGCCTTTTAAGATGCGCTCTCTGAGGTTCTGGAAAACCTTGTCGGAAAGCGTGGCACTGGGCGCCGATCTCTTGGGAACAGATGATTCAGCCATGAAATGATTCTACATGGACTGGCTGCTTCGTGGATAACCTGGGTTGTGACAGACATTTGACCTAGTACACTTGTGATAAAGTCTCAGCGGCTGCTACCTTTCTGGTCGCAGTCCGACGACCAGTCAAGTCGTCCACCTTCCGTCAATTGGGTGAACCGTCTTTCATGCTCTCTTTGTTGTCGCAAAACCTCGACTATCTACTCTTCATCAATGGCTTGGCGATGTTCATCGTGGCCGGGCTGAGCCTTCACGTGGCCCGCCAGCATGAACGAAGGATTGACGGCTTCTGGCTGGGCGTGTTCTGTCTTTTTGCCTCCGTGCAATCCTGGGTGGAGCTCTGCAAACTGAGCCTCGCCATCGACTGGCTCCCCGCCTGGGGCGTGCCGGCAATGGGGGTTTTGACCGCGATCAGCCTGCTGAGCCTCGGCCAGCGTGCGCGTAATGATTACACCGGTGTGCCATGGTCGATCATGGTGATCATCGCGGGCGCGGTCGCATCTTTGTTTCTGTTAACCAAGATCCAGCCGGTGAAAGTCCTCTATTTTCTGTCCGCATTCATGATCGGCGTCGGCGGCATATACGCCACCAACCCCCTGCTGCGCGCCTCGCATGTGACAGACCCGACGGAGCGATTCAAGCTTCAGGCTCTGGGGTCTCTCCTGGCAGCCTGGGCCGCCGGGCAGATGGGCGGGCTCATCACACTCGGGCTCGAAGGGTTGATTGAAGAGAGCTGGGGCCCGCAGGCTACGACGAATCTGGTGCTGTTCTCCACCGTAGCTGGCGTGATTCTTGTGCCGCACGTCTGGTGGTTGATGTATTCCCCCCTCAAAGGTCAAAACACGCCGCTTGCCGAAACTTATCGCCTCTTCCCATTGACCTTTCTAGCCTTGGTTTCCATAGGCTGGCTTGCCCCCGCCATCGGCCAGGACGAGTTCCAGCGCGAATACCGCGGCTGGCTCCTCCACGAAGCCATTAAAACCGCAAGCACCATTCCCACTGAGCGGGTCAAAGAACTGACCTTTTCTGAAAAAGACTACGGTCGCCCATCGTTTGAACAACTCCGTGAGCACTTGAAGGCGCACGGCAGGTTCATCATGCAGAAAAGCATCTACACCGTCGCTATCCGCGGTGGCCTGATGGTTTTCGGCCCGGAAAACATCCCTCCGGAAAGCAAAGACGCCTCCAGCCCAGGGGAAGTCTATGAACAGCCTTCCGAAGAACTCCGTGCAGTCTTTCGCACCAAGAAGGCCATTGCCACCGAGCCCTACGAAGATGAGTACGGCCGATATGTTTCTGCCTTTGCGCCGATCCTTGATCCGCGCACAGGTAACGTCCTCATGGTTGTAGGCATTGACCGCAAAGAACGGGATATGCTTGATGAAGCCGCCAAAGAGCGCTTCTTCTGGATCGTCGGTTTTGGGGTTGTCACGCTTTTGATCATCACGCCTTTAGCGGTGCTGAGTAAACGACGAAGCAGCAGCACCGCAACCAAATCCTTCCCCGTCAGGCATTTCGAGTCCATCGTGGCCTGCACACTGGGCTTGATCCTTACCGGAACGTTGTGCTACCTGGCGTACAGAAGTGAGACCCGCAGCCGTGCCGTGGAATTCGAGCGGACATCGGATGCATTCAGCGACAAAGTGGTTAAGGAGTTTGAAGACCTCAATAGCGGCATCGAGGCCATTGCTCTGCACTATCAAAACGATGCAGAGCCGACGCTAGAAGGTTTTCGGGCATTTGCCACACCGCTTGTATCCAACTCCTCCATCGTCTCTCTGGCCTGGGTTCCCCGCATCACCCACGATCAACGTCCTGCTCTTGAAGCAAAAATGCGCAGCCTCGGCCTGGTTGATTTTTCGATCTATGAAGTAGACGAAAAAAGGCAGCGCGTCACCGCCACCGTAAGACCCGAGTATTTCCCCTTCCTCTTTTTTGAACCCACCACGGGGCCCGGCCCTGGTCCAGGATTCGACGTCAACTCCAATACTGTGCGTCGCAACGCCATGGAGCACGCCATTATTACCGGGCTGGCCAGCGCCACCGACCCCGTGTTGCTCTTAACCGACCCGGGCGGCAAGCCCAATAGCGTGATCGTCTTCAGGCCTGTCACCAAGCCGGACGGAGGTCTGCGCTCAGCCAAGCTCCGTGGTGACCGCTCGTGGATCAAAGGATTCTCTGTCGGTGTCATTCGTCTTAATGAAGTCCTAAACTCCGCCGCGGTAGGCATTCAAATTTCGGAAAACAGCCTTGAAGCTGGTCTTATCGATCTGGGCATGCCCAAGGACAAACAGGTTGTCTCCAGCTATCCCCGTGGTGCCGCGGAAGATTGGACTCTGAACGAGAACGCCGAAACCACTCGCAACGACCCGATGGAGCAGATTTTCCCCGTGTTTGCCTTTGGCCGGGCCTGGGGTCTTATTCTGCGCCCCGGTCCAGAGTTTGACAATGCGCACCCCATCCGTTTTACCTGGATTCTCATGGCTGGAGGGTTGATATTCACCTTCATCGGGACCGGCATCGTTGAACTCCTGCGCACACGTAAAGAACGCATGGAGCATGAAGTGGAGGTTCGTACCAGTGCGCTCAAGGAAAGTGAATGGCGCTGGCAATTCGCCCTTGAAGGCGCTGGCGAAGGCGTCTGGGACTGGAACGTACAAACCAACATCATCTACTACTCCCGTCGCTGGAAAGAAATGCTGGGCTACACCGAAGAAGAAATCGGCAACACCCTCTCTGAATGGGATAACCGTCTCCACCCTGAAGACAAAGCCAAGTGTTACGAAGACCTTAAAAATCATTTCGCCGGCAAAACGCCGATCTTTGTGAGCGAACACCGCATCCGCTGTAAGGACAATAACTACATCTGGGTCATGGACCGGGGTACTGTCGTCGAATGGACCGATGATCAAAAACCCCTCCGCGTGATCGGCACGCTCAGCGATATTACCCGCCAGAAAACCATCGAAGCAGGCCTGCGCGAAAGCGAATCCAGGTTTCGCCAGTTCATCGAGCAGGCCCCCACCGCCATCGCCATGTTCGACACCCATATGAATTACCTGGCCGCAAGCCAGCGCTGGCTGGGCGATTACGGCCTCTCCGGGTCGGATATTCTGGGCCGTTCCCATTACGAAGTCTTCCCGGAAATCGGCGACGACTGGCGTCGTATCCATCGCCACTGCCTTGCCGGTCATGTCGAACATAAGGATGAGGATCGCTTTGAGCGAAAAGACGGCTCCATCCAATGGCTTCAATGGGAAGTCCGCCCCTGGTACAACACCATCGGGCAAATCGCCGGCCTCCTGATGTTCACCCTTGATGTCACCGCACAGCGCACTTCACGTGAAGAAGTCGGGCGTGTACGTGACAGGCTCAACTCCACATTGCAGGCCTTGCCCGATCTTCTCATGGAGATTGACTTCATCGGCCGCATCCACGAATACCGCCGTCCCGATCCGTGGACCGACCTTCCCGCCGCCAAAGACCTGGCGGGCAAGAATATCAGCGACCTGTTTCCCAAGGAGTCTGTCCCCATCGTCCTTTCCGCAGTTCGCCAAGCCGCAAACGACGTGCACGTTCACGGCGTGCGCTGCAAACTGGCCACCACTGGCCGTTCAAACCAAACCGAACGCTGGCTTGAATTGAGCATTTCTCGCCGCCCCACCCTCACGGGCGAGCCCCCACGGTTTATCCTGCTTGGGCGCGATGTTTCTGAGCAGGCTCGCGCCGATGAAGCCGTGCGCAAGGCTCGCGATGAGGCCCAGGATTTGAACCGCCAGCTTCAGGCCAGCATGGATCGCGCCAATGAACTGGCCAAGGCCGCCCAGAAAGCCAGCCAGGCCAAAAGCGAATTCCTGGCCAGCATGAGCCACGAGATCCGCACCCCCATGACCGCGATCATGGGGTATGCGGATATGATGCTCAAACCTGGCCGCACCCCTGATGAATTCAAATCCTGGGGCAAGCAGATCCACCGCAATGCGGACCACCTGCTTTCTTTGATCAACGATCTTCTGGATCTCTCCAAGATCGAAGCCGGGCAGCTTCTGGTCAACCGCACCAGTCTTGACCTGGTGGAGATGCTTGAGTCAGTCCAGGCCTTGTTTGAACCCAGCGCCCGCGAGAAAACCCTCGACTTCAAGATGGTTTATGTCACCCGTGTGCCACGTCTGATCATCACTGATCCCGTCCGCTTCAAGCAGATCATTCTTAACCTCGTCAATAACGCGGTGAAATTCACCGACCACGGCGGCATCACCATTCGCGTCCAACTCATCAGAAATCCCGGCGATCGTGCCCATCTGGCCATCTCCATCCACGACACCGGCCCCGGCATTGCCCCCGACAAACGCGCCCTCCTCTTTAGAAGTTTCTCACAGATCAACGACCCCAATGCCCCGCGCAAGCCAGGCACGGGCCTGGGACTGGCCATCTCTAAGAAACTTGCGCTGCTTCTGGGCGGTGACATCTCCGTCGAGTCCGATCCCGGCGTCGGCTCAACCTTCACCGTCACTCTCCCCATGGGCAAGGATGATGACCTGGAACTGGTCGAAGGCCCCCTCTCCGTCAGCGAAATCGGTCTCTCGGCCCCTAGCAGACGCAACCTTCCCGAACTCTCGGGCAAGCGCGTTCTGGTCGTTGACGACAACCCGGACAACCAGCGCATCATCACCTTCATGCTCGAGGAACTCAGCGCCATCATCCAGACTGCCGTCAACGGCCAGGAAGCAGTCGACATCATGTTGCGGCCAGGGAAAAATGCCGACCTGATCCTCATGGATATGCAGATGCCCGTCATGGATGGCTACACCGCCACCAAGATCCTCCGCGAACGCGGCATCGCTACCCCCATCATCGCCCTCACCGCCTATGCCATGTCCGGTGACCAGGAAAAATGCCTCAAGGCGGGCTGCTCGGGCTTTGTCTCCAAACCCATCGTCCCCGAGATGCTTTATAAGGAAATCTCACTTCAGCTCGCTGAATCCCGATCTTCGCCATTGCCGGTCGATCCTTCTCCAACTCCGACAACACCCGATCCGCACCCCTCAGGTGCCCACCCCAAAAGCGACAACAACGAACCGATCCCCCATGTGCTTAATCCTGAGTTGCCCGCCATCATGGCTTCGAATCCAAAATTCAGGGCGCTCTTGAAGAACTACATCATGGCGATGCCCGAGACGATCGAAAAGCTCGACGAAGCACTCATCAAGAAAGACCTTGAAACCCTCCGCTTTATGACCCACCGCTTGAAAGGCACCGCAGGCAACTACGGCTTTCCCAGCATCACCGAAGCCGCGGGCAGCGCCGAGAAGCTTTTGATCGACCAAGCCCAGTGGGACAACGTGCAAAAGCGCATCAACCGCCTGGTCGCCCTCCTGAAGGCCGCCGCCATGGTGAAACTCGACTGACCTCCGGTCAGCACGGCCCAGATCGATTTAAGTCTCCGCCAATACTGCCCTTGAAATCCATCCATCTATGGTCCCAAACCGCTCCTTCATCACCGGCGCCACCGGCTTCATCGGCACCCGGCTGGTCCAGAAGCTCATTCAACAGGGCCATGACGTTACCTGCCTGGCGCGTCCTACTGCGGACACCACCCACCTTCGCAAAATCGGCGCATCCATTGCCACAGGGGACATCACCAACCCCGATTCTCTCTCCTCAGCCCTGCAAGCAGCCAACCCAGACACTGTTTTTCATCTTGCGGGAATGGTGAAAGCCGTCCGCAATCGTGACTTTTTTGCCGTCAACCAAGACGGAACCAGGAATATCGCCGCTGCCTGCGCATCGCGTCCAACGCCGCCAACGCTTCTTCTGGTTTCTTCTCTGGCCGCCGCCGGGCCAGGGCACAGCCGCACCGAAGACGCCCCTCCCAATCCCGTCTCCGTATACGGACAAAGCAAGCTCGCCGGCGAACAGGCGGCCCTTCACCAGAGTTTGCGTGTCCCCACCACCATCGTCCGCCCCCCCATCGTGTATGGTCCCGGCGATCAAGGGGTTTTTCAAATCTTCGCCCCCATCGCCCGTCTGCGCGCCCACTTCATTCCCGGCTTCCACGAAGCGCATTTCTCACTGATTTTTGTCGATGATCTTGTGGATGCCATCATCCTTGCTGCCCATAAAGGGGAGCGGTTGGCTAAAGGCGCACCAATGGGACAGGGTATCTACTATGCCGCGGGTGAAGAAACACCTACTTATACACAACTTGGCGTCGCCATTGCGGCCGCTCTGGGTCAACGCCCGCCCACCATGTTGCGCATGCCCAAACCTCTCATGAAGCTGGCCGCATTCTTCGCCGACGCCACGTCCACAGTCATAGGCCGTTCCTTCTGGCTAAACTCCGACAAAATCACAGAAGCCACCGCTGGGGACTGGTCCTGCCTGCCCGCCAAAGCCCACCAACAACTCGGATGGCGTCCTTCTGTCTCGCTTGAAGACCATTTGAAAGAAACCGCGCTCTGGTATCGGCAGAATAAATGGCTTTAATGCCTATCCTGTCGACGCTGCCCCTTGCGTCCGCAAGCCGGTTTGGTATTATTTAACCCCTGCCAGCCGCAAGGCAAATCGGGCGTTTAGCTCAGCTGGCTAGAGCGCATGCTTCACACGCATGAGGTCGTGGGTTCAAGTCCCACATCGCCCATCAAACGTAAAACAACCCCAATTATGCTGGGGTTGTTTTATTTCAGGATGACTCGACTGGTATCAATCCGCCTTGCACCGTGAAAATGCGCCACTCATCATTAGCGCATCATCCCCAAAGGCCGCTTGCCCACCCATGCAGGGCACTTTAGCGGTACATAGGCAAAAACCGCGCGTAAACCTGCAATGTCAGCAGATACATCGCCGTGGCATACACCCGCCCGGAATTGGCTGCGCCGGTGCTATTGCTTGGGTTAAAACTCCCAACAAGCCCCTTGGCCTTCTGCTCCTGCAGCGCAATCACGCCTGGCCGGAATATCCTGTTCCATTCCCGCCACTTGGGGCC
>CAZGOM010000084.1:0-23512 GCA_964527265.1 uncultured Phycisphaeraceae bacterium | reverse complement strand
TTACAACCTCCCCATCCTCGTCCTCCTCTTTGTCTACTTTGTCGGTCTGCTCTGCGTCGCCGCCATGGGTTTTACGTTCACCCAGCTCTACCGCAAACGCGAACTCCTGGCCATGATCGCCGGTGGCATCAGCCTCTATCGCGCAGCCCTTCCTGTCATCCTCGCCTCTTTTGTCATTAACCTCGCCGCCCTCCCCGTCCAGGAATTCCTCCTTCCCAAACTGGCCCCCATGCTCCTGCGCAGCCGCAGTTCAGACCCCAACCGAGTCGAGCGCGTCCCCATCAATTTCATCACTGACAGCGAAGGCAGCCTCTATGCCGCCACGAACTTCAACTACGCCACCGGCACCCTCACCGACCTGGTCGTCATGATCCGCGACATAAAGGCCCTCCCCCTCTCCAGCGTCCAGGCCTCCGAAGCCGTCTGGGACAAAAAAAACAAACGCTGGATCCTCAAAGAAGGCATCATCCGCTACCTCAAGGAAGGCAAGCTGGTGACCACCGACATCCCCAGCATCCCCTCCAACCTCTCTCCCACCGTGCTCATTGCCCGCCAGAATCCCTTCTTCCTGCGCCTCATGAGCCTGCAGGACATGCTCACCCTCACCGGCAACCTCAGTATCGACTCCCGCCAGGTCCTCCTTGTCATCCACGGTCGTTTCAGCCTCGTCGCCTTGAACTTCCTGGTCCTGCTCATCGGCCTCCCCTTCTTTCTCCTGCGCGAACCCGCCAACCTCATGGTTCAAGGCCTCATGGCCTCCGCCACATGCATCGGCCTCTGGGGCACAGGCATCATGCTCCTCCAGTCCCCCATCCACGGCAACGCCATCGCCGCCGCATGGCTACCTGTCGTCCTCCTGCTCCCCGTCGCCACCTGGATGCTCACCAGAATCCGCACCTGACACCCCTTCTGGGTGGCACACTCCGCGCCGAACGCTACGACTGGGTGCCAAGGCTTGAGCCGAACTCAAGCCGTGTATTGCTTGCGCCAACAAAAACAAAAAACGCCCCCGCGTTCCCCTCTCAAACCTCTTCTCTTCAACCCTGTACTCTGTACTCAGGACCCTGTACCCGCCGCCCCCCTACACCCCCGCCCCCCCGCTCCCATCCTCATGCAGGTACCGCATCAGCCGCGGCTGCACGAACTCTTCAAACACAATCTTCAAACACGCCGCCGCCGGAATCGCCAGCAGCATCCCCGCCACACCCGCGATCGACGCACCGATCAACACCGACAGCAACACCCCAAGCGGGCTCAAGTTCGTCGCCTTCCCCTGCACCCACGTCTCAATCACCCACCCATCAATAAACTGCGCCACCAGGTAAACCAGCGACGGCCAGAAGAAAATCGACATCACATCAAACGGCAGCCCCCCGCTCACCCTGTTCACCCACACCGCCAGCACCGCCGCAGGCAGACCCACCGATGCCGCGTAAGGCAAAATATTCAGCGCCCCCGCCACCACACCCAAAAGCAGCCAGTACGGCACACCCGCCAGCGCCCACCCGAAACTCAACATCACCATCAGCGCCATGGACTGGATCAACCGTCCGCGGATGATCGCCGCAATCGTCAGATCCATCTTTTTGGCGATCCGAAACGTCTCCGCCTGGTAGGCCGAAGGCACATACAACGCGATCGAATCGATCACATGTTGAAAATTGCAACTGAAAGTGAAAAAGCAGAACGACACCAACAGCGTCGCAACAATCGCATATCCCACGATTCCAATCGTGAAGCCCAACACGCTGATCCCCACCGACAGCGAACCCAGCAGCACCGAGAACATCGCCGACCAATTCACCTTCGTCGCCGCGCTGATGATGTCCGTTCCACTCATCGGCTGGCTCGTCGGCTGACTCGCCGGCTGACTGGCTGCTTGGCTTTCTGCCGGCGACGCCTGGCCCACCGACGCGGGAGCGGTCTCCGCCGCCACCAGAATCGGGCCGCCTTCGCCCTCAGGCCCGTTCGCCGGCTCCGTCGCAGCCTGCGTCGCTGGATCCTCCGCGACTGAACTCTGTTCACGCCAATCCCCACGCAATTCACCGGCATGCCGCGCCCGAGACTTGAACGCCCGCATCATCTGGTCACGCAGTTGACCCACCTCCGGCACCTCATCCGACACCTTATTCACATATTTCACCGTCGTATCCACCAGCGACGACGCCTGCTTCACCGCCAGCGGACCAAAATAAAGCAGCAGCCCCGCCGCCCCACCCAGCAATCCCACCAACAGCACCAGCGTCGCCGCCCAGCGCGGCAACTTCAATTTCACATTCGCCCACGTAATGATCGGATTGAAAATATACGCCAGCACCAGCCCGATCAGCACCGGAATCAAAATCGCCCGCGACATGTACATCACCGCAAGCACCACACCAATCACCGCGAGAATCGCTAAATCTCGCACCCAGCGAAACTCCCACAAGTGCTTCTGCGTGTTGTTGTTGTCGCCAGTCGCCATCGCAACCCCTTCAAATAAATGAAAAACACCCGGCCATCCAGGCCAAACCATCTTAAACGCATTGCCATTCCCAATTTTGCGACACATCCCATAAAACAGCTACGTCAAACCCCTATATTCTCGTCCCTCCCTTCTGGACTCTATAACGACTTTCTGCTCTTGAACTTCAACTCTTCCGACCCGGGACGCGAGGCTCTGGACCCGTGACTCCCCCCCTACGCGGGCCGTGACAGTTCGCCACACCCACCCCAAACACGCCCTCCCCGACTTGCAAGACCATGCCAAGCAACTATCCTTATGGGCCTTGGTCCACGGGCTTAAACCGCCCGTGAACTCATTTTTGCAAACATCAGGTTCCCTCAAGGACACGCAACATGGCCGCAAACGGCGTCATCACCCAAGTCATCGGCTCGACCTTCGATGCCCGATTCCCCGAATCCCACCTCCCCGAGATCTACAACGCAATTGAGATCAAGGGCACCGTCAACGGCATCGACATCAACCTTGTCGGCGAAGTCCAGCAGCACCTCGGCGGCGGACAAGTCCGCGCCGTCGCCCTCGGCTCCACCGACGGCCTCACCCGCGGCATGGCCGTCGTCAACACCGGCGCCCCCGTCAAAGTACCCGTCGGCGAAGCCGTCCTCGGACGCGTCTTCAACCTCCTCGGCCAGCCCATCGACAAGAAGGGCCCCGTCGCCGCCACCAAAACACGCTCCATCCACCAGTCCCCCCCGGAATTCACCGACCTGAGCCCCAAGACTCAGATCCTCGAAACCGGCATCAAGGTCATCGACCTCCTATGCCCCTTCGTCCGCGGTGGCAAAATCGGCCTCTTCGGCGGCGCAGGCGTCGGCAAAACCGTCATCATCCAGGAAATGATTGCCCGTATCGCCCGTGAACACGGTGGTTACTCCGTCTTCGCAGGCGTCGGCGAACGCACCCGCGAAGGCAACGACCTCTGGCTCGAAATGGGCGAAGCCCAGTACACCGACGCCTCCGGCAAAACCGCCCACGTCCTTGACCGCGTTGCCATGGTGTTCGGCCAGATGAACGAACCGCCGGGCGCCCGCCTCCGCGTCGCTCTCGCCGCCCTCACTATGTGCGAAGAGTTCCGTGACGCCTCCGGTAAGGAAACCCTCCTCTTCGTCGACAACGTCTTCCGCTTCACCCAGGCCGGTTCCGAAGTGTCCGCCCTCCTGGGCCGCATGCCCTCCGCCGTCGGTTATCAGCCCACGCTGAGCACGGAAATGGGTGAGCTCCAGGAACGCATCACCTCCACCGAAAAGGGCGCCATCACCTCCGTCCAGGCCATTTACGTGCCTGCCGACGACTTGACCGACCCCGCCCCCGCCACCACCTTCAGTCACTTGGACGCGTTCGTCACCCTCTCCCGCAGCATCGCGGAAAAGGGCATCTTCCCCGCCGTCGATCCGCTGGCCTCCACCAGCCGCATCTTGGATCCGGGCATCATCGGCGAAGAACACTACGCCGTCTCCCGCCGCGTCCAGTCCATCCTCCAGCGCTACAAGGGCCTCCAGGACATCATCGCCATCCTCGGCGTCGATGAACTCTCCGAAGACGATAAGCTCATCGTCCGCCGCGCCCGCAAGCTTGAGCGCTTCCTCTCCCAGCCCTTCTACGTCGCCGAAGTCTTCACCGGCATGCCCGGCGTCTACACCTCCCTGAAGGACTCCATCAAGGCCTTCAAGCAGATCTGCGACGGCGAAGGCGACGACCTCCCCGAAGGCGCCTTCATGTACGTCGGCACCCTCGAAGACGCCCGTAAAAAGGCCGAAAAGATGGCCAAGGGTTAATCCACAGCCAGCCCACGACACTTCCACAAACCCCGCCCCAAAAGCGGGGTTTGTTCTTTGCCGGGAGCGCCGGCGTCCCGCCGGCTCCCGCTCAACCATCTCCACCGACATAAGTAAACTGCTCACGCAGCAAGCCCTCTACAACCATCCACCCAACCTTCTTCTCACCCAATCCTCTTAATCCCAGTCAAAAATTCTTCTCTCTCAAAACGCAAAAAAAAACCGGCATCATGGCCGGCTTTTTTCGCATCAGGGCCCGCTTGGAAGTCAAGCCTCCAAACCCCGGAAGTAGCCCCGATCCGTCCCTCGAAAGCGCCTCATCGGCGTCCCCTGGAAAATCCCCAACCCCGCCCCCCAAAGGCCCCCCGGCAAAATCTGCCCACGCATCCCACGCCCCCTCTCACGCATCAACCGTGCCACCATCCACAATCGACACGTCGCCACACCCGGATGCCGGTGATGCTCCATGTGCCGCATCAGCCCCAGCGTCAACGTGTGAAATAACTCCGACTCCTGCGTCCGCGAAACTGCAATCCCATGTCCCGATCCCCGATGCACCGCCCACACGGCCACCATCGGCGATATCAGATGTGCCCCCAGCATCACAAGCAGATACACCCATGCCGCCGGCCACACCGTCATCGCCACCCACACACACAATCCAACCACTCCCAGTGCTAAAACCGTCTCCCCGATGATCACCGCTCGTTCCCGCCCCTTCGCATCCCGCATCCCTTTCACATGCAGCCGCGGCACAGCCACCATCCCCGCCCCCAGCGCCCCCCAGAACCCCAATCGGCCCGGTACGCCCTCCAGATCATCCTCCCCCATCGGGTCATGGTGATGCACCAGGTGCGCCCGCTTGGCCGCATGCATCGACGACAAAATCATCCCGCTCAGCACCACCAGCAGCATCCCATTCACCCAGCGCGGCAGCCGCAGCGCATTGTGATGCACGTCATGCGCCAGCCGGATGCTCAAAGCAAACAACACCCCCGTCCCCACCATCCCAACCCCCATCCACCCCGCCCACAAACACACCATTACCGCCGCATACCCCGCAAAAGGCAGCCCCACCTCCCGCGCCACCTCCCACCCCTTCAGAGCTGGCACATCCATCCGCTTCCCACATCCATTCGCATTTTGAAAGCCGTCCATACGCCGCTCCTTTCTCTTCCACCCAATCTATTGCATCCATTATTTCTGTCAAGACAGAAATAACAATCATTGTGGATTTGTTGAAAAAGCAAGCCGGGAGCGCCGGCGTCCCGCCGGCTCCCAATCACAACACTCCCCCGACATAAGTGAGCTGTCGCGCCCCCGCCCTTCTCTACTCACGCCCCAACCCCACAAAATCACACCAGCGTCATCGGCTTATGCCATCACGCCTATTAACGCAAAAAGCGCCCGACATACTCCCGGATCACCCCTGCCACGTACACAACCCGCGCTACCCCTAAGACCACTTCTTCCCAGAACCCAAGAACCAAGACCCAGAACCCATCCTCCTCAAACATACCCCGCCCGCACCATCGCCCCAGCAGGCTCATCAAACTGGTCCTGACGCCGCACTTCCGCAAACGTCTCCAGCAGATCCTCCGGACGAATCCGCGCCTTCTCCACACCCTGGTAATCCCGGATGATCCGCCCCCGATGCATCATCACCAGCCGGTCGCCCAGGTTCGCCGCCTGCTGCATCGAATGCGTCACCATCAGCGTCGTCAGGTTGTCCCGCCGGATGATGTGGTCGCTCAGCCGGATCACCTGATCCGCGGATTTCGGGTCCAGCGCCGCCGTATGTTCATCCAGCAGCAGCAGTTTGGGTTTCAACCATGTCGCCATCAGCAGTGTCAGCGCCTGCCGCTGCCCGCCCGAAAGCGATCCGATCGGATTATTAAGCCGATTTTCCAGGCCCATGTTCAGGCCCCGCACCGTGTCCTTAAACTCCTCAATCAGCTTCGGCTTCATCGCCCAACCCAGAAATCGCCCCTTCCCCCGCCGCGCCGCCAAGGCGAAATTCTCCGCAATCGTCATGCGCGGCGCAGTCCCCGCAAACGGGTCCTGAAACACACGCCCCACCAGTTGCGCACGCCTGTGTTCCGGCCAATCCGTCACATCCGTCCCATCCATCAACACCTGACCTTCGTCCAGGTAGAACGTCCCCGCAAACGCCGAAAGCAGCGTCGACTTCCCTGACCCGTTGCTTCCGATCACGATCGTGAACTGCCCCGGCTCAATCGTCAGGTTGATCCCGCGCAGCGCCCGCACCTCATTGGGTGTCCCAGGATAAAACGTCTTATAGGCATCAATGATCTTATGCATGAGCGGCATTCTCCTTCGCGTCCTGCGCACGCTGGCTCACCCCAAACTTCCGGCCCCACCACGATTTGATCTGCGGCATGTATCCCGGCAGCACCAGCGCCGCAAACACAAACACCGCCGTCACCAGCTTCAGGTAGTTCTGATCCAGGTTGCACAGCAGCGCAATCGCAATCATCAGCCGGAACAACACAGACCCGGCAATCGCCCCGATGATCCCCAGCCCCACGCCCGCAGAGCCGATCAGCGCCTCGCCCAGGATCACGCTCGCCAGCCCCGTCACCACCATGCCCACGCCCATCTGCGCATCCGCGTTTCCGTTTTGCCCAAGCTGCGCAAAAAGCGCACCCGAAAGCGCGGCCAAACCGTTGGACATCGCCAAACCCAAAATCACCATTCCACCGGTGTTGACACCCAGCGCCCGGATCATCTGCGGGTTGTCCCCCGTCGCCCGCATTGCTGTCCCCAGGTTCGTCTTAAAGAAAAGGAACAACGCCACCCCCAGCGCCACCGTGATCGCTGCCACCGTCAGCAGCACCGACACATCCTGCGACGAAACCGTCCAACTCCATCCCCCCACGCTCCACTCCAGCTTCTGATCCGCCCCTTCAAACCCAAACAGCTTCCCGAACTTATGCGCATACTGCATCAGCGTCTGCACGCTCCCGTCCGAAGGAGTGAACACCGTGCTCTTGTTCCCCATCACCAGCAGATTGATCGAATACAGCCCCGTCATCACCAGGATGCCCGCTAGCAGGCCTTCCAGCTTGAAGTATGCATGCAGCACGCCTGTCACGGCTCCGGCCAGCGCGCCGGCAAGTGTCGCCACCACCGTCGCCCCGATCGGATTGGTGATGATCGGCTTTAAAAACGCATACTCCGCCGGCAGTTTGTTGGCATACACCATCAGGCTCAGCGATGCCGCCGCGCCCAGCGTGAATGTCCCATCCACCGTGATGTCCGGAAAACGGAACACCTTGTAGCTCACATAGGCGCTCAAAGAGAGCATCGCCAGGATGAGGCCCACTGTCCATGCACTGATCAGAAAACTCATGGATTGCTCCCAATTGCGTTAGATGAAACAAGCTGCTTAACCTGCGTCAGCCGCCCCGCCCACAGCGTCCCGCGCACAAACTGGCTTTCGCCGTTCCCGGTAATCGGTCGTGTATCGTTCAACAGGTGCAGCACGCCCTTGAGCGCCTGCTCGTCAAAGAGCTGCGCCACCGCCCCCGAAAGGCGCGTCACATCCTTGCGCAGCGGCCGATAGCTGAAGGCCGCTGCATGCGCATGCCCCGCCACATTCGCTCCGCCTTCAGAAGCCATCCCCATCTCCCGCACGAATGTCTCCAGCACATGCCCCTTCACCGATGCCCCAGGCATCGCCACACCCACCACCAGCGCCACGGATTCCGCATGCACCGGCTCAGTCGTGAAGTGCATCCAGTCCCGCACCTCCGGGTAGCTCATCGGCCGCGCCGGGTCGCTCGCCAGCGCAAGGCTCTTCTTAAGCGCCACACCCACAAGACCCCGCGTCTCGGCAATCGCCACGAACACCACCGGCTCGCCCGTGTTCCCCGTTTCTTTGACCGCCAGACGCGCCAGCTCGCTCAGTTTCACCGGCTCCAGGCCCGCCGCTTCAAAGCCCAGCACCAGTGCCATCTCACCCTTGGCCTCCAGCCCGTAAAGCACCTGCGCCTTCGCCACCAGTTGCCCCGTCGCCGTCATATAGTCCGCACGCTGCCCCCGGTCCGTCGGTTGATAGGTAAACGTACCGCCCACCCCTAAAAACTCACCAAAGCGCGCCTTGCATTCCTCAAACCCATCCCCCAGCGCCGCCAAACCCAAACCCGTCACCATCTCCCCGAATTCCACGCCGCGGCAATCACCTTGCGTAAACAACCGCCTGCCCACCGCGCTCGGCTCCCCATGCAGCGTCCCCGTCAAGGTCCGCTCACTCCGGTCCTCCATCACCCGGTACGCCACGCCCTCAAACGTCCCCTCCCGCACCGGGCCCTCCGGCTCCGCTGTCTTGACTTCCCCGCCCCCCGCCGCATGCACGCGCGGCTCAGGCGCCAGCATCGTGCTCTCCTGCTTCCCTGAATCCGCCCCAGGCGCCACCAGCATGTCCAACCGCGAAAGCTGAAGCACCTCCAGCACCGCCGGCGACGGGTCTACAATCGCAAAAGTACCCCCGATTGCACGCATCTCACGCGCGCACTTCAGCAGCGAACGGATCCCCGCAGAACTCAAAAACACCAGCTCCGACATCTCCAGCGTCACCTCGCGCTTTCCCTCCCGCGCAAGCTGCTGGATCGTCCCCGTCAAATGCTCCGCCGAATACGCATCCAGCCGGCCCTCAAGCCGAAGCTGCACGCTGTCTCCCATCGTCTTTTGAATAATCTCCATCCGTCTATACCTCTTCGCTGATTCTGTTTCTCGCCCCCTCTCCCTAAAGGAGAGGGCTGGGGTGAGGGTGTTCTTCGCCGCTGCTTACTCTGATCCGATCCCCTCCACTTTCTACTCTCTATTTTCTATTCTCTGGCGCCGCTTCGGCGCCAACCACCTTGTCCGCATGCTCCAATAGCCCTTTGGGAATCTCCACACCCAGCTTCTTGGCCGCCCCCACATTCACAATCACCCGCACCTGCGGCAGCGGAATGATCGGCATATCAGCCGGGTCCATCCCCGCCATGATCTGCATCGCCATCTTCCCCGCCTCCATGCCCATGTCGTGGTAATCCCGCGCCACGCAGATCATCGCCCCCTGGTCGCTCGTCGCCGATGTAAAGCAGAAAATCGGCTTCTCCGCCTTGTTCGCCGCCGCCGCGATCGCATTGAAATTCCCACCCGTCAGGTTGTCGATGATCTGCCCCATCATCTGAATGTCCTTCGTGCACAGCGCCCTCGCAGCCTCACCCACTTCCGTCGGCGTCATCGCCGCCATCTCCTCCAGCTCGATCTTCTGCTCCGCCAGCGCCGCCTTCCAGCAATCGCGGCTCACCACGCTGTTGAGCTCATTGGGGTTAAACACCGTCCCCACACGCTTCACCTTCGGAAAATTCTTCTTCAGCAGTTCCGCCGCCTCCTTGTACGCCGCCAGCGACATCACGCCCGTCACATTGCTCTGCCTATCCGCGTTGGTCTTGCCCACCCCCGCCGCAAACGGGTCGGAAACGCAGCAAAACACCACCGGCCTGTCCTTAAACCGCTTGATCGCCGATTGCAGCGCGGGTGTCCCCATCACAAACACCAGTTCCGCTTTGTCGCTCTCCGCCCGTGCCAGCGCATTGGCAGAGACACCCGCATCCATGAACGCATTCGTATAAGTCAGCCGGTAGTCCTTCCCTTCCACCATCCCCCCTTTGCGCCACATGTCCTTCAGCCCCGCCAGCGCCTGCTCCAGCGGCGGCGCATCGCTGTACAACACCAGATGGATGTTCACCGGTCTGGGCATCGCCTTGCCCCGCGCCTTGGGCGTCGCCGCCGGAGTGGTTCCGGGTGTCCCTGGCTGCGTCGTCACAGGCTGTGCCACCGGCGAAGGCCGCTTGGGCTTGGGCCGCCTGTCGATCGTCCCTTCTTCAGAAATAAACACCGCCGCCTTTTCCTTCAATTCCTGCGGCACCGTCCACCGATCCCTCAGTTTCTCGCTCCCCTTCACATTAAATGTCAGCGTCTCCGGCACAAACGCCTCCACAGGAATGCTCCCTGGAGACTGCCCCTGCAGCACCGCCGCGGTCAGTTCCCCCGCCCGCCGCCCCACTGTGTTGTAGTTCGCTCCCACGCATGCAAACACTCCCTTGCCTTCCAGCCCAGGAATATTGCTGATCACCGGCACCCCCGCCTTGCGGCATGCCCCCACGATCACCTCCGCACCCGCGATCGCCGTCGTATCACCTGAGATCCACACAAAATCCACCCCACGCGTCAACACCGCCTCCACCGCCGTCCCCACCTCCGACGTCCCCATCGCATTGGCTTCCACCAGCTCAAAACCCATCTCCTGCCCGACTTTGCGCCCGATCTTCGTATTGATCTCCGAATTCAGCTCCGCCGTGTTCCACACCAGCCCCACCTTCTTGAAGTTGGGGTTCAGCCGCCTCGCCAGGTCAAACATCCCCTTCACAGGCTGCATCGTCCCCACCCCCGTCATGTACGAAGGCTGCGACGCGGGCTCCTTGGTCAAACCGATCCCCACCGCCCATGGATCGGTCACCAGTGCGAATACGTGCTTCTTCTGCGTCTGTTTGTTGGCCGCCGCAAAGGTCTGCACCGCGGGCGTCGTGAACGTGATCACCACATCTGAATCGCCTTTGGCCAGTCCTGATGCAATCTGCTGCAGCGTCCCCGAATCCCCCAGGGCATTCTTAGGCTCAAACACGTAATGCACATCCTGGATGTATCCCGCGTTCTCCAGCCCCGCGATCAGCCCGTCAATCGCCTGATCCACCACCGGCATGGAATTGTTCTGCACAAAACCCACCACCGGCAGCCGATGCACCGCAGACGCCTTCTTCTTCCTCTGCCACTGGTCCACCCCAAGGATGATCCCCGACGCCAACGCCAGCAGAATCAATATCGTGGCAAGCTTCTTTATCACTGTAAACATGGGGTCCGCCGAAGAAA
This sequence comes from uncultured Phycisphaeraceae bacterium, assembly GCA_964527265.1. Lineage (GTDB taxonomy): Bacteria > Planctomycetota > Phycisphaerae > Phycisphaerales > Phycisphaeraceae > CAZGOM01. Next base: position 12,292 of record CAZGOM010000084.1, on the reverse strand, counting down.
CTCACGTCCGCTACGCCGTTTGACGCTCAAAACCGGCCAACCCCAGAGTCTAGCTTATTCCTCCTCACCGTGGGTACAGTCAAACTCCGTAGACGTTTCAATTTAAATTCTACTTTTCGTATGATGTTGTATTAACCCTTGTACTTTGCTTTATGCGGTTCTTCATTTCTTACTGCGTTTGATCTAGGCAGGAGCTGAATATGGCATCCAGAAATGAACTCTCCGGTAACAACTCCGCCATTGTTTTCATGGGATTAGGTCTCGACGTCCTCATCCTCATCATTCTCGCTTTGATCCAGAAAGACCTCGACTCCGTCGCCTTCGCTTTCGCCAGCCTCATCGTCGGTTGGATGCTCGGCATCACCGTCCTCAAAACCTATCACACCCGCAAACCCAAAAAGAAACTCATCCTCTTCCTCATCGTCCATCTCCTCCCCCTCCCCATCGCCCTCTATATCGCCCACTTCCACGCCTGAACCCACACCCACATCCATCCTTTCATTTTTTCACGCTTCACTCCCCTGGCAAACACATTCCCCATAGACTGCGAAAGAGATCGCATCTCATTTTAAGTTCGGAGTTCCTTCGTGACACCCACGCCCACACGCTTCCTCGCCCTCGGGGCTCTCGCCCTCATCGCCTCCTCTTCCGTTTTCGCCCAATCCACCCAGCCCGCTACTCTCCCCGAAGCCCCCGCCACCACCCTTTTCCCCGATGACATGGCACGGCTTAAGGAAGCCATCGCCAAGCAAGACGCCGAAAAATCCCTCCAGATCGCCTCCGCTCTCATTGCCAAGCATCCCAATCAGCCCGAGTCCTACCTCGTCCGCGCCGAGCTTTACGCGCAACTCACCCAAACCAACGACGCCCGCGCAGACATCCAAAAAGCCCTCGCCATCTCTCCCGGCCACACACAGGCCAACATCATGCTTGCCAGCCTCACCCTCCGCGATGACGACGCCCAAGCCGCACTCAAAATCCTCGACCATGCACTCACCAAAAGCCCCGGCAACCCCAAACTCCTCGCAGCCCAAACCCAGGTCCAGTCCCGTATAAAGACCACCCCCATTTCCGACGCCGACCAGATCAAGGCCGCCCAGGCCGCCCGCGCCAGATCCGTCGAGCTCGCCCTCGCCGTCCAGAAAAACCCCCAGGACACCGCCGCCTTGGACGCCTTGGTCGCCCACATCCGCACCGTCGCAGCCGCCATCAGCAATACGTCCGACGCCTCCCTGATGCCCCTGGCCCCCGCCGAGCTGGACGAAAAAGCCGCCGACTCCGCACCCCTCGACGCCCAGAAAGCCCGCGCCAAAGCCGAAGCCCTCGCGGATTCCCTCGCCATCCCCCGCAACATCGAATTCACCGATCCCGCCAAGGCCCGCGAGCTTTTCGATCAGCCCCTGGCCCTCTATCCCCTTCCCCGCCTTCTCCTGCGCCGTGCCTTCCAGCACTATGAGCAAAACGACCTCAAAGCCGCCGCGCAGGACGCCGCCCTCGCCGCCGCCATCGACGCTCTGCACAAAGTCCAGCGCCCCACCCGCACGCTCGATTCCGCCAGCCAGACCTCCCCCAACGTCCAGGGCCGTCGCCTTCTCATGCAGCTCGACCGCCTCCAGAACAACAACCCCTCCACCGCCGAAAAAGAAATGCAGGCCTTCACCCTGGCAGTCACAAACAAAGACTGGTCCCAGGCACAGAAAACCTACCGCGTCAACCGCGCACAGTGGAACTCTCCCCTCTCTCCCTTGGGCGCTTACGCCGTCCGCCGCGACTACGCCTCCAAAGTCGTCCCCGAAATCCAGAAGGTCTACACCCTCCAGCTCAACGAGCTTCTTGCCGGAAACGACGCCAAAGCCCTCGGCGACCTCGCCGACGACGTCTTCAACCTCGGCCCCACCGACCCCGATACCATCGACGCCCTCATCAATGCCTGGACCAAACTGGGTGAAACCCTCGCCTTGAACAACACCATCGACGGCGTCCTCCAATCCGACCCCTACAACCCCAGCGCCCGCATCGCCCAGGCAAAAGCCCTTGAAGCCCAGAACAAGCCCATAGACGCCCTCCTCCTCTACAACACCGGCGCGCGCGGCAAAGACGCTTCCACCCTCTCCTCCTACGCCAAAAACGCCGCACTCCAGCGCGACCGCATCGAAACCAAACTCACCCGCCCCGTCACCTATCAAACCTACTCCGATTACCTCGCCAAAGAACTCGACATGGCCCGCCCCGGCTCCAAAAAACTCCCCATCCTCGAAGCCGCGCTCACCCGCTACATCCCCGTCGCCGAACACAAAAATGACCTCCTCTTCTACCGTGGCGAAATCTATTACAAACTCCGCCAATACCAAAACTGCATCCAGGACATGCAAGCCCTCATCGGCAAACAGGAAGACCTTCAGCCCCCCCTCTGGTGCTTCATCGGCGACGCCAGCATGAATCTCGCCTCCGATACCTCCAACATCGGCTCCGACGCCGGCATGAGCAAACCCGCCCAGGCCATCCTCTTCAAGCAGGCCATCGACGCCTACACCCACGCCCTCCCTCTCGTCGACCCTAAAAAACCTGCCGATCAGGGCCCCATCTACTACGCCCGCGCCAATTGCTACGACGCCCTGGGCCAAGCCACCCAGGCTGCCCCCGATTATCTCAAAGCCATCCAGCTCCTCCCCGACAAATCCCAATCCAAAGCCTGGGCCCACTACAACCTCTCCAAAATCCAGCACGCCTCCTCCGACAAACAATCCGCCTATGAAAACGCTGTCAAAGCCCTTAACCTCGCCCGCGAATCCTTCCCCCAGATCCCCGTCCCCATCTCCGCCTGGGTCCTCGTCCTAAACCAGGAACGAAAAACATAATAAAACCCAAATCAGCACACCAAAACACCTCAAAACACCACACACGCCTCATCTCCTCCACCAGCGCACACCTCAATCCCTCTTCACTTCTCCAAACTTCGTGGCTTCGCGACTTCGTGGTAAATATTCTTCTCCCCCTCATATCCTCTTAATCATCCGCAATCCTCTTAATCCCAGTCAAAAAATTCCGCCCCTCCTCCGTTAAAATCCCCCCCATGCGCACACTCATCAAAAACGCCACCTGCATCCTCCCCGACCAAATCCTCAAAACCGACGTCCTCATCGACGGCTCAAAAATCCTCGCCATCAATCCCCCAGCCTCCGCCGCCAAGGACCAAACCATCGACGCCTCCGGCCTCCACCTCCTCCCCGGCGTCATCGACGACCAGGTCCACTTCCGCGAGCCCGGCCTCACCCACAAGGAAGACCTCCGCACCGCCTCCCTCGCCTGTGCCAAGGGCGGCGTCACCTCCTTCATTGAAATGCCCAACACCAACCCCCAGACCATCACCGTCGACCGCCTTCACGAAAAACTCGCACTCGCCTCTACCAAATCCCTCGTCAACTACGGCTTTTACATCGGCGCCACACTCGACAACCTCCCCGAACTCCAGGCCGCCAAACGCACCCCCGGCATCAAAATCTTCATCGGCTCATCCACCGGCAACATGCTCGTCGACGAACAAGCCGTCCTCGAATCCATCTTCCGCGACACCACCCTTCCCATCTGCGCACACTGCGAAGACGAAACCACCGTCCGCAACAACACCGCCCGCTTGGACGGCGGCAAAACCATTCACGACCATTCCAAAATCCGTGACCACGCCGCCGCCCTCATCGCCACCACCCGCGCCTGCAACCTCGCCCTCAAGTACAACCACCGCTTCCACGTCCTCCACGTCTCCACCGCCGGCGAGCTCCCTGTCGTTAAAAACCACCACAACCTCATCACCGCAGAAGTATGCCCCCACCATCTCTTTTTCAGCATCGACGATTACGACCGCCTCGGCACCCTCGTCCAGATGAACCCCTCCCTCAAAACCACCGCCGACAACAAGGCCCTCTTCGCCGCCCTCCTCGACGGCACCATCCAGGTCATCGCCACCGACCACGCCCCACACACACTCGAAGAAAAAGCCCACCCCTACCCCAAATCCCACTCCGGCCTCCCCGCCGTCGAAAACTCCCTGGCCCTCATGCTCGACCAGGCCGCCCAGGGCAAATGCACCCTTCAGCAGATCGCCCACTGGATGTCCGACGCCCCCGCCCGCGTCTGGGATGCCGTCAATAAAGGTCGCATCGCCGAAGGCTTCGACGCAGACCTCGTCCTCGTCGACATGTCCCTCAAGCAAACCATCCGCAATGAAACCCAGATGACCAAGGTCAAATGGTCCCCCTGGCACGGCTCAACCACCACCGGCTGGCCCGTCCAAACCTTCGTCATGGGCCGCGAAGTCTTCAACCGCGGCGCCTTCAACCTCTCCCAAATGGGCTCCGAAGTCACCTTCGACCACTCCCGCAAAGGCTACTGGAACTGACCACCGGGAGCGCCGGCGTCCCGCCGGCTCCCAATCACAACACATCCCCGACATAAGTGCAACCGCCAGCAAACCGTGTAACCAAGCACCACGGCCTAAGCAACCTGTAGCTCAAGCAGGCCTTCACACACCAATCTCCAATCAGTCCCTTATCCCGTATCGCACTCCTCCCAAACCTCCCCCGAACCCCAACCCCTTGCCTCCGTACTATTTACAGACCTTCTCCCCTATAATCCGTTTCACTCTACTCCTTTAACGGGTTCAGCATGCACAGGCGCGCACGAATCAGGCTTTGGTGGGCCACCAGCGCCCTCTTATGCCTCACGTCCCTCGCCTCCTCTGCAAACGCCCAGGACGCCGACCCTGCCCAGGCCGCCAGAAACCGCGACCGCTACGAACAAGTCCTCCTCAAAAACCCCCAACCCGGCACCGCCTTCGACCGCCTTTACAAAAGTTACGCCGATGCCGGTGAGCTGGACGCCTGGCTCACCCACCTGGCCGACAAAGCCAAAGCCGCCCCCACCCCCAAAGACGCTGGACCTTACCACCTCATCACCGGCCATCTCCTCCAGCGCCGCGCCCAGGATGCCCAAGCCCTCGAAGCCTTCGACAAAGCCGTCAACGCCGACCCAACCAACCCCCGCGCCTTCGCCGCGCGCGGCTTGCTCCTGGCGAAAACCGGCAAAAACCAGCCCGCCGCCGAATCCCTCGCCAAAGCCATCTCACTCAATCCGCCCAAACAGGAACTCCAGGACCTCTACAAAGCCCTCGGCCGCGCCCACGCCGCCGCCGGACAGCCCGATAACGCCGTCAAAGCCTGGCTCGCCCTCGCCGACCTCTTCCCCGACGACACCGCCATGCGCGAGGAACTCGCAGGCCTCCTCATCCAGGAAGGCCGCCTCCCCGAAGCCGCGGCTCAATACGAAAAACTCCGCGCCTCCACCCAGGACGCCTACCAAAAAGTCCGCGCCACCTTCGCCCTCGCCCAGATCGCCTCCGCCCAGAACAAGCCCGACCAGGCCATCGGTCTCCTCTCCGATCAGCTCGCCTCCCTCGCCCCCGAAAGTTGGCTCCGCGCCGAAACCCACCGCCGCCTGGAACTCGCCTTCACCCGCGCATCCGCTGACCGTCCCGCCCTTCCCGCCCTGGCCGATTTCTACGCCAAATGGACCCTCGCCCATCCCGGCGACATCGACGTCCGCCTCGTCCGCGCCGGCCTTCTGCGCCGCTTGAATAAAGCCGACGACGCCCTCCAGGCCATGCGCGACACCCTCGCCGTCGCCCCCAACCGCGCCGACATCCGCACTGCCCTCGCCGATCTTCTCCTGGAACAAAACAAACGCCCCGAAGCCATCGCCCTCTACGAAAAAATCGCCGCCGACCAACCCTCCGATCCCGTCGGCTGGGAACGTCTCGGCCACGTCCTCCTCACCGATCCCTCCAAAACGCCTGACCAGCAAAAACAGACCGCCCTTGCTGTCTGGCGCAACATCTTTGACAAAGCCCCCCAGCCCCCCGACCCCGCCCGCGCCCTTAAAACCGCCGATCTCCTCCGCAAAGCCGCCCTCCCCGACCAGGCTCTCGATTATTACGCCAAAGCCAGCACGCTCGCCCCCGACCAACCTGAATACGATGAATACGCCGGGCTTTATCTCGCCGAACTCGGCCGCCAGACTGACGCCCTCGCCCGTCTGCAAAAAATGATCGCCCCCCCGCGCGACACCCCCGCCAACCGCCTCCGCCTCGCCCAGCTCCTCATCCAGCTCAAAGCCCTCCCAGAAGCCCTCGCCGCCCTCGGCAATCCTTCCGAAATCCCCAACCCCGACACCTACGCCCTCGAATCCCTCCGCGTCACCCTCCTCACCACCCTCAAACGCTTCCCCGAAGCCCTCGCCGCCATCGACCGCCTGGAAACCAAATTCGCTGACACCCCCGAGCGCGCCCGCGAAGCCCGCATCTCCCGCGTCGAGTTCCACAAATCCCAAAACACCCTTCCTCAAGCCGCCCAGGCCCAGGCCGCCCAAACCAAAGCCAACCCCACCCCCGACGCCCTGGAAATGCTCGCCCTCTATCAGCGCGCTCAAACCCAGCTCTCCGATGCCGCAGACTCCGCCGCCGAATCCGCCACACTCGACCCATCTTCCCCTTCCCGCCTCGCCTTCGCCCTCGACCTCTCCATCGAATCCGGCAATCTCACCCGTGCCTTCGCCCAGGCTGGCCTCCTCCTCCAGCGCCAGCCCCAGCGCCGCACCCTTTACGCCCAGGCCTTGGCCGACCTGATCGCCAAATCCCCAAACCCCGACACCGCCCTCGCCCGCGCCAAAAACCTCATCACCCTCATCCCCGACGCCCCCCAGCCTTACCTCCTCCTCTCTACCCTTCAACTCACGCGGCAAGACACCGCTGGCGCCCTCGACACCCTCCGTCAAGGCGTCCGCCAGGTCCCGTCAGACACGCCCCTCCTCCTCGCCCTCGCGCGGCTTGAAGCCTCCGCAAACCAGCCCGACCAGGCCCGCTCCACTTACGCCCGCGCCTACGAAACCGCCTCCGATCCCGACCTGCGCACCCAGGCCATCACCGAGCTCACCCGCCTGGAGCTCGCCTCCGGCCACGCCGACGCCTTCCTGCAAAAGCTCGCCCAAAAAGCCCGCGACACCGACTTTGAACCTGGCCCCACCCTCGCCCTCGCTGCCGCTGCCCGCGAAGCCGGCCAGCCTGACAAAGCCCAGGCCGCGCTGGAGGAATCCCTCCTCCGCCGCCCCAGCGACGCCCAGACCCTCCAATCCCTTGTCACCCTCACGCGCGCGCAAAACCTGCGCGACCAATCCCTCCAATACGCCCGCCGCCTCCAGGAACTAAAGCCCGAAGACCCCCAACTCTCCCAGACCATCGCCCAGCTCCTCCTGGAGCTCGGCCGTCCCCAGGAAGCCCTCGCCCTCTGGCAGCGCACCCAGCCCAACGCATCCACTTCCACTGCTTCCAATCCCGCCGACCTCACCCTTCAGCACGCCCGCGCCCTCGTCCAGGAAGGCAACAACGCCCAGGCCATCCAGGTCCTCACCCAGGCCGTGCCCCTCTTCCCCGATAACTGGGCCCTCGTCATGGAAGCCGCCCGCATCACCGAGGAAGCCGGACGGCCAGAAAAAGCCGCAGCCCTCTTTGACACCCTCCTCCGCATCCCCGCCGGGCCAGCCACCCCAAACGACGCCAACGCCCAATACCCCAACATCTCCTACCTCGGCTTTAAAGGCCGCGCCCCCTCCCTCAACCGCTGGGTCAACCTCCGTAGCGTCCAGACCCGCTGCGTCACCGAACTCAACTACACTTCCACCGCCGGGGCCGCCTCCGGCGGCGGCCGCATGTCCGCCGGCATCATGCGCTACAACCCGCCCGACCTCCCCTCCGCCCAGCTCGCCGCCCTCGTCCACCGTCTCCACATCGCCCAGCAGATCGGCCAGGTCACCCCTTACCTCCGCGCCCTCGCCCAGGAAGCTGCTTACACCTTCTCCGACACCCCCGCCAACCAGCCTTCCCCCCAGCAAGCCGCCGCCACCCAGCCCGCCGCCTCCCGCCCGACCCGCATCCGCTTCCTCCAGGCCCTCCTTCTCCTGAACCTTTCCCACCAGGCCCAGCTCGCCGCCCGCGACTTCATCACCCAGGATCCCGCTTTCCCCGAAGCCGCCACCCTCGACGCCGTCCTCACCCTCAGCGTCTCCGCCAACGCGCAAAACCTCATGCTCAACGGCGTCCTCCAGGCCCAGCCTCAAGACGCCCGGGACGCCATCGCCCTCGTCAAACGCGCCGCTCCCGAGGCGTTAAGCGATCTGGCCCTCATGCTCGCCGAGTCCGCCCTCGCCCGCAGCAAAAAAGCCGAAGCCGCCGACTGGCTCGATATCGCCCTTGAAAAACCCACCAGCCTTGAATCCCGCATCAGCCTCCTGGGCATGCTCGTCCGCGCCAACGACAGCGCCCGCGCCTCTCAGCTTCTCCAGGGCATCCTCCCCGACGCCAAAGCCCTCTCCATCGCCAAAAGCCCCGTCATCAACCCCGTCCTGGATGAGCTCGTCACCATCTCCGGCCAGGCCCTCCGCCCTCAGACAGCTTCGCTCGGCGTGGATCTCTGCCTCGCCTCCCTGGACATCATCGCCTCCGGCGACGGCGGCCGCGCATGGACCCAGGGCCAGCCCGCCCTCCCCACTTTCAACCTTGAAATCTTCTCCCCTCTCCCCCCCTCCATCCCCCTCCTGGGCGGAGAGTTCCAAAACAGCCTCCAGCAATGGGCCCAGCAAGCCTCCCAGCAGCCCAGCATGAACGGCGCCCTCGCCACCCGTTCCCTCCAATGGGCCCTCAGCGCCCCCCCCTCCCAGAAAGCCTTCGCCGCCCTCGCCGCCTCCACACTCCTCCGCCATGCCAACCTCCCCGACGACGCCCTCGCCGTCCTCCAGGACGCCGCCAAACCAGACATCGCCCCCAACGCCGCCCCCATCCCCGGCCTCATCGACGTCAAGCTCGCCCTCCTCCACCTCCTCCTCACCCAGCAGAAATACACACAGGCCCAGACCCTCTTTACCTCCCTCAACCCCGGCGCAGACACCGACCTCGCCCGCCAGCTCAACGTCGCCCGTCTCTACCTCGCCCTCGCCACCAAAAATCTCGACCAGGTCAAACCCCTCCTCCTCCAGCTCGACACCAGCCAGAACACCACACGCGAAGTCCAATCCCTCACCCGCATCCGCAAAACCCTTGGCTTGCTCTCCGAAACCCCCTCCCCCGCCACGCCCCCAGGCGCCACTCCCGTCCTCGCCAACCCTAAAAACCCCAACCTCATCCCAGCCCCCCAGCCCGCCACCCCCCTCACGGATTCCCAAGCCCTCGCCAACCTCCTCCAAACCAATGCCCACCGCCAGGCCCAGGAACTGGCCAACCGCATCATCGCCCAAAGCGCCCGCTCCGTCCTCGCCAGCGCCGCCCCCGCAGAGGAAATCAATTACGCCTTCGCCGCCCTCGCCCGCATCAACCGCTTCGATGCCGCCCTCGCCGCCGCTTCCGCCGCCTTCAACGCCCAGCCTGACGACCCCGAAATCGCCGCCCGCCTCCTCATCCTCTTAAACGCCCGCGGCGATTCCCTCCAGGCCGAAGCCGTCCTCGCAAAACTCGTCGCCTCCTCCCCTGCCCATCTCTCCATGCGCTACGAGTACGCCATCTTCCTTCACACCCAGGAACGCTTCGCCGAAGCGGCTGCCCAGCTTGATCACGTCCTCTCCCGCCGCCCCGGCCTCATCCAATCCGCTCAGGAAGTCTTCGAAAGCTACCAAGCCGCCAACCGCCTCCCCGACCTGGTCAAAACCCTCTCCCAGCTTCCTCAGGTCGAAAACCTCACCATCCTCCAGGCCCAAAATCAATCCCTCACCTGGATGCTCGACATCGCCGCCGCCATCGCGCCCACCGACCCCAAAGGTGCACTGGCCATCCTCCAGCGCCATCAAACCCTCACCAACACCACCCCCGATCCCAATTCCCCGATCAATGCCCTCCAGCTCGCTATCGCCGCCAAAGATCCCCAAGCCGTCATCCAGCAGCTCGGCTTGATTCTCTCCCGCACCACCGCCGAAAACCCAGATGCCTCCAACGGAACCCGTCCCCTTCTCTACACGCCTGAAAACACCCTCTTCCTCCCCCCGCCAAACGCCCCCCATTTCCCCATTCCCGCCACCGCCGCCATCGACTTCCTCGCCAAATCCGGCCAACTGGACAACCTCGAAAAAGCCTTCACCCTTCTCCCAGACCCCGAAAAGGATTCCCGCATCCGCGCCCTCCGCGCCATGATCGCCGCCAAACGCACGCCCCCCGATCTCGGCCTCGTCCGCGGCGCGGCATTCCCCCCACCCTCCACCCCTTCCCTCACTGCCCCCGCGCTCTCCGCCATCGCCCTCTCCCTCCCCCCCGATCCCGCCTCCCTCAAGCTCGCCGATGAAATCGCCGCCGCCGCTCTCACTGGTCCCAAGCGCCTGGTTCCCACCTTTGAATCCCTGCAAAACCTCCCCCTGCTGGATCTCCGCGCCCGCTACGCCCTCTCCAACAACGCTCCCCAGGATGCTGTCACCTTTTACGGCAGACTTCTCACTCTCCCCGCCGCCACACCCCCTCTCCCCGGCGGCCCCCCAAACGTCGCACCTTGGCAGCAGAACATCAACCTCTACGCCATCGCCCTCCACGTCCGCCTCGCTTATGCCTCCTCCGCCATTAAGGCCGGCGCTGTCGACCCTGCCGTCACCCTCATCTTGGCCGTTGACGACATCCTCCCCGCCGTCCCCAACGCCGATGACCGCGCCCAACTCGAACGCTCTCTCGCCCCCCTCCTGCCTCTCCCGCCAATCCAGTCCGCACTTGAAGCCCGAATCAAGCAACTCGAAAACTTCAAGCCCACCGGCCCTGACAACCCCACCTTAAAACCCCTCTTATCGCTCTACCTTCTCACCAACCAGCCTGACAAAGCCGCCGGGATCCTTCCCAAAATCCTTCTCCCCATCAACCGCATTCCTGGGCGCGACCAGGCCTTCGCCCGCACGCGCGTCGCCCGCCTCCTCGCCCTCTCCGGCAAAGGCGCCCCAGCCCGCGCCCTCTTGCTCCCTTTGATCACCCAGGGCAATCCCAACGCCATCCAGAACCTCGACCACTACCCGGACGCCTTCGCCGACGCCCAGGCCCTGCAGGAACTCGCCGCCGCCCTCCAATCCGCCCCAATCGAAAACCGCCGCAACGCCCGCGCCGAGCTCTGGCTCCCCCAGGCCATCGATGCCATGCGCCTGGCCACCTCCAAAATCACCGACCCCACCCACCCCGACGCCGCACAAAAAGCCACCCTCCAGGCCACTCTCGCCGCCGCCGCCTGGCCCACACCTCCAGACTGGGAACATCAACCAGTTTCACCCGCCACCCGTGAAACCTTCCCCACCCAGGCGTTGTCGCTCTTCAACACGCTCAACCAGCAAACCCAAGCCTATCCCTGGTTCCGCGACCATCTCTTCAAGCCCGACGCCGCAGGCAACTTCGCTCCCCCGCCCGCCGATCTGTTCACCGTGCGCCCCGACGCCCAAGCCCCAGGCGCATCCACATCGCCCTCCTGCCCCCTGACCGACTTCGTCGCCCTCGCCGTCAAAACTCAAAACGTCCTGAACCTCACCGAAACCGCCACGGACGCCCTCAATCCCGATAGTTTCCAGGCCTTCATCGCCCTGCGCACTCTCCTCCTCCTGGCGCTCCAGCAAAACGACATCCCCAGCGCCCAAAAACGCCTCACCCAGGACTTTCCCAACCCCATTGCCCTCGAAGCGCTCGGCTTTGACCCCTCCCTGGACATCCTCCTCCTCACCATCATTGACGACCCCGCTCTCAAAGAACTCCTCCCGCCCGCCCTCGACCTCTACATCCAATCCGCCCAGACGGCCTTTGCCACGGAAGCCTCCCGCAAACAAGCCCTCTCACTCCTGCCCCGCATCCTCATCCACCTCGAAACCCACGGCCACGCCGACCTCATTCCCGCATTCAAAGAACGCCTCGTAAAATCCACCAACCTCCTTAGCACGCAACAAGGCCCGCCACAGGGACAAAAACCATGACCCAAGCCCCCGTCCAACCCGCCCAGGCCCTCCAGCAGCAACTCGAACAATTTCGCACCGACTTCAAACGCTTGAAGGACGAAATCGGCAAAACCATCGTCGGCCACGACGACGTCGTCACCGGCACCCTCACCGCACTCGTCTCCGGCGGCCATGTCCTCCTCGAAGGCGTCCCCGGCCTGGGCAAAACACGCCTCGTCCGCACCCTCGCCGATTCCCTCTCCATGAAGTTCCAGCGCGTCCAGTTCACCCCCGACCTCATGCCCGCCGACCTCAT
>CAZGOM010000083.1:22120-24431 GCA_964527265.1 uncultured Phycisphaeraceae bacterium | reverse complement strand
CCATCTGGAACTCCAACCACCACTGGGTCACCATCAAACACCTCTTTGGCCACCTGGAAGTCAAAGGCGGAGACGCCGCCGTCAACACCGGCTGGCGCTTCAACCCCCTGACGCCCCTCGAATACATCGCCACTCAAATCGGCGCAGTCGGCCCCCTCACCGTCGCCCTCATCACCTACGCCCTCTACAAAGTCTGGAAACCCTCCTCGCCCTCTTCCTCTCCCGACTCAGGACTCAGAACTCAGGACGCTGGACCTTCTTCTTCTTCCCTTTCCAACCCTGTACCCAAAACTCTGTACTCTGTACCCTCTTCCTCCGCCTTCCTCATCGCCTGCGCCGCACCCATCCTCCTCTTCTACCTCATCATCTCCTTCCGCAAGGAAGTCGAGGCAAACTGGCCCATCGCCGGCTATCTCACCCTCCTCGCCCTCGTCGCCAGGCAAGCCCCCCCCGAGTTCGACCGCCTCCACGCCCTCACCGCCCAATGGCTCGCCGACGGCAAGCCTGCTTCCCCCCGCCGTGGCTTCCTCCGTGCCAAACCTGAAACCCTCTTCCAAGTCTGCTGGCACTGGGCCGTCGGCACCAGCCTCGTCGTCTTCATCGGCATCTTCGCACTCGGCTTCCTCCTCCGCTTTGAATTCATGCGCACCGCCATCCCCACATGGCGCATCTCCGGCATGTCCGAAGCCGGCCTCGCCGTCCAAGCCGTCCACGCCCAATTCTCCAAACAACTCACCTCTTCCCGCGCTGGCCCCAAAACTCTGGGCTCTGAACCCTCTTCCTCCTCTCTCCCCAACCCTGTACCCCAAACTCTGTACTCTGTACCCTCCCCCGACACAGGACCCGGGACTCTGGACTCGGGACATCCCTTCCTCATGGCTTCCGGCTACGAAACCACCGCCCTCCTCACCTACTACACCCCCGGTCGCCCCACTTACGTCTGCGGCGCCAGCGAGCTCGGCCAGCGCGAATCCTCCTACGACTTCTTCCCCGACACCAACTGGCGCAACCCCGCCCTCATCGGCCGCCCCGTCGTCCTCGCAGGCACCGCCACTGAAGAACGCTGGCGCTCCGGCTTCAATTTTGAAGACCTCCAGCCCGCCGGCTTCAGCCAGTTCCCCGGCACCCCCGATAAACGCAAAATCCGCATCTTCACCGCCAAGCGCTTCCTGGGCCCAGTCAAACCACTCGATAATATGAATCAAACCCGAACCGAAAAACGCATCCAATAATGGATATTTCAAAACCACGCCAAGAAAATTCCCTCAAAACCCTGTTTCTCCAAGCACTCACCCCTGCGAACCCATTCGGAAAACATCTTGTAAATCTTGGGCATCTTGTAAATCCTGTTAAAAAACTCTCCTCGTAACACGTTCAATAGCACACCTCAATGCCAGAAATGCCAGACCCCGCCCCCGCCAACCCGCCCGCCCACGCCAGCTCCCCCTGGCCCCTCCGCGCCCACTGGGCCCTCGCGCTCGGCATCGCCATCCTCTGGTTCCTCCTCGCCCTCCTCCTCGACAAACCCACCTACGACATCCTCAAGCACATCCCCTACAAGGAATCCGACTTCCTCCGCCTCCTCCGCGTCATGGGCATCCTCCACACCTGGGCGTTTGTCGCCATGGTCTTCCTCCTCATCGACCGCATCCGCCGCAAGGCCGACGGCCCCAACGCCGTCTTCTTCCGTGCCTCCTTCCTCTTCGCCTCCACCGTCGCCGCCGGCGTCCTGGGTGAGCTCGCCAAGCTCCTCATCCGCCGCGAGCGCCCGGAGCTCCACGACGGCCAGTACGGCTTTCGCCCCTTCTCTGAAAACCTCCTCTCCACCAGCAACCTCGGCATGCCCAGCACCCATGCCATCGTCGCCTTCGCCGCCGCCTGGGCTCTCTACCGCCTCCACCCCGCAGGCTGGCCCATCTACTTCTTCTTCGCCGTCGGCTGCGCATCCACCCGCCTCATGGACCACGCACATTTCCTCTCCGACGTTTGCCTCGCCGCCATAATGAGTTACTTTGTCGTCCGCACTTTAAACCTGGCCTGGGTCGACCCTGGCCATTCCATACCTCTTACCAACACCACTGCAACCCAGGAAACCACATGAAAAAGGCTCTCATCGTCCAAGGCGGCTGGAACGGCCACACACCCAAGGAATGCTCTGAAATCTTCGCCCAGGCACTCAAAGAAAAGGGCTACGACGTCACCGTCTCCGACACTCTCGCCAGCTATGCCGATGAAAAACTCATGTCTTCCCTCGATCTCATCGTCCCCATCTGGACCATGGGCAAAATCGAACCCGACCAGGAAAAGGGCC
>CAZGOM010000083.1:19758-22020 GCA_964527265.1 uncultured Phycisphaeraceae bacterium | reverse complement strand
CTCATCGTCCCCATCTGGACCATGGGCAAAATCGAACCCGACCAGGAAAAGGGCCTCCTCGCCGCTGTCGAAAACGGCTGCGGCATCGCCGGATTTCACGGCGGCATGTGTGACTCCTTCCGCGGCAATATCGGCTACCAATGGATGACCGGCGGACAGTTCATGTCCCACCCCGGCAACCTCTGGCCCCAGGTCAAAGTCAACCTCAACAACCGCGAACACCAAATCACCAAGGGCATCTCCGAGTTCATCCTCCCAAACACCGAACGCTACTGGATGCTCACAGACCCCTCCAACAACGTCCTCGCACACATCTACTTTGAAGACTTCGGCGTCACCATGCCCTTCATGTGGACCAAAAACTGGGGCAAGGGCAAAGTCTTCTTCGCCGCTTGGGGACACACCTACAAAGACTTTGACGTCCCCCAGGCCAAGGAACTCGTCGTCCGCGGCATGCAATGGGCCACCCGCTGATCCATGTCTGATGTCCGATGTTGACGAATGCTCCCATAAGCACCCGCGTTCACCCGCGGGTGCTTTCTTATCCCAAACAACCCCTTCTGAATCTGAAACATCTAACATCTTCCATCCCACATCAAACATCCCCCCTCCCCTCCACTGCTAAGATAATCCGCCCACCCACGGAGACACACCTTGCCAACCAACACCCGCATACCCCTCCTGGCCCTCGCCCTGATGCTCACTTTTGGCGCCACCCACGCCATGGCCCAGGCCACCACCCAGCCCGCAGCCCCTCAAACCAAAATTCAGGTCGCCTCCCCAAACCCCGAGCTCGCCGCCTATAACCGCGAAGTCGCCAAATCCCTGCGCCGAAAGCTCATCCGCGCCATGGAAGTCTCCAATAACAGCGCTGAACCTCTTAAAACAGCTTCCGCAGAGCAAGCCCAGCATCTCGAAGAACTCGTCGCCGCTGTTGAAGAGCTTGCCAACGCCGCTGATGCTGGCGAAGTCGATCGCACCAACAACGCCAACAAGGCATACGCGGCGATCAAAAACAAATCAGCCGGCTTTCAAGAGCGCGCCGCCGCCGCCCGTGAGGAACTCACCCTCATCAACAACAATGCCGCCCTCGAAATGAAAACAATCGCCGGCCCTCTCGACCAGGCCCAGATCGACCAATATTCCAGCGCCCGCGCCCGCGCCATCGAAGCCTGGGCCCAGGTCCGCAAAATCTCCAGGGAAAGCCCCGACGGTGTCGGCCTCGCCAGCGCCAAAATCAACGCCACTCGCCTCACCCTCAGCGCCAACCGCTACGAACGTTTCGTCAACCTCAAGATCAAAGCCTCACGCATCCGCGGCAAAGCCGAGAAATCAGACACCCCCGACCTCTACAATCAGATCGCCAACTCCCTAGACAAGCTCGCCGCAGACCTCGCCAAAAACCTCGATCAGCAAATCGAACTCAAAACCTCCGAACTCGAACTCAATCTCAAACAAAGCCAGCTTGAATCCCAGGTCCAGTCACTCCTCAAGTAAGCCCTCCTCATGCCACCCCCCAATAAACGCATCGTCATCGGCATCGGCGGCGCCTCCGGCGCCCTCTACGCCCTCCGCACCGTCCGCCTCCTCATCCAATCCGGCGTCGATGTCCACCTCGTCATCTCCGCCCTCGGCCAGCGCCTCCTCCACGACGAACTCAACATCGACGCCAACGACCTCGCCCCCTTCACCCAACCTCTTTCCTCAACCTCTTCCTCTTCCGACCCCGAACCCGGGACCCCGGACCCGGGACTCTCTTCCCCCCTCACTCCCGGAACAATCACCCTCCACAACCACCGCGATGTCGGCGCTTCCATCGCCTCCGGCTCCTTCCAGCACGACGGCATGGCCATCGTCCCCTGCTCCTCCAACACACTCGCCTGCATCGCGCACGGCATGGGCGACAACCTCATCCACCGCGCCGCATACGTCTCCCTCAAAGAACGCCGCCGCCTCATCCTCGTCCACCGCGAAACACCCCTCACCCTCATCGACATCAACAACATGGCCTCCCTCACCCAGGCCGGCGCCATCATCTGCCCCGCAAACCCCGGCTTCTACATGAAACCCCAATCCCTCGACGACATCGCAGACCACATGGCCGCCCGCATCCTCGACCTCCTCCAGGTCCCCCACCACCTCCAAAACCGCTGGCAAGGCTGATTCCTACCGGGAGCGCCGGCGTCCCGCCGGCTCCCCATCACCTTACTCCCCCGACATAAGTGCCCACCCTTCAGCCAATGCCTCTGCTGCTGATACGGC
>CAZGOM010000083.1:0-19658 GCA_964527265.1 uncultured Phycisphaeraceae bacterium | reverse complement strand
TCCCCCTATTCCGCCTTAAACTCCAGCTCAAACGCCTCCCCCACCTTCTGCGGCGTCAATATCAACCCCTTCTCCTCACTCCCTCGCTTCCCCAAAAACATCAATCGAATCGGCCCCATCTGCCCCGTCGCATCCCCATCCCTGTCTCCATTGAACGACGATGAATTCTTCTCAAACGCCACATTCATGATCTCAAACGTGTACCGATAAGGTGGTTTCCCTGTCCGCACCGGCGTCACCCGTTGAATACGCAGGTCTCCATCGCTCCGCTTCCACAACACAAACACGCTCTGCCCCAGGTTCACCGTCCGCTTCGCCGTCTGTTGGCCCATCAGATCCTGCGCGACATCCACCACCTCCCCCGGCATAAGCGTCGTCAGATCCGGATACTCCGGAAACGTCTTAAGCCCCGCCAAGTCGCCCACACTCGCTACTTCCGAAGGCGTGCCGCCGCCCGGGCTCGCAATCCGTCCCACAGCATCCGCCCTCAACACAAGCTTCCGAGCCTCCTCCATATTCTTCCTGCCTATCTCGCTCCGCGCCAGATGCAATAACCCCTTCTCTGTCTGCGGCATGCTTTTCCGGAACTGCGCTTCAAATAACTTCTGCTCAAAATGCCAGAATTTCTTAAAAAAAAGCAACTCTTCCTCACTCGGATTCCGCGCCAGCCACGCCTTCAAACCCGCCCGGATCTCCGTCTCGCTCATCCTCCGTTCATAACAAACCGCATACGTTGATTCCAGCGGCATCCTCCCAAAACGCACTTCATTCATTCGCGTCCGTTGAATCTCCAGCACTTCCGACTCATCGTTCCTGGTCGCCCGCAATCGCCGCGATATCCCGCTCCCTTCTGACACCCGAATCACCCACCCCTTGTCCCGCAATTCCTTTTCCGCCTCCGTCACCAGATCCCGCCCGGCAGGAACCTTCTCCACCTCCCACGTCGACAGGTTCGACTTCATAAACACCGGCCCAGACAGCAGCGGCCGGGCATCAAATGCCTTGAGAAACCCAAAATCCGGCGTCGCCGTGTACTTGGGCATGAACTCCGGCGCAATCACCTCCACCACCGGCTCGTTCGGCATGGCCGCCAAAGTTGCCTCGATATTCGTTGCCACCGTCCCCGCGATATTCCGACCCACAGCCTCATATTGCATCCCCGCGGACTCAATCCCTTTCTGGTTCGCGCGGCATTTCAACGCATACGCATAGTTCATGCCCGCCGATGGCGGCGTCAATGGATCAACATAATACGACTGCGCCATGGCGCCATTGGCTTCCACCAACACAGCCACATCCGCGTGGATCTCTTTTTTGAACAACCCTTTCGTTTCCAACTTCCACACCCGCACCCGCGCTGTCAGGTCCGGCAGTGCTTCCCCCTCTGCAGGCTTGCTCCCCGCCGGGTAAAACACCACACGTTCAAATCGCTTCCCCGCCAGTAACTCCTTGAAAAGCTGGTACGCCACACGCCGATCCAGCACCGAATCACCCTCCGCAATCACCGCAATCGACCGCGTGAACAATTTCGAACCCTCACCCCGCGACCCCACCCCTGCGCTGCTCATGTCGCAGTTGGCCTCCAGTTTCGTCCACTCAAATCCCACATGCCCCTTCCCCTTCTCATCCGACACCATCTTCCCATCCGCCCCCCGCGTCGCCGTCACCACCCCCCGCGGCACATCCACATCCCCCACAAACAACAAACACAACACCACAACCACCACCAACGCCAACATCACCCCCACCACCCACAACCACAACTTCCAAATCCCCCGCCCCCTCTGCCCCGCAACGTCTTGTTGTTCATCTTCCATAGATGCCAATTTTATAGCAAATATTTCAAATAAGATATCTCTGAATCCCGCCGCCCAATACCAAATACCCAATACCCAGAACCCGTCTTCCTCGCATCCGCTTACTTGGGAAACTCTTCCAATCCCACGCTCTTGCCCAGCTTCACGATTTCCCATCGTGTTTCACTACCGGGCTTATCCAACCGAGCCAGCGCATCCGCCCTTAGCAACAACCTCCGCGCAGCTTCATTATTCTTCCGCCCAATCTCCGCCCGCGCCTGAAACAACACCCCCTGCACACTCCGCGGCGCATTCTTCGCAAAATACCCCTCAAACATCTCCTGCTCAAAACCCCAGAAATTCTTGAAAAGCACTAAATCCTTCTCGCTCGGGTTCCGCGCCAGCCACGTCTTGAGCGCCGCTTGAATCTCCGGCACGCTCATCCTTTTTTCGTAAGACACCGCCCATCGCCCCTCCACCGGCACCCCGCTGAAGCTCACGCCGTTCATTCGGTTCCACTGGATCACCACCACTTCCGAATCGTTGTTCGTGATCGCCCGTAATCTCCGCGTTGGCCCCTTCCCCTCCGACCCATAAATCACCCACCCCTTGCCCCGCAGCTCCGCTTCCGCCTCATCCACCAGGTCTCGCCCCGGCGCCACGTTCCCCACTTCCCATGTCGTCAGGTTCGACCTCATCATCGCCGTTCCTGACAATATCGGCCTGGCATCAAACGCCTTGATGAACGCCAGATCCGGCGTCGCCGTGTAGCGCGGCATCAACTCCGGCGGAATCACCCCCGCCTCCGGCCCTATCTTGGTCACAAACGACAACTCCAACTCGATCTGCCGCGCGGCTGTATCTGCGATCTTCTTCGCCACTCCCTCATAACGCTTCCCCGCAGATTCAATCCCTGTTTGGGTTGCGCGGCAGTCCAACGCCAAGTTGTGATCCACGCTGGCCTCGGGCGGCGTTAAAGGGTCAAAAGCATATGGGCGCACTCCATTTCCTTCTATCACAACAGACACATCCGCCGCGATCTCTTCCTCCAGCACCTTCTTCCCATGCGTTTCAAACTTGCACACCCGCACCCGCGCCGTCAGATCCGGCAGCGCCTCTCCATCCGCCGGCCTGCTCCCCGGTGGATAAAACACCACCCGTTCAAACCGCGTCCCCGCCTGTAACTCCTTGAAAAGCTGGTACGCCACGAGCCGATCCATCGGCGAATCGCCTTCCGTAAGCACCGCAATCGACCGGGTAAACACCTTCCGATCCTCGCTCCATGTCCCCCCTCCCGAACTGTACATGCCGCAATCAGCCTTCAGCTTCGTCCATTCAAACCCCACACCCCGACCCCACCTCAAGTCAGACACCATCTCCCCTTCCGCATTCCGTGTCGCCGTCACCACCACCGACGGCACATCCACATCCCCCACAAACAACAAAGCCACACACACCACCGCCAACAAACCAATCACACCCCACCGCCAACAAACCAATCACACCCCACCGCCAACAAACCAATCACACCCCAAAACCACTTCCCAATCCCTCGCCTCCCCCGCCCCGCAACGCCTTGTTGTTCGTCTTCCATAGACGCCAATTTAACAGCAAATACCTCAAATGCGATCTCTCTGAATCCCTCCGCCCACGACCCAATACCCAAGACCCAAAACCCGTCCTCCTCACATCCCCTTCCCCGTCAACCGATGAAACACATCCTCCAGCGTCGGCTTGCTCACGCTCATGCTCCTAAACCGCCCCGGAAACATCGACGCGATCCGCGGAAGCAGCCCCGCTCCATCATGGTGTTCCATCCGAATCCCACCATCCACCACCTCTGGCCTTCCCTTCTCACTCCACGGCCCGAATGTCTCTGCAATCTTCCCTGCCATCTCCACCACCCCTTCCTGCTCCTGCGGCACAATCACCAAAACCTCCGCACCAATCTCCGCCTTCAGCGCACTCGGCGTCCCGCACGCAATCAATTTCCCCGCCGACAATATCGCCACCCGCTCGCAACGATCCGCCTCATCCATCAGATGCGTCGTCATCGCCACCGTCAAACCCGTTTTCGCCCGCATCGCCAGCAGCGTCTGCCACAGTTCCCGCCGCGCACCCGGGTCCAGCCCCGTCGTCGGCTCATCCAGAAGCAGCAGCTTCGGGCTGTGCAGCAGGCTCTTGGCGATCTCCAATCTCCGCTTCATCCCGCCCGAAAATGTCTCCGCAAAATCCTTCGCCCGCTCCTTAAGCCCCACTGCTTCCAGCGCATTGGCGATCCGCCCATCCAGATCGCTCCCACGCAGCCCATACATGTGGCCTTGATGCATCAGGTTCTCATACGCCGTCAGCTTGATGTCCAGGCTCGGCGCCTGAAACACCACCCCGATGCACTTCCTCACCTCATCCGGCTGCCGCGCCACATCCAGCCCATTCACTTTGGCCGTCCCTGCCGTCGGCTTCGCCAAGGTCGCCAGAATCCGAAACAACGTCGATTTCCCGCCCCCATTGGGCCCAAGCACTGCAAACGTCTCGCCCTGCCCGATCTCCAGCGAAACCCCATCCAGCGCCAGCTCCCGCGGCGCACTCGATGAGCTCCACGAATTCGGCCCACGCTGCTTAAAGTCATCCTTCCGCCGCGACTTCACCGCCGGATACTTAAACGACAACCCCGAAACACTCACCAACCCCGCACCCGCTGAATGAGTCTCACCACCAGCAACAATCTTCTCTTCCATCACGCTTGTCACTTCTTAAACTCCAAACATTCTGCCACTAAAACATCCAAACAACGCCTTCACACACTCCACAGACACCCCACCACCATCCTCTTTTCTGACAAGACCCAGAACCCAAGACCCAGAACCCATCCCCCTACCTCTGATCCAGAAAAATCAACCCAAACACAATCGGCAGATAAATCAGAATCGTAAAAAACAGCACCCGTACGTTCGGCCGCGTCCGCGCAAAATACAGCCTCACCGCCGTATACAACACCAACAGCGACATCACCGTCGATCCCAGCAGATACACCGCCCCTGCCATCTTGAACATCACCGGCAGCGTCGTCAGCGGCACCAGAATCAGGCAGCACAGCAAGATCTGCCGCGCCGTCGCCTGGTAGTCGTCATCCACCACCGGCAGCATCGGCAGTCCCGCCTTCGCGTAGTCATCCTTGTACAGCCACGCAATCGCCAGAAAGTGCGGCAATTGCCATAAAAACAAAATCGCAAACAAAATCCACGCTTCCACCGTCAGCACACCCGTCGCTGCCGTAAACCCCATCAGCGGCGGCACCGCTCCCGGAAACGCACCGATGATCGTGCTGATATGCGTCTTGCGCTTCAGCGGCGTGTAGATCAGCGCATAGCTCGCCATCGTGATGATTGAAAGCACCGCCGTCAGCGGGTTGTTGTACACCGCCAGAATCCAAACCCCCACCGCCGCCAGGATCAGCCCGATCACCAACCCGGCTCGCGCGCTGATCTTCCCCGTCACCAGCGGTCGCCCCGCTGTCCGCTTCATTAGGCCGTCACTCTCCTTCTCGATCACCTGATTGAAAATCCCCGCCGCCGTGCAGGTCAGTGCCGTCCCCATCAGCATGAAAATAAAATGCGCAAACGTATCCGGCGATGCCGCCCACAATTGTTCCTTGTGGTTGTTCACTTCGTCGTACCGCACCCCCACCACATACCCGATCCCCGCCGTAATCAAAACCATCAGCGTGATCCGCGGCTTAGTCAGCTGATTAATCGCAGCCCCCCACCCCGTTCTCCTCTGTTCTCCGCTCTCCAATGAAACACTCCCGGCAGCCCCACCGCCGCCGCTCCCCGAACCTGTTACCACACGTTCCTTCACCATAAAACCTTTATCTATTCAACCAAAGTTAATGACACAAATCCCGTCCGCATCCAATTCCGGATCCGACCAGACCCCAGACCCTAGACCCCAGACCCTTCTTCCGTGATTTTAAGCCTATCCTGCAACAAATGCACCCGAATCGCCAAAAGCACCGCTGTCCCCAGCAGTAATGCACCCGTCGATTGATGCAGCGTCGTCACCTCGCTCTGCCTCGCCGTCCAGATCACCGACGCCCCCAGCGCCACCTGCACCAGGATCAGCACTGCCAGCGCCCCCGCAGGCCGCGCCAGTTCTTTCACATCGCTCGCCCGCCGAAAAACCTGCACAAACATCCAACCCGCCACCAGCGCCACCACAATCGCAAACAACCGGTGCATAAAGTGCAGATGCACCTGCCACACCGCATATCCCGCCGTCCCCCGATGGTCGAACGGCATCTCCGCCAGCTTCTTGTCCAGTGCGCCCTGGTTCATCGGTGGCATCAGCCCGCCATACGACGTCGGAAAATCATAAATCGCCAGCCCCGCCTTAAAGTGCCTCACCGCTGCGCCCAGCATCAGTTGTATAAACAGCACGCCAAGCAGCACCCACGCCCCCATCAGCACCGCCCGCGCCTCCGGCACCTTCTTCCACGACCCTTCTTCCAAAGCCCTCGCCCACACAGGCCCCGTCGCTGCCGCCGCCAGAATCGTAAGTGCGAAAAACAGTTGCGCATGCACGCCATGGATCATCGCCAACAGTGACGAATTCTCCGTCACTCGAAAGCCTCCCATCAGCCCCTGCACCACCACCAGCACAAACAGCGCAATCCCCACCACCCGCATCCACTTCCTCGTCTTCTCAACCCTCAACAGCCACACCGTCTCGATCAACGTCAGCACCCCCACCAGGCTCCCCATCAGCCGATGCGAATGCTCCCAGAACTGTGCCCATCGCCCTTCCCCAAACCAGTGCTTGGGATGCGCCAGAAACATGTTCTCATTAAACGTCGTCGGCCAATCCGGCACCGACATCCCCACGCCCTTGCTCGTCACCGTCCCGCCCGACATTAAAAGCACAAACGTCGCACACATCAGCACAATGCAGAACACATGCAACGGCCGGTTATAAGTCGAGGGAGTTTCAATGCTTGTCATAGGGTTTGGCGCCAAGTGAACCAAAGCACCATGATACCCCACACCACACTTCAAGGCCCGCTCCGCCCCCCGCGCGAATTGACGCATTTAATCCCCCACCACAAACATCTCGCCCACTCCTCCCTTTCCCCTCGTAAACTTATCCCTTGTTCCCTATCCCTTTTACCTTTCTTCCTACCTCGCCCCCGTCGTCCCGCTCGCCTTGTTCGAAAGCATCAGCGGCCCGCCCGGCGTCGTCCCCGCCATCGTGTAATCCAACTCGTAATTCAAGCTCGCGCTCGATATTGTCCTGAAAAACGCCACCCCAAACTCCATCGGCGAAAACGAGATCGGCAACTCCACCGTCTTCGCCCCGCCACCCTCTCCCAGACTCATCCCGTTCTGCACACCCGCCTTCCCCACACGCGTCCCGGCAAGCGACACCCCCGTCTCCAGCTTGCTCACATCGATCCCAAACAGATTCGGGTTCGTCACCTTCAAACTCAGCATCGCCTCCGCCTTGTTCATCGAAAGCCCGCTCCACTTCACATTCGTCAGTTCCACCTTCGGCGGGATCGGCACAGCCAGCTTCCCCTCCTTATGCATCGGAAACTCCAACTTCCCGCCACCCGGAATCGACGCCGGCACATCCAGCGACATCACCAGATCCGCCGCATACGGAATCACCGCCCCCGGCTTCACACCCGCACCCGCATTCACCACCTGCGCATAAGACACATCCACCGGCAAGCTCACCACACGTTTCCCCTTCGCCTCCACCACACCCGCCATCGCCGACTTCCCATTCAAGATCGACTTTCCGCCCGTCGAAAGCCCATAACTCAAATCCGTGAGCGGCAAAGCCACCGCATACGGATTCGAAATCTCCACATCAAACACCATCACCGCCTTTTCCAACCCCAAACTCTCCACCCGCCCACTCTTTAGCGACACCCCAGGCTTATCCATCCCACCCAGATAATCCTGCATCGCCGAACACCCCGGCATCGCCACCAGCATCACAAACACCAGACAAACAGCCCCGATAACCGACCGCATCGCAATATTCATCGTTCTCTCTCTCGTTAAGTTCCACCAAGTGTAACGCTCAAAACCCACTCACCCATTAAAAACACCGCACTTCGCCGCCCCATGCCTCCATTTTCCCCTTAAAAACAAGCACATTTCACACTTCAACTTTGCCCGCAAACCCTCGCCCACGCAAAATCCCCTCGAAAACAAGCCCCATCCACCCCAAAACCTCCCGCTCAAACCACCTGCAACTCCAACCCACATATTATCCCAATAACCTACAAGTCCGTCAAGACAGTTTCAATGCAAATAATAAATTGTGTATAAAAACACAAGTCCTATAAAACAATCAATTTACACATCCCCCGTCTTCTTAACCACCCCCACCCCCCTCAATCCCAATCAAAAATTCCGCCCTCCCTCCACCCCACTCACCCACAACCCGCCCTCACCAACCCTTGACACCCGCCTCAATCACCGTATACTTTCCTCTCCGAAAAACTCAAGCAACGCCTCGCTAGCTCAATTGGTAGAGCAACTGACTCTTAATCAGTTTGTTGATGGTTCGAGTCCATCGCGGGGCACTCGAAAAAACCCTTGGTAACAAGGGTTTTTTTTTCATGCACTCATTTCCTTTCCTCCTCGACTTGCTTAAACTTTCACCAACTCCGCCAGCCCAGGCGTCCACGTCATGACGCCCACATCTCAACGAGCTCAAAATGAAAATCGGATCCGAATCCTTCGAAAATCGCCACCTCCGCCTCCTCGCCAACCACGCCAGACTCAATGCCCGTCCCAACGAAATCGACACCACCTGGGACAACGGCGTACTCAATCGCTACCGCCACCCCGTCCTCACCGCCCAGCACGTCCCCCTCGAGTGGCGCATCGACTTTGACCCCAAGCGCAATCCCTTCCTCATGGAACGCCTCGGCATTAACGCCCTCTTCAACTCCGGCGCCATCGAACACGACGGCCGCATCCTCCTCGTCCCCCGCATCGAAGGCTACGACCGCAAATCCTTCTTCGCACTCGCCGAATCGCAATCCGGCATCGACCAGTTCAAATTTCACGACAAACCCCTCCTTCTGGCCGAAAACGACGAATTTGAAACCAACTGGTACGACATGCGTTTAACCCGTCACCAGGACGGCTGGGTCTACGGCACCTTCTGCGTCGAAAAGAAAGACACCTCAAAAGGAGAAACCGACACCTCCTCCGCCATCGCCTCCTGCGGCATCGTCCGCACCAAAGACTTCCTCACCTGGGACCGCCTCCCCGACCTCGTCACCCCCTCCCCCCAGCAGCGCAACGTCGTCCTCCACCCCGAATTCGTCCACGGAAAATACTTCCTCTACACCCGCCCCATGGATCACTTCGTCTCCGCCGGAGGCAAAGGCGGCATCGGCTGGGGCCTCGCCGAGACCATGGAACGCGCCGTCATCCACAAAGAAACCGTCATGGAAGAACGCGTCTACCACACCATAAAAGAAGCCAAAGTCGGCCCCGGCGCCACGCCCATCAAGACCAAAGCCGGCTGGCTCCACATCGCACATGCTGTGCGTGAAAACGCCGCTGGCCTCCGCTACGTTCTCTACGCTTTCCTCTGCGATCTCCACGAACCCTGGAAAGTCATCGCCCGCCCCGGCGGCTACCTCCTCGCCCCTGAAGGCGACGAACGCACCGGCGACGTCTCCGACGTCCTCTTCTCCAACGGCGTCGTCGTCCGCCCCAACGGCGATCTCTTCCTCTACTACGGCTCCTCCGACACCCGCCTCCACGTCGCCACCTCCACCATCGACGCCCTCGTCGACTACACCCTTAATACCCCGCCCGACCCGCTCCGCAGCGCCAAATGCGTCCAGCAGCGCATCGACCTGATCGAACGTAATAAATCCCTCAAATAACTATGCCAGGTGACACCGTCGGGTGTGGCAATAATTGCAGGCCGCATTTCTGACTCGCTCCCATCAGGGAGTGGGCTGGGGCAAATGCCTCTCCTCTTGATTTGCCGAATTGCACCTTACCAACCGATTGCTATCTTCCATGGAGATAACAACCGGAGCCTTCCTTGGACCTCTCTACCCTGTTTCTTAAATTCACGGTCGCTCTCGCATACAGCCTGCCAGCCACAGTAATCATGTTCGGCATTGCCTGGTTCATCTTCTCGAAAGTGACCCGCCGCACGCACAAAACATCTTTCACCATCTTGGTTCTGGCCGCTTCCTGGTTCGGCGCGGCCTTGGTCGTTTTTCTGTTCGGGGAGGATATTGGGATCTGGCTCTGCCTGATCAGTTTCATCCTGCCTTGCGCCATCGGGTTTGGTGCCTCGAAATTGGCTCACCCTCCCTCCCAGAACAACTAAAGATCCCTTCCTGGACAATCACAAATAAGTCTCGTGTCTCGCCTGCCATTTCGCACAAACCTTTGCACATCTCAGCCCACCTCATATTGCCCCCCGGCCCGGGATTGCTATCTTTCCTCGGTCATAACAAACGGAGCTAGTACATGGACAAGATCAAAGTCGGCATTATCGGTTGCGGCAATATCTCTACTTCCTACCTCACAAACGGCCGAAAGTTCCCCATTCTCGACATCGTCGCCGTCGCCGACGTCCTCCTCGAGCGTGCCCAGGCCCGCGCCAAGGAGTTCAACGTCCCCAAGGCATGCACCGTTGATGAACTCCTCGCAGATGAGTCCATCCAGCTCGTCATCAACCTCACCATCCCCGCCGTCCATGCCGAGGTCGCCATCAAGGCTTTAAACGCCGGCAAACACGTCATCACCGAAAAGCCTCTCGCCGTCACCCGTGACGAAGCCAAGGCCGTCCTTGCCGCCGCCAAAAAGAACAAACGCCTCGTCGGTTGCGCGCCTGACACTTTTCTGGGCGCGGGTCACCAGACCGCCCGCAAAGCCATCGACGACGGCCTCATCGGCCGCCCCGTCGCCGCCACGGCCTTCATGATGTGCCGCGGCCATGAATCCTGGCACCCCGATCCCGCTTTCTACTACCAGCCCGGCGGCGGCCCCATGCTCGACATGGGCCCTTATTACATCACCGACCTCACCCAGCTCCTGGGCCCCGTCAAGCGCGTCGTCGGCTCCGCCGTCATCGCCATCCCCGAGCGCACCATCACCAGCCAGCCCAAGCACGGCCAAACCATCAAGGTCCAAACCCCCGACCACGTCGCCGGCAACCTTGAGTTCGAATCCGGCGCCATCGCCACCGTCATCACCTCCTTCGCCGTCGTTGGTGCTGAACACGCCTCCCCCATCACCATCTTCGGCACCGATGGCACCCTTAAAGTCCCCGATCCCAACGGCTTCGACGGCGAAGTTAAGCTCCTCCGCCGCGGCCAGAAAGAATGGGAAACCCTCCCCGTCGCCCATCGCACCGGCTACGGCCGCAGCGTCGGCGCAGCCGACATGGCCTACGCCATCCGTTCCGGCCGCGACCACCGCACCTCCGGCGAGCGCGCCAATAACGCCCTGGACATCATGCTCGCCTTCCTTGACAACAGCGCAACAGGCAAGCCCGTCACCATCAAATCCAAGTACACCCAGCCCAAGCCCCTCCCCACCGGACTGGCCGAAGGCATTCTCGACGATTGATCGCCTGATCAATTCTCCGACGATAAATAACATCTCGCAACAGCCAGTCGAAAGACTGGCTGTTTTCATGTCGATGAATCAGATCCGCCGCCCGAATCGCTGCCGCCGCCACCCGAATCAGACGGCCCCGAATCGCTCGGCCCGCTATCCGATGGCCCTGAGTCATGGCCTCCGCCATCACTCCCTCCATCATGCCCCCCGCCCAGATCATCGCGATTCGAATCACCATCGGGCGAATGGCCATGCCCCCCATGCCCATGATGCCCGTTTCTCCCATGCCCATCCCCCGGCGTGTCCTGGTCCAACTGGCTTCCCGACATGAACACCACCGGACTCATCCGATTGGCTGATTCCGACCACGGGTCCGGATTAGCAGTATTGGCGTTCGTGTGCGCCGTCTTGGCGGTGTTCAGCCGTGACGGCGACGACAGCGCATTCATCACCACAATCACCCGCTTGGCGATGATGATCAGCATGTATCCAATCAAAAACGCCACCACCAAAAGCGCCAGCGCCAACAAAAAGCGACTTTCAAACAAATCGCTCTTGTCCGTATTGGTCTTCACTGCGTCCAGCAGTATCGGCATCATCATGGTCTGCATTTCCCGTAAAAAGGCCACACACCGACTCTACCAGACCCGCCACGTTTAAGTAAAAATCATTTCCAGCACGGCACATTTCTTGCTGATTTCATTAAAATCACACAAAACTAAATTACACACCCCTCCTTGCGCACTTGTTCAAAAAACATACCATCTAAAACAACTAACAGCACGCTCAACCACTTCTGAGACCCACCATGACACAGACTCCCGCAGCCAACACCTCCGCAGCCCCCCAGCCTTCCGCACTGGCCAAATCCGTCGACACCTCCAGTTTCTACGTCGAAAACACAGACATCGACCTCTTTACCCGCAAGCTCCGCTCCTTTGTTCCCCCCAACGGCTTTGATGCACACGTCCACTGGTACGACCTACGCCACCTCTCCCCCGGCACCCCCGAAAAGGCCTTCCCCGGCCGCTTCGACATGGGCCACGATGCCATGCTTCGCCACCAGTCCCTCTGGATGGGCGACCGCGTCATCAAGGACAGCCTCGCATTCCCCTTCCCCGTCAAATCTTTTACACCCGAAGACATCTGGCCCACCAACGACTTCCTCGTCGCCCAGCTCAAAGAGCGCCCAAACTCCCGCGGCCTCATCCTTATCCATCCCAAGCATGACCCCGCACAGGTCGAAGCCTTCCTGGACGCCCACCCACAAATCCGCGGCTTCAAGGTCTACCATTTCTACGCACCCCGCCCCGACACCTTCAATGCGGACCAGGGCGAATTCCTCCCCGAATGGGCCTGGGAACTCGCCAACAAGCGCGGCCTGTGGATCACCATGCACATGGTCTTAAACCACGCCCTGGGCGATCCCAGGAACCAACGCTACATCCGCGAACACTGCCTCAAATACCCCGGCGCCATCCTGTGCCTCGCCCACATGGCCCGCGGCTTCAACGGCTACACCAATGTCGAATCCATCGACTCCATAAAAGACCTCGCAAACGTCGTTTTCGACACCTCCTGCATCTGCGAACCCCACGCCTTCGAATCCATCATCAAGGCCATGGGCACACGCCGCGTCATGTACGGCAGCGACTTCCCCATCTCCGAAATGCGCGGCAAAGCCTTCTCCGTCGGCGACGGCTTCCTCTGGCTTTATGACCACAATTTCAACTGGAACAGCTGGGCCCTGGGTAAACACACCCTCGCCGGCATCGAATCCCTCCTGGCCTTCAAACAGGCCTGCCGCAACCTCGGCCTCCTGGATTCCGACATCCAGCACCTCTTTGGCGACAACGCCCGCCAGACCCTCGGCATCACCCCCCCGGCCACCGGGGACCTCTGCCAAGCCATCTATAAAGAAGCCAAAGAACGCATTCCCGGCGGCACCCAACTCCTCTCCAAGCGCCCCGAGATGTTCGCCCCCGAACAGTGGCCCAGCTATTACACCGAAGCCCACGGCTGTATGGTCGTCGACGTCGAAGGCCGCAGCTTCGTTGACATGTCTTATAACTCCGTCGGCGCATGTATCCTTGGCTATGCCGATCCGGACGTCAACGCCGCCGTCATCCGCCGCATCAGCCTCGGCCAGGCCTCTGTCCTCAACTGCCCTGAGGAAGTCGAACTCGCCCGCCTCCTGACCCAGACCCACCCCTGGGCCAAAATGGCCCGCTTCGCCCGCGGCGGCGGCGAAGCCATGGCCATTGCCGTGCGCATCGCTCGCGCTTCCACCGCGCGTGACGAAGTCGTCGTCTGCGGCTATCACGGCTGGAATGACTGGTACCTCGCCGCCAACGTCTCCGGACAAGGCTCCAAGGACGGCCTTGGCGGCCATCTTCTCCCCGGCCTTGATCCCGCAGGCGTCCCCCAGGCCCTCGCCGGCACCACTCACACCTTCATGTACAACAAGCTCGATCAGCTTCAAAAACTCTTCGCAGACCGCCCCGGCAAGATCGCCGCCGTCGTCATGGAAACCACCCGCAATCAGGACCCTGAACCCGGCTTCCTCGAAGGCGTCCGCGAGCTCTGCGATAAGCACGGCGCGCGCCTCATCTTCGACGAAGTCTCAATCGGCTGGCGCCTGGCCCTCGGCGGCGCGCACCTGAAGTACAAGGTCAATCCCGACGTCGCCGTTTTTGCCAAGGCCATCGGCAACGGCTTCCCCATCAGCGCCATCATCGGCACCACCCAGACCATGGAAGCCGCACAGGGCTCCTTCATCTCCAGCAGTTACTGGACCGAAGGCACCGGCACCGCCGCCGCCGTCGCCACCATCAAAAAGATGATGACGCTCAACGTCCCCGCGCACATCAACCGCATCGGTGAAAAAATGCGCACCGGCGTCATCGCCCTCGCCAAAACCCACGGCATCACCATGAAAACCATGGGACACCCCTGCTGGGCCGTCATCACTTTCGACGGCTCCGGCAACTTCCAG
Organism: uncultured Phycisphaeraceae bacterium; assembly: GCA_964527265.1. Lineage (GTDB taxonomy): Bacteria > Planctomycetota > Phycisphaerae > Phycisphaerales > Phycisphaeraceae > CAZGOM01. The sequence goes on along the minus strand of CAZGOM010000083.1, from coordinate 5,256 downwards.
CCTGCCGCCCTCCAGACCTTCTTCACCGCCAAGATGCTCAAACACGGCATTCTCGCCGGCGCAGGTTTTTATCCCATGATGTCCCACCAGGACCGCCACGTCGACGCCTACCATGCCGCCGCCGACATCGTCCTCCACGACTTGGCCGCCAGCATCAAATCCGGCACTCTACTTCAGGACATCGGTGGTCCTGTAAAACACACAGGCTTCGCACGGCTGGCTTAAGCGGGGTATGGCAATTCGATTACATCTAGGATTCTGAGCAATGAGCGATATAATCCTGCCATGAGCCTCGCTACGCCCCAAAATTCGATTTCAGCACACCGCTTCACCACGGAGCGTTATCACCGTCTCATTGACTCCGGGGCTCTGATCGAGGACGACCGGGTGGAACTGCTTAACGGGATCATTGTCGATATGTCACCCATTGGAACTCGCCATGCGGCTGCTGTTCGCAGACTCAATCGATACTTAAGTCCGTTACAACACAATCAACGCGCGGTCCTCGGTGTACAGGATCCCATCCTGCTGGATGACTGGAGTGAACCTCAGCCAGATCTTTGGTTGGCTATCTATCGCCCAGACTTTTACGAAAATGACCACCCCACCGTCAAGGGTTTGCTGCTTGTTATTGAAGTTGCGGACTCATCCTTGGAAAAAGACACCCAACTCAAAATCCCGCTTTACGCCAACGCAAATATTCCCGAAGTCTGGCTGGTTGATGTAAACACCAACACAGTCTTTGTGCACCGCAATCCCGGCGGCGGCCAATACAAGGATATTCAAACCTACAAACGTCCCAACGACCGTTTTGCACCGTTGGCATTCCCAGATGCAACGCTTGCCATCGCAAACCTTTTCCCTTCTGATTCAATTCAAAAATAATCAGTAATCGCACGACTCAGTTTTACTCCCGGTGTCGTACTTAACCTGTTCTCAAATGCTCTGTTCCGCCCGCATCACCCCATACGTCTCCGGCGTCAGCCACCATGTGATCACCAGCGCCACGCTTGATGCGAACAGCATCACCAGAAAGATCGTCTGATAAGCCGCGGCCGGATAAATCACTGCGGTCGGCGTCACCACTGCGTCTTGGTTGTAGGCATTGAGCGCCAGGCCGGCGAATGTGCTGTTCATCGCCACGGCGACATACCCTCCGCCGTTTGAAATCCCAGCCATCAGTGCGGTGGTCCCCGGCGGTGCGATCTCTTTAAGCAGCGTCGCCCCGATTGACGCCAGCGCCGGATTGGCCGTCAGTAGGAGACATCCTGCGATCGACCACCAGGCAGGCATCGACCAAGCCACACCCGTGTAAAGCATCCCCGCGCCCAGAACATTGGATAAAGCCGACAAAAGCAGCAGCGGCCGCTTGCGTCCCCCGATCAGTTTCGGAAGCAATCCCCCGAAAAAGCACCCCACCATGATGATCACCGGCATCGCAAACGTCACCCTTGCAGCCTGGGCAGGCGTGAACTGCCAGCAATCCTGGAAAAACTTCTTCCCCAGTGTCGCCTGCATTAAGAGATAACCCATGAAGTTAAGCGCCCCCGCCGCAACCAGCGCCAGAATGGCGCGATTGCGCACCAGCAACACCACCGCGCTCCACGAAATGGGCATCACCCGCGCCTTGGGCCGGTTCGCCGAGTGAAGCAGCAACACGCTCAGGATCAAACCCACGGAGCAAACCACCGCCGCAAACAAAAACGACGCCCGCCAGCCGAACGCCGATACCCCTGCGGTGAGCGGCATCGTCGCCGTCAGACCTCCCACATACCCCACCCCAAGCATGATCCCCACCAGCATCGTGAAATGGTGATGCCCAAACAAGTCATCCGCCTCCTTCACAAGACAAAGAAAAATGAAACTCCCTCCGAAACTGATAAAGATTGACCCCAGGTAAAGCACCGGCAGGTTCGGCGCCAGCGGCAAAATGAAATAGCCGATCGCCATCAGCAGCCCGCCCAAAAGAAGCGGCCGCGCCCCGCCCCACCGGTCGGCCATGATCCCCACCGGCAACTGCATCAATCCATACACATAGAGAGACACCGCCGAAAGTGTCGTGATCTGCGCCGCCGTCGCTTTAAACCCCATCTGCAGTTCATCGAAAATGGCCCCCGGGATTGCCACCCGCTGAAACACCGCGAAGAAATATATGCTGCACATCGCCGCGTAAAGGGTGACATGGCCACGCCGGGTCATCAGACGCTCATACACGCTTCTCTGTATAAGTGGCGCAACTGGCTCAATACTGGGGGCGGTCATGCGGTCATTGTAATGACAAATAGTGCCCGCTCTCCTACACCACTGAAATACAGTAGGCAATCGGCAAATAGGCTACCTTTCATTCACAGTACGCTCAAAAGAAAAACCGCCCGGACGTTTCACGCATCCGGGCGGCTTTTATATCTCAATCAAGCAAGGCAATTACTTGGCCAGAAGGCCAAGCTTGCCCAGGCGGTCCACGCAGTTGGGGTATTCCTTCTCAAACAGCTCGCGCAGTTTGGCCGGATCGCTCACTGCGTTGTTGTTCTCGCGCGCCGTCAGCGTGCCGGTCTTGATCAGCTCCAGGAGCGTATCGATGATCTGTTCCTTGCTCTTGGTGCCGTCCAGGTTGCGCAGCACTTGGCGGTCCAGGTCGTTGACCTGAATCATTTCGTGGCGCGCATTGGTGACGCGGTTGGAGCTATCAGCCATCAGGCGCACCAGCGCGTTGGCGGTGGGGTTTTCCGAAGGCTTCGCGGCGGACACCGGGGGCAGCATGGAGAGTTGAACATGGCCCAGCGTGTAGCACTGGAGGATGCTGGTGGCCAGTTGGTTGAAGTCGTTGACCGGGTTGGCCTGCGCGCCTTCAGGCAGCGGGCCGCGCTTGCGCGCTTCGGTCAGGATTTCTTCGAAAGTCACCGCGTTGGGCGCTTGTTCAATCAGCATGACCAGGGCGTTCTTGATGAACGGATCGGTCACCGTGATGCTCCCGCGCTGGCTCTGGAATTGTTCACCGGTGTTGCCGGTCAGGTCGTGTTTGGCGCCGTCGGTGCGGGGCACAAGCTGGCAGGTCGCCGAGACATACATCCCGCGCACCACGTGAGGCTGGATGTTGCGGTTGATCGGAACGTTCTGGTGGACGATCAGCGTCTGGCGGAAGGTGCGCCTGCTGAGGAAGTCCATGTACTGTTCCATATGGATCGCGTCAGGAGCGATCGTGCGCAGAGTCTTCTGCACTTCAGCCGGGAAGCGGGAATCCATCATTTCGAAGATGTTGGATTCGCCCAGGAACTTCATGTCATGCTTCTGGGCCTTTTCCACGAACTGATAGAAATACAGCGGGTTGTTGTTTTCTTCCAGGTATTCGTGCAGCAGGTACGTGTCCGACTGCTTGCGCAGCATGTCCACGGATTCCTTGAGCATGGCCGAGTAGCTGTTGAGCTGGGCGGGCACCGAGTTGGCAAGGAAGTCCAGCAGTGCACGCGCCTGGGCGATCTTATCGCTCACGCCGACAAACCGGCCTGAGTGATAAACCATCATGTCGCGCAGCATGCCCGACATATGCCAGCCCGGATAGACGTTGTAGCTGATGTATGCGATGCCGTTGGGATTCAGGTTTTCCTTGGTGATCGCCAGGGTTTTCTCCTGGAGATCAAGGGGAATCCAGGAAAACACGCCGTGGCAAACGATGTAGTCGAACTTGCCGTAGGACGCATCCACATCGGCAATGCTCGCGTGCTTGAGTTCGATGTTCTTAAGCCCAAGCTGATCGATGACGGCCTTGCCGTCGGCAATCTGGCGGCTCGAATAATCAACACCTACAAACTGCGCGTTGGGGTAGTTCACGGCCAGGGGAATCAGGTTCCCGCCTGAGGCGCAGCCAAGCTCCAGCACGCGGGCCTTATCGGCCAGCACGGTCTTGATGCCAAAAAGTTGACCAATCGTCGCCAGGCGGTCTGGGTGGGTCTGGGCAAACGGGCGAGACTCATAAGGCACGGTGTCGTAGCTGGTGTGAGTCGGGTGTGCGAGGGTCTGAGTCAAGCGCTTCTCCTTAAAGGAATGTCTGGCCCTCTCTGGGCCGCCGGAAAATGGGTTGGACGGGAATAACCATCCGATTCATGGCCTGTGCCGACAATGGCCGCAGGCGCCGCAATGTAATCCTGGGAATCATATACAGCTCAGGCTGCGTTCGCCCAAGCATTCCCGGGCCTCTACAATCGCCCACAAAACCCAATCTGTCAAGAAACCCGCCAAACGCCGCTCCCCTCCATTTTGAAGCCCCCTCCCCTGCCCCGCTCCCACCCTCACAAATCATAAACATCACATTGTCAAGCATTTTCATGCCAACGCACTTGACGCCCGCGATACGTGTGTAGAATGCCCTAGGTTCGTATCCCGCTCTCCCGGATCGTCATCCACGGAAAACATAGACATGGCCAAGCGTCGTTTGAAACTCGGCGAAATCCTCAAGCAATGGGGCAAAATCGACGAAGCCAAGCTCCAGGAAGCCCTCAAGGTCCAGCAAGGCGTCCGCAAGCCCATTGGTGAGCTGTTGACCGATCTGGGCTATGTCCCCGACACCGTCATCACCCAGGCCCTGGCTTCCCAGTTCGAGATGGAATACATCGACATCGAACAGCCCGATGCCATCAAAAAAGAAACCATCGTTAACGAATCCATGATGCCCAAGGACCTGATGACCAGGTACTTCATCATTCCCCTCTCCAAGGAAAACGGCAAACTCAAGGTCCTCATCAACAACCCCCTTGACCTTGAACTCCTCGACCTCCTCCGTTTCCGCATGAACTGCCAGATCTCCACCGCCCTGGGCAACCGGCGCCAGATCCGCGAATACCTCGACCGCATCTTCAACAACACCAGCCAGCAGGTCACAGAGGCCATCAAAACCATGTCGACGGACACCTCCGTCGACATTGAAACCAAAACGCAGGACATGGATGCCTCCATGGACCAGAAGGCCGAAGCCGAAGCCGAGCAGGCCCCGGTGGTCCGTCTGGTCAACCACATCATCTATCAGGCCGTCCAGGCCCGTGCCAGCGATATTCACATCGAGCCCTTCGCCGACCGCGTTCGCCTCCGCTACCGCATTGACGGTGTTTGCCACGAGCAGGACAAGATCCCCAAGCGCACCCAGGCCGCCATCATCGCCCGTCTGAAAATCATGGCCGGCGTCAAAATCGAAGAAAAACGCATCCCTCAGGACGGCCGCATCCGCATGCGCATCGACGACCGCATGGTCGACTTCCGCTTCTC
>CAZGOM010000082.1:0-24787 GCA_964527265.1 uncultured Phycisphaeraceae bacterium | reverse complement strand
GATTCCTTGTCGATGGTGCCTTTTTTGATGCCGTCGGCGACGGCGTGGACTTCGGCATGTGATCCGCCGAAGCGCTTATGAAAACCTTCACCGACGACCTGTCCGCTTTTGGCGATGATGCACCCGACCATGGGGTTAGGTTCGACGCGTCCCTGGCCTTTGAGGGCGAGTTTCAGCGCCATGGACATGAAATTTTCTTCGCGGGTCATGCCGGCTGTGATGGTGGTGGTCATTGCATTGATTTCCAGATACGCACACCGTCGGGACATCCTTGTCGTTTCGAGAAGAAAGGCTGGGTTGCCTGCTTGTCCGAACTATGAAACCGCGCCGTTAACCGGCTGTGGATGTGTCAGATGCATTCAAACCAGTCGAAACGCAAGTATCAACCCCTCAATGGGTCCGCATTGTAACTTATTCTTTCTCAAGCATCCTGACGGAGTGGACTTTCCAGAGGTCATCCTTGAGAACCCACTGAAGTTCCCAGCGGGTTGATACAGGGAGGCTTTCCCCGCCCAGGAGAGGGGCCTTGACATAGGTCCTGAGCCAGAGTTGAGAGCGTGCCGTGGTGGGGCTGTCGACAGAGGCATCCAAGCGACGAATGGTTTGGGAATCGACGATGTCGATGGTTTTGCCGCGGATAAAGTTATCCACTTCTTTGAGGGTGACCGTGGCGGTGGAATCGCTTGGGCCACGGTAGAAGGCGCAGTCATCGGTGAGATAGGGGCGGAGAGTGTCGGTTTCGAGTGGAGCGGTGTGGGCGACGAGGTCTTTGGTTCGTGCGATCACCGTTTCGCGCTGGGTGGTGATGCTGGTGGCGAGGATGAGCATGGCCACGCCCAAGGTGATGCAGGCGGTGCCCCAATGCATGAAGCGTTTGCTGCGGACCTGATTGGCCTGGTAAAGCAACACCAAGCCGCAAACCATCAGGAGGGTGAGGAACTGCCAAGGAGATTCGAGGAAATAAAATTCGAGGGGGGAGGGTGCCGGCAAAAGAGGGTAGGCCGCTTGGGCGAGAAGCACGATTTACCCCACTTCCCGACGTTGAAAAAGGAGAACTGCGACGGAGAGGAGGGCCGTGACGATGAAGGCTGCGTAGAGCGTGAGGTCTCCCAGGTAGGAGAGGGGGATGTGCATTTCCTGGGTGAGATTGTCTGCGGGCCAGAAGGCGCGCAGGTTTGGCATGAGGTTATAGGCGAGCTTGTATCCCCAGTGTTTGGCGACTTGGGTGCCCAGGAAGTAGTCGGTTGAGAGGCTCAGGGCGGTGAAAGCACCGGAGAACATGAGGGTCATAATCAGCCCTACGCGTGTGGCCAAGCAGATGGCCAAGGCGGTGACGATGATGATCATCTCCAGCACCATGGCAATGCCCATGACCAGCTGCGGGTCAATGTCTGTCATGGGGTGTTGAAAGGTCCATTCCTTGGAGATGAAGAGGACGAGGATAAGCGCGAAAGTTTCGACGAGAACAATGAGCTTGATGACTGCGGAGGTGAAAATCCAGCCGTAAAGGTAGTTGCCCAGCGCGGCAAGAGCGAAGGCGATGACAAGGCCGCCGCAGCCGAAGACGATGACGGGGTAGTCGAATCCGTCGGATGCGGTCTGCATGACCTTGTGGCGCGTGGCCAGTACAAAAGCGATGGTGCCGATCCAGAAGAAAGTTGCAACTGCGGCGGTGACACCGAGAAATTTACCTGCGACAAAGGAGGGTCTGGAGACGGGTTTGGAAATGACGGTGAGAACGGTTTTGTTCTCGATTTCCTGGTTGAAGACGCCTGCCGCGGTGAAGATCGAAAGCAGCAGGCCAAACGAGAAGAGGAAGCCCAGGCCCATGTCGATCATGAGCTTGTTGTCATCATCCATGGTGTAGGCTGAAATCATCAAGCCGAGGATCATGCACAAAATTACCAAAAGTGTCAGAACCGTAAAGATCGGCTGACGTATGCTCTCTAAGTATGTATTGTTGGAAATGGCGAGTGTCTGTTTGATCATGTCGTTTTCAACCGTAAGATGCGCCGTAAGATTTGAAGGATCTCGCCCGGGGGGCGGGCTTGAAAACCCCGAGGGGTCGTTAGATCATACGAAAATGGTTGGGGTAAGTTTGCCCCAAAGCGGAAAAAACCGTGAGACGTTAGTATACGGTTGACTGATTCTTGCCTTGTGGACTTGTCTTGGGAAAGAGAGAGATCAATGAGTCAGGACCAGCACAGCTACAAGCGTGCGTCATTTGCGGCAATCGTTGGATTGGCGGTTCAATTCCTGCTGGCCGTGGTGATGGGCATCACCGCGCTGTACGCCGACAGCCGTTTCCCGCTGATGTATCTGATCACGATGCATCTGGCCTGCGGCATCCCCATCTGGGTGATTCTGTGGATGATCTTCAATCAGCACCGGCTGGAGCGCGCTGAAGCGCTTGAGGCCGAGGTGATGGCGAAGGCGGACGCAAAGACCGCGGCCATCTTTGAAGAACACGGCGTAGATCTCCAAATCGCGCGCCGCCGTCTGGAAAGCCTGTACAAGTGGGGCCTCAACATCGTTGGCCTCCTGATCTCGCTGATGCTGCTTGGGTCGGGTGGATTTGTCGCCTACGTGGTGGTGATGAACTACAACGGGAACCCAGGGGCGACGATTGAAAACTCAGTGAATATCGCCCATTCGCCTGCGGTTTTGGCGATTGCGGGCATGCTGGCGTTCGTCGCCTTCATCGTTGCGCGTTACCAGGCCGGCATGGCCAAAAATGCGGAATGGTCGCTGCTGCGCTCGGGCGCCAGCTTCCTGATGGGCAACTTCATTTCGCTGTTTCTGTTGTCGGCTGCGATGGCATGGTCGCTCTCGGGCGATAAGAAAGCAGTGACGGCTCTGGGCGTGATCATCCCGTTGATCATGATCGTGATTGGTCTTGAGATTCTGCTGGGCTTCCTGCTCAATGCATATCGTCCCCGCCGCCCGGGTGAAGTGCCCCCGGCTCCGTTTGACAGCCGAATCCTGGGGTTGCTCACTTCTCCCAAGAGCCTGCTTTCGGCTTTCAACGAAGCCATCAACTATCAGTTCGGTTTTGAGATCACCAGCAGTTGGCTTTACCAACTTCTGATCCGCGCGTTTGGCCCGCTGGCGCTTTTGGGCGCATTAATCCTTCTCATGATGTCCAGCCTGGTGGTGGTGGAGCCTCAGCAACAGGCGCTGATCACCAGTTTTGGGAAGGTTGACCGCGTAGTGGGCCCCGGGCCGCACTTTAAGTTGCCGTGGCCGATGGGCGATGCGCAGAAATACGATGTCGGCCGACTGCACAGCATCAGTGTGGGCACCGCACGCGACATCACTAAGGATGGCGCCATCCTGTGGACCAACAAACACAGCGAAGGCGGCAGTGATGTTAAAGAAGATTACATGGTGGCAGCGCCGACACCGGTTGAGAGCTTCGTGAAAATAGGCGAAAAGAACCCGATTGGCGCCATGCTGGCCGCGGCGAAAGCCGTGACCAACAAAGATGAAGTTCCAGGGGTTTCGCTGGTGGGCGTGCAGATCCTGGTGCAATATCGCGTCAGCGACCTGCAAAAGTATTTCTCCAGCGCCACGGATCCGGCGCTTATTCTGCAGAACATCGCCAGCGAGCGGTTGTCACGCTTCACCATGACCCATGACATCGACACCATGCTCGGATCTGGCCGGGCTACCGCAGGCACTGAAATCCTTGAGCAAGTTAAAGGTGATGTGGCGCGGCTTAATCTGGGCTTCGACGTCACGCTGGTCACGGTCAGCGCTGTTCATCCTCCTGAAGAGGACAACGTTGCTGATTCGTTCCAGGAAGTGATTGCTGCGGATCAGGAGAAGCAGACCAAGATTCAGGTAGCCCTGCGTGAATCCAATGTTGTGCTGTCAGATGTGGCCGGTACAGCGGACATCGCCAAGAACATTGCCGCGGCTATCAGCAAGTACGACGTGTATCAGCGCGAGCTGGGCGACAAGAACCGCTCTCCGGAACAGCAGACCAAGCTGGCTGCGGAATTGACGGCAGTGGATGACCTTCTGCAGAACACTGCGCTGGGTCGCGCTTCGGCGATCATCCTCCAGGCCAACGCCTATCGCTGGGACCGGTACCTGAGGGAACGCGCCAAGGCTGAACGCTTTAATGCGCAGTACCACGCGTTTACCGCCGCGCCGGATCTGTTTCGCCAGCGCCAGTATCTAGATGCCATCACCGAAGGGCTGGCCGGGCGCCGCAAGATCGTTCTCCTGAACGATCAGGCCGAGGCGCCGATCTTCCGGGTCGACATGAAGCAGCAGCCTACGTCGATCTCCAACATCATGAATTCCAGCGGTCAGAATTAAGGCCGGATCCGCCTTTAACGCCTTGTTTTACATCGTCATCATAAAAGTCACATCAAGTCCAGAGAGAGAATCTCGAATACGGAGCTCGCAGAGATATGAAGAATAAGCTGACAGCACTTGTTGGATTGATCATCGCAGCGATTCTGCTGATCTACATGTGCGTGTTCATCGTCCGCTATGACGAAGTCGTGGTGCGCACGACTTTCAACAAGGCGGATGCGCCTGAACTGGACAAGGCCACCGGGCTGGTGGCCCGCAAGGTGGATGGTTCGCCGGTGAATCCCGGAAGTGTCTGCTATGAACCCGGGCTTTACTTCAAATGGCCGTGGCCTTTCCAAGACATCAAGCGCTACCCGACTCTTCTCCAGGTGCTTGATGGGCAGATTGAAGAACAGCAGACGGCGGACCGCAAGTCCGTCATCATCCGCATGTATGTCACCTGGCGAATCGAAGATCCGTATTCCTTCTTCGTGAGCCTCCAGAGCCTGGACAAGGCCAAGGATCAGCTTCGTCCGTCGATGCTGAACTTGAAGTCCGTGGTGGCACGCTACCGGTTTGACCAACTGGTGAATACCGACAAATCCAAGCTCAAGCTCGACGAGATGGAAGCGGAAATGCTCAAGGAAATGCAAAAGAGCCAGCTTTCCGCGCAAGTGAGCTACGGCATCAAGGTGGAGAACCTGGGCATCACCCGTGTCGTTCTTCCCCAGCGTGTGACCACCAGCGTGTTTGAGCGCATGCGTGCTGAGCGGTTTGTGCTAGCTGAAAAGGCGCGCGCCGAGGGCGATGCGCAAGCGGCGCAGATCCGCACGGAAGCGCAATCGACCCGCTCGACGATCCTTGCTTTTGCCGAACTTCGCGCCACCCAGCTTCGGGCTGAGGGTGACCAGGAAGCCGCCAAGTACTACACGCAGTTCTCCAAGGATCAGGATTTCGCCGTGTTCCTCCGCCAGGTCGAAGCCCTCAAGGCTATCCTGGCGAACAACACGACTTTCGTGCTCAATTCCGAAATTTCGCCCATCGATCTGTTCAAGAACGAACCGGGGACTGCCAAGCAGGTGAAACCAGCTCCGGCCAAGTGATCACCAAAGTCAGGTTGCGCGGTTTCTTCCGCGCAGTGCGTGTAAAGGTTCAAACTGTCTTTCAGCTCAATACCAGGCAACCATCGATATGAGCGATCCGATCAACAACAATCTGCTTGATGACAACGAGCAGCCCGAAAAGCCCGTCCAGGACGTGCAGGAAGAAACGCTCGACGCAGCGCAACAATCGGTTGCGGATGCGCTCAAGGTCTGCTTCTTCCTGCTCAAAGTGGTGATGCTGATCATCATCGTGCTTTATCTGTGCTCGGGGATTTTCAGCGTGCCCCAGCAGCACGATGCCGTGCGTCTCAGGTTCGGGAAGATTGTGACGTCCGATGACGGCACGCAGGTGATCAAACCAGGGAGCCTTCATTTTGCCCTGCCTTTCCCCCTTGAACAGGTTGTGAAGGTCAACACCGCACCTCAGAACATGCTGATCACCCGGGACTTCTGGTACTCGCTCAATGATCAGCAGATGACGATGAAAATCGACGATCTGGCCGGGCAAAAGTCCGGCCCGCTCAACCCTGAGCAGGATGGCTCGCTGATCACCGGTGATGCCAACATCGTCCACGCCCAGTTTGCCTTGGGTTACCAGGTGACGGACACGATCAAGTTCATTACCAACGTCGGAGACCCAGCACTCTCTGGGCGCGGCTTCATGGCTGAGCGGATCGTCGGTGATGCCGTGCGCACCGCCGTGATTGAAACCGTTGCCACGCTGAGCGCAGATCAGATCATCGCGGGTAACGTTGGAAAGGATCAAATCGTGGCGCTGGCTCAAAAGCGCCTCAACGCCCTCAATACCGGCATCACGATCCTCCCCGAACGCTTCAACATGACTTCGCCCAGTTCCATCCCCCTGGCCACCCGGGAAGCCTTCCTGATGGTGGTCAGCGCGGATAACGAAAAGGCCAAGAAGATCGAAGAAGCTAAGCGCGAGCGCAGCCGGGTCCTGGCCGAAACGGCCGGCGAAGCACACGAGCAGGTATGGAAGATGGTCCAGGCCTATCAGACCGCAAAGGCCATCGGCAACAAGGATGAGGCCGAGAAGGCCGAGGCTGTGTTGATGTCCGCCTTCGCAGACCTGATGACACCTAAGGAATTCGGCAGCATTCGCATCACCGGCGAAGTTTCCTCGATGGTCAACGAATCACGCAATTACCGCACCACCGCCGTGGCGGGCGTTCAGACGGAGGCTAACCGCTTCAACACGTTCTACAACGAGTTCAACGGCAAGGCCGGTATGCGCGATATCATCATGGGCCGCTTGTGGCTCGACGCCAAGCAGCAGGTTCTCCACAGCCCGAACATCGAATCCTTCTACCTGCCCAAGGGCCAGACCTATATCGAACTTAATCCAGACCCGCAGATCCAGGTTCGGCGTGAGCAGGAGTTGATGGCCCGGCAGCTGGAAGACCGTCGGCGTACCGCCGCCGAGGGGGAAGCCAGGAGCCGAGCGATGTCGACCAAACCCAACGGTGCACAGTAATAACGCGTTATTTCCCGAGTCCGGTGGGTCATCCCCCCATCGGCTGAGGAGCCTGACATGAGTCTTGGAAAGTTTACAGAATCTCCCGTGACAGCCCCTCCCGGCGGTCTGGCGTCACTCCCCGGACGCCCGCAGATCCGCGACGAGGCGGTCGTCAAATGCATCGGCCTGTCCAAGGTCTTCAAAGACTTCTGGATGCGCAACAAGGTGCGGTCGGTGGACAACATCGACTTTGAAATCAAGCGCGGCGAAGTGTTTGGGCTCCTGGGTCCCAACGGCTCGGGCAAGTCCACCACGATCAAGATGATCCTAGGGCTTTTGAACCCTACCGCAGGGCGGGTCCTGGTGTTCAACCGCAGGCCTGACGAGGTCGAAACCAAGCGGATGATCGGGTATCTGCCCGAAGAGTCTTATCTCTACAAGTTCCTTAACGCGCGCGAAACTCTCGATTACTACGCCAAGCTGTTCAACCTGGATTCCAGCCAGCGCGAACGCCGCATCAACAGCTTGCTTGAAATGGTGGGTCTTGATGCCGTGCAGAGCCGACCCATCGGGCAGTATTCCAAAGGTATGCAACGCCGTATCGGCCTGGCCCAGGCGCTGATTAATGATCCGGATTTCCTGATCCTCGACGAGCCGACCACCGGACTGGACCCCATCGGCACCCGTCAGACCAAGGACATCATCGTGGAGTTGGCGCGCAAGGGGAAAACCATCCTTTTGTGCTCACATCTCCTGGCCGACGTCGAAGACGTCTGCGACCGCGTGGCCATCATGTTCGGCGGCAAGATTCGCGCCATGGGCACTGTGGATCAGCTTTTGACGCGCTACGACCAGACCACCCTCCAGACGCCCCCCCTGGATGCGCAGACCATTCAGGAAATCGAAGAAGTTCTGGGGCGTCACGGCAAGCACATCGAACGCGTAGAACACCCGCGCCAGCGCCTTGAAGCATTGTTTCTTGAGATCGTCCAGCGTGCTCACGCCGAAGGCGCAAGCACCGCAGGCGCCAAGAACTCCGGCCGCATTGCACAGTTCCTTGTGGACAAGGATTCACCTGCTTCCGCAGATCAGGTGATTGCTGACCTCGTCTCGCCGAAGAGTGATGAAAAGGCGGCTCAGGTCACGGCTAAAGCCGATGCAGTTTCGGTGAAACGTGAAGAAGCGCAAGCTGCGGCGAATAGCCAGGTCATTGATGATCTTGTCGCCACTCCAAAGGCGCCTGAGGCACCCAAAGCCCCGGCGCCCAAGCCGGAAGAACAAGCGGACCTGAGCGTGATCGATTCGCTGATCAACGACGACAAGAAGAAGCCCTCCTAACCCAATCGTCCCAAGCCCTGCCTGGCGATTGCCGGGTGGTCACGACACGGAGTCAGCGATTTGATTCTCAAGAACTGGAAAGCTTGGCTCGTCGGCATGCTCCTGATTCCGGTCCTCCTTGGAGGACCGGCATACATGCTGCTGAAGAACGGCCACGGCACGGCGGGGCTCATCGTCAGCCTGATCGCAGCGTTGTTCAGCTACGCATGGCTCTCCTGGGGCCTCTATTACTGGCGGCAGTATTCCCCTGTCTACTGGGCTGGTGTGATCGTTCATGGCACTGTCATCGCCGGTCTTTTGAGCGCTCTCCTATTCATGATTGGCCGACAGCCCCTGGCCGTTGCAGTGGCGGGTTTCTGGTTGCTCACTGCCGCATTTTTCGTCGGTATCTGGATTGTCCGTTTTATCCTGTCGTTTTCTCATCCGATTTTCAGCATCGCCAAAACGGTGGTTGATGAAGCCCTGCGCATGAAGGTGGGCCTCTTTTTCATTGTGATGATCCTCCTGGTGGTGCCGATTTTCCCCATCATGCAGGACTTCAGCGAGCGCCTCCAGTACCGCATGCAGGCCTTTTTGACATGGAGCACGCTGCTGGTTTCGGTACTACTGAGCCTGATGTCCGTGTGCCTTGGGGCATGGACGGTTTGCTCGGAAGTGAAGAATAAGCAGATCTACCTTTCCATGAGCAAGCCGGTCCGCCGGTTTGATTACATCCTGGGCAAGTGGTTGGGCCTCATTTTGCTGAACTTGGTTTTGGTCGTGGTTGCGGGCGGAGGTATCTATGTTTTTGCCCGTGTGCTGGAAGCAATGCCGGCCAAGGAAGAAGCTGACCGGTTTGCCATCCGCGAGCAGGTTCTGGTGGCGCGCGATGCAAGCTTCCCCATGCCGGTGGGCGATACGGGCTTCAATGAGCAAATCCAGAAACGCATGAAAGAGCTGCAGGGCAGTGCCTCGCATCTTTACGGTCAGGAAAAAGACGGCTTTAACATCAAAGCCTTTGAGGCCGCCAAGACCCAGGTAATCGCCGAATGGCTCACCGTTACTCCTGGGAATCGTTCGACTTACGTTTACAAGGGTCTTGAAAGCGCCAGGAAACTCGGCGGTGCGCTCACATTGCGCATGAAACCCAACTTGTCTCCGCGTCCTGAGGATGATCTGGGCCTGATGTACGTGATGATCAACGGCCAGATGGCCACCCCGTCCGATCGTCCGATCCGCGTGCTGACATCTACCTATCAGACTTATCCGATTGACATTGGATGGGTGAAGGAAGATGGCACGATGGAGTTGACGCTCATCAACATCACTCCCTCGGACGGCAAATCTCCGGTGGCCCCGTCGATCACTTTCAGCACTGCAGACGGGCTGGAAGTCCTGTATAAGGTCGACACCTTTGAAAACAACCTGATCCGCATGATGTTCATCATCTGGTTTAGAGTCGTGTTCCTTTCAATCGTCGGGATCATGACCGGCACGTTCCTGACCTTTCCAGTTGCGGCCCTGTTGGGGTCGATGGTTCTGATCGTCGCCTACTTCAGCGGCTTCCTGATGGAATCCCTGAGCGCTTATGCATCCATGGCACCAAACGCGCAACACCAGGGAAATGCGCTTTTGGACCCGTTCTACGCGCTCTGGGATAAGCTTTCGACCGGTAAATTCAATGATGCACTTAAGCAGTGCATCCGGATGTTTGGTGAGATGTTTGTGTTTTTTGTCCCTTCATTTTCAAAACATGATCCCAGCCCACTGATTGCTGACGGTCGGATCATCACATGGGACATGGTGGGCAACGCCGGGTTGATGATTGGCCTTGTCTGGTCAGGGCTGGTCTGCGTTTTTGCCTGGATATTCTTCTGGCTTAAAGAACTGGCGCGGGTGATTGTTTAATCATTCGTCGCTTGATGTAAACCTTCGGGGCGTCCCGTTCGTAGTACTTAGATAACCGTATTGAGGCGAATCAGGATGACGTATAACAGCAAAGTTCAATTCCTGGCGACCTTGGTTCTGGTGGCAAGCGTGGCGCTGGCGTCCACGGTGGGCATCCAGCGCGTGGATCATTTCCGTGTCGAGTCTCAGAAGGCCGAGAACGTGAAATTAGCGGAAGCACAGGCGCTTCCCCCGCAGTCGGTAATCACGGCGGTTTTGTTTTCCGTATTCCGCGGCCTTGCCGTGGATATTCTCTGGTATCGCGCCAACTCGCTTAAAGAGGAAGGCAAGCTGTTTGAAGCCAATCAGTGCGCGCAGTGGATCACTGAGCTTCAACCGCGCTTCCCGCAGGTCTGGGCGTTTCATGCCTGGAACATGGCTTACAACATCTCGGTCATGACCAAGACCCCTCTGGAGCGCTGGGACTGGGTCAACAAGGGTATCGATCTCCTGCGCAAGGGTGTGAAATACAACCCGCGCGCAACCAGACTTTACAGGGAACTGGGCTGGATTTTCTTCCACAAAGTGGGTCAGTCGTCTGACGATATGCACTGGTATTACAAGCAGCGCCTTGCGGATGAATGGCTGCAGGTGCTGGGCGGCCAGCGCGATGGGATGACCACGCAGCAGATCCGCGAGGATTTCAAGAAAATTGTGGATGCGCCCGATAGTGTCAAGGAACTCAAAGAAGCCAATCCGGGGATGGACAAGCTGATCGCGCGATTTGAGTCCAGCGAATTCATGCCGCAGGGTGCCCAGGGTTACAAGGTCGGAGCTGTCGAGAGCAACTATTTTCTCGTGCGCCGCCTGGGGGCGATTCTGTCGATCACAGGTTCGTCGGATGCGCCATTGCTGGGCTTTCGGCTTCAAAACGAGTACGAGGAAAAGATCGCAGCTCTTTTCTCGGATAAAGACACTGCGCCACTGATGGCGCCCCTTCTGGCTTATCTCCGCAAAGACGCATTGGTTCGTCATTACTACATGGATCCCAAGTTCATGCTGAAGATGATGGATCCGATTGATGAGGGCGGGGAAGGGCTTGGCCCCGTCGACTGGCGTCACCCGGCCACCCAATCCATGTATTGGGATCTTCTTGGTGTGACTGTAGCGCCCAAGGAAAAGGGCGACGATCCCAGCATCGATCTCCTGAATACCTACCGCGGCGTGATCCATTCATCCCAATCGATGATGCAGCAGGGGCGCGTGAACTTTGACCCGGTCAGCAAGCGGCTTGATCTGCTGCCCGACGTTCGCTTCATCAGCTCGTATGAAAATGCCTTGACCAAGGCGATCAAACACCTGGAATCCATGGGCCGGCCGAAAGGGGTATATGACTCCTACAAAGCTGGTTACGAAAACTTCCTGCTTCAGGCCACTATGTTTGAATATCTCTACGGCAACGTCGAAGCCGCGCAGAAGTATTACGACAAGATCCGTTATGAAGTGCAGACCAATCCTCACTCCACGCCGAATCTACAGAACAAGTACACACAACCGTTGGAGACGCTGGTCTTCAATGAAATGATGGAAAACATGGACATGGTTGCCAATTCCCGGCAGGCCATTGACGCGTTTCTCACGCGCGGCATCCTGATTGGGTTGGGTATGAACCGTGTTGATCAATTCAACAGGTTCGTGCTTGTGGCCAAGAAGGTGCATGACGAATACAGCAAGAAAATGGGTTATGAAACTGTGATCTCCAGTCAGAACCGCATGTCCCTGCCGCCATTTCCAGAGATCCTGGTGAACAACGTGGTGGAGTTCATGAAGTTTCCCGGCAATGACTCGCTTTTGAAGGCGCGCGTATGGCGAAACGCTCCCAACGAAATCAAATACAAGTGCTATGACCGCTTACTGCCGATTGTTGGGCCGCAGATGGCCCAGCAAGGGCTGGACCCTATGGTGGGCTTTGCCGAGCCTGATGGGATGGCTGAGTACCGCAAGGCCAATCCCGAGAAGATCGTCAAGGATCCCAAGACCATCCTGGATATCAAAGGCACCGGTAACGTTACGCTTGACCGCAACTGATCAAGCGGCGGTTTTCCCGTCTTAGCCTCTTTGAATTGAAACACAAAAAAGGGCGCCCGATACTCGGGTGCCTTTTGTTTTAGCCGTAAGAAGTCCGAGATAGCTGATGGTGCGTAAATTCTAAACGGCTACTCATAGAGAAGAAGGCCCCACCCGGTGATGGGATGGCAGCACGCTTTCCGGCAAATCTACACCTGTGGATTCAGGCTGGGCGGCAATGGTTTTTTGAGGCGCATGGAATAACGATTTGAGAGATAAAACGGGCTCTTCAACATAGCGATAGGACAAGACCGTGATCGCAAGGGATATACCGCCTCCAACGATGAGCTTGATGGGCCAACGGATCCCGATCCCGTTGGCATCGATCAAGACATTGATCAGATAATAGATCGGAAAGTGCCATAAATAGAGGCCATAGGAGACGCGCCCAAGCTTGACGAGCCAGGGAAACTCCATAAGTTTTCTTAATGGATTGGCTGGTGCTGCGCACATGGCGGTAATGATGACAACGGTGGCGACAGCGACCAGGAAATAGCCGGCGTAGAACATAAAGCTCGAATTCCATCGGGCGGTGAAAGCGATCACCATGAGGAATACGGCGCAGGCGATTGAAGCAAGGTGGAGTTTTTTGGGGGTAGCCCATGCGGACGGTGGGCGATGAGCCACGGCAAATGCCAGGGCGCATCCCAGAAGGAGTCCCGAGGAGGCGGTATCCAAGCCGTTGTAAAGGCGCATGTCGCTGACATCCTGGTGGTGCCACACGGCCGCCAGGAGGGCGGATGCTATGGCTGCGATCAGCGTGACAATTCCAATGCCGCGCAGTGAAAGGCCGACGCCTTTGAGAATGACGAAAATCAAAGGCCAGAGGATGTAAAACTGCTCTTCAACAGCCAAAGACCATGTGTGGGCCAGGGGATAAGCCAGGTCTTTGTCAAAAGCGCGAGCCCAGTTTGCGCCATAAAAAAAGACGATGAGAGCATCACGGACGACTTTCTGCATGTCTTGGCCGATATATGAGCATGCTGCGATATAGGCAATGAGCAGGACGGCCAGAGGGGGAAGCAGACGGAGGGCGCGGCGCATATAGAACTGCGTCAGGTAGAGGCGCTGGTGGATCTGGTATTCCTGGATGAGCAGGGCCGTGATCAGGAAGCCAGAGAGCACGAAGAAGATGCTGACGCCGATGAAACCGCCTCGAAAGAGAGGGCCGGTAGCGTGATACCAAAGCACCATGATGATGGCGATGCCGCGCATGCCATCCAGAAACGGCATATAGCCAAGGCCATATGCATGGCCAGGTTCCTGGCTTTTTTGTGGGACTGAGGCGTTGACCATCTTGTCATGCTATCTCTGTGAAGCATTGGATATTTGCATACTGCAAACTATTTTTGTCTGCTGGTTCTCAACAACTGCATTCAGAGTCATCGATCACGCAACTATTTCACATCAGGGATTCCATGAGCAGCGTGAGAAAGAGAAATAATTGACTCGTTTGGATCTTTCTTAGGTGCGTGGCGGGAATGTGTTTTCATTGACTGTCGATAAAAGGCATTGCACGAAATTTCGGATGCATTTTGGGGACCGGGAGATAAAGAAGTATTTCGATGGGCGCGGGATGAAGATGCTTGCGGCGCTTGATGGAGGTGTGGCGACGCAAGGCGGCTTTGGCCAGGTTGATCGCCCAACCGAGCATTCCGGCGCCGATCACCGGTGCTATAAACGTTATTCAGGCGCAGGAATTAACAGATGCCGCGCGGCTCAAGCCGGAGGCATTGGATGACCCAAGCCGCTAACGTTGAACGCGAATTAGACGCCCCAGCGTTTTTTGGCTTTGGGAAGCTTGGCTTTACAGAGTGGGGTGACCTGCTTGAGACGAAGGAGGTGGCAAGCCCAGAGTTGGCGGTCCCATTCGTTAAAGGCTTCGCCATGGTAGCGCTTGGCAAAGTGGCTCATGACTTTCTTGCGCAGGGCTTGGATTTCGAGGGTCACGGCCTTTTGCTCGTCGATGCGGCGTTGCCATTCATGGGTAAGCGTGCGATCGTTGGAGTAGATGAAGTCTGCTTCATTAATGACCATTTCGGTCTTGCGTTGAAGTTGGAGGACCTGGGTCATAAGAATCAGGGCTTGCCACTCGAATTTATGGGTTTTAACCTTGGGAAGCAGGCTTTGCATCTGCTTGATGAGCTGGCCTTCGATACGCCAATCTTCGCGGGTGCGACCCAGGCTGCGAATAATGAGGTCGACTTCTTTGGCGTCAAGTTCAGGCCAGAAGGGTTTGGGACTGCCCCCCATGCTGCGTGACATCTCATGGATGATGGGCCAGAGCAGGTCGAACATGAGGTTGGGTGGGAGGTATGAGCGGCCGCGGGCCCAGGCGGTGCCGATCTGGCCCAGGGAGTTTTTCCCCACGCGCTTGCAGGCAGCGGACCAGGAGCGGACATTTTTAAAGAGCTGGTTGTAAGGGGGAAGTGTGGAGAAATTAGCGCTCATGCGGAGTGCACTGGCGGGAAGGCATTCCAAGCCTTGTTTGGCGAAGAAGTCGAGGTAGTAATTGCGTGTAAGGTGGCGCTTGTCGACTTGATAGGGCTTCATTTCATCAAGGATTTCTTTGGGTAGATCTTCGATGAAGAGCGTGCCTTCGCCGACGAATGGAGCGGCTGAGTTCTCTGGTTCCCCCATCCATTCCTTGCTGATGCGCTGGCCGCCGCCCAGACGGCTGAAAGGCTGGGGTTTGTCGTCAAAGGGCGTGTAGTCCCAGATGGAGAATATGACACGGCCTTTGAACTCGTCGAACGCGCCGGGAATGTAATGATCCTGGAGCATGTCGACCCAGATGATCGGGATCTTGCCGGTGGGCTCAACGATGGCGAGCAGCTTGCGCAGGTGTTCGATGAAGATGGTGAGCACATCTTTGCCGAGGCGTTTAGCGGTCATGGAGAGTGAATGGGCTTCATCGAGGCCGAGGTGGACGTATTTGGAGTCCGGATGAGCGGCGATCATCTGCTCGAGCATGTCACGTACGAGTTCAAAAGCCTTGGGATGATCTGTCTTGATAGCGCAGGGGAATTTGGGATCTTCGGCCAGGTGGCGGTACTGCTTTTTGAAGAGGATGTACTCAAGGTGGCCCAGGCATTGCTGAAGCGGTATCACTTCGATGTTTTGTTTTTTAGCCTCGGCCAGGAAACGTTTGAGTTGGGCGGGGGTGAGGACGGTGGAACGGTCCAGGTCAGTGGCATCAAGGCCCTTGAAGGGGAAGACCGTTTCGTACTCGACCAGAACTGAGTTCACCCCTTGATCTTTGAGGTCTTTAAGAAGAGTGGGGAGATAAGAAGGCTTGAACATGACCCCTTTGAGGTCCAGGTGAACACAGATCAGTGAATTGGATTCGGTCATTTGGCTTTCGCTTCCATGCGGATTAAGTTGCGTCCGTGATGTGCCTGAACAGGATATCATTTTGAGCCGGAGGTTCCATGACATCGACAAATCAATGGTCATTCGGATTTGCGCAGAGCGAGATCACCCCCAAGGGGGCGATTCATATGGCGGGGTATGGGCGCGAAAGATATGGTCAGGGGATGATCGCCCCGCTGATTGCGCAGGCGATTGCACTACGCGATGCGGGTGGGAACACGGGGCTGATTCTGACCGCTGATGTTCTGGGTTTTGAGCACGTGACTTTACACGTGCTGCGTACAAAGCTGCAAAAGAAGCATGGTCTAGCGCCGGATAACGTGTTGCTCGCGCCATCGCACACGCATTGGGGACCGGCGACGCATTACCGCTTTAATTATGGCGGCGGCGGGCCGAGCTTCTGGTACATCAAATGGCTTGAAGAAAAGCTGCTGGCACTGGCCGATGAGGCGCTTGCTGACCTGATGCTGGGGACGCTGGAGTATTACAACGCAGACGGTCAGGTTGGCCATTGCCGGCGCAAGTTTGCGGCAGCGTCGCATGTGGTGGAATGGACGGTCAACCCCGAAGGCAGCTATGACAGGCATACGCCTGTCCTCAAAATTACCCGGCCGGGACATGCTCGGGTGAGCAACATTCTGATCGTTGCGCATGCCTGTCACCCAACCAGCTCTGGCGCGGTGGATAAGTGGTCGCCGGATTATCCCGGTGCCATGCGGGATCGGCTGATTGAGAGGTTAGGGCCGGATACGCGGGCGGTTTTTGTGATGGGGCCGGGTGCGGATGCGAAGGTGACCCACACAGACCCGGCAGGTGGAAGGTTGTCATTTACCGCGAGCCCTGAGGGGGCCAAGGCGGCTGGTGAGAAGCTGGCGGATCAGGTGCTGCAATACATGAGCGAAAATGCCGGGATTGCGATTGCGCCCAAGCTCAAGACGGCCAGTGCCGGCGCGGAGCTTGGACTCAAGCGCTGGAAGTCTGTGGAGGAGATGAAAGCTCTTGTGGCCGACGAGGCAACGCCAGTCTTTGACTCGGCTTTCGCTCGTCAGGCACTGGAATTGCCCGATGGACGCACGCAGTACCCCTACAGCATCGCCGGGTGGAAACTTGGGGATGAGCTCACGCTGCTGGGAATGCCCGATGAAGTTTGCAGCCCGTGGGGGCCGCGGGCGCGCGGCATGGTGAAAACGCCTCACGCCATTCTGGCGGGGTACATCAACCACGTGCAGTGCTATATCCCCGACGAGCGCATCCGCTTTGAAGGCGGTTACGAAGGCGACACATCCCATCGCGCTTACTTCATGCCTGGGCCGTTTGCACAGGGCGTGGAAGAAAAAATCGATGGGGCTCTGGCACGCGTGGTGAGCGCGCTGGACTGAGTTTTTGATCGGATTCTGTGGAATTACGGCAGGGTGAGCTTCGAGCAGTTCCCTGATGCACTGACCAGGTAATGCTCACCCAGAGAATCTTTGACGACGACTGCACCGCTGGCGGGGACTGTAATCCCCCAGTTGAGCGAGTTGACCTTGAAGGGGAGCTTGCGCACGCTTCCTGAAGCGGTAATGAACACCGCGGAGGAATCGCTTCCCTTGATGATCGCTCCGCCGCCGGAGGGGACGCTGACGCCAAAATCCTCATTCACCAGATTGCTCATGGCGTTGCTGACACCGCTGCCGACGCTGCTGAGGGCATCGTTCTTGGATGAGTCGCCGTTGGAGGAATCGGAGCCGTCCGAATTCTTAGAGCTGGAGCCATTACTGGAATCCGAACCAGTGGTGCTGGTGGAGGTGCTGGTGACGTTGATGGGCGGCGGAGTGATAGGTACTCCTGCCGATCCGGGGCCTCCGGGGCCACCCGGTCCACCGGGGCCTTTGCCAGGAAGCGGTTTGGGAATGCCGCCCGGTGCGGGCTTGGGAATGGCGGAAGGCCCTGGAGCAGGATGCGCGCCAGGACCGGGACCGGGTGCCGGGCCAGGGCCCGGCTGGGCTTGGGCTTGAGGGGTGATGGTGGCACACCAAACCAGCGCGCTGCAGAGCGCGGCTATGCCTGCGAAGTTCATGATTCGTTGAGTCGGTTGTGCCTTATGTTTTTGCATGAATGATTCCTTGCGTCCTTGGGAATGAGAGGGTGACGTTTGAAGGCTGGAGTTTGGGATCAATCTTTACGGCGGGTATTTTTAACTTCTCGCGTTCGCTGGTTCCATCGGTGCTGCTGGATGAAGGCGCGTTCACGATCGTCCAATGTCTGGTTGGGTAGCGGCACCAACCAGCCGCTGATGATGAGTCTCGCCATCAGGTCGCCGGGTTCACTGGCACCAGTGAATCCTTTGGCGACAATTATGTCCGGCGATTGGTCAGGCAGCCAGACGCGGTGCACGTTTATTTCTTCATTAAGGAGCCAACTGGGTGGTGCTTCACTCAGATTGCCCGGGTGTGTCATGTGCAGGGGATATAGGCGTTTGGTTGGGCCGGTCATTCCGACAGGAACCGCCAGGAAGCATCCCTCGTTTGACCAGCCGGTGATTTTATATTTTGCCGAAGGGGTTGCGGGAGTGGGCAGCAGCCAGTGGTCAGCCAGAGAGAGCAGTGTGAGTGTGACAGCACCGAAGGCAAGCAACACGGGCGTGCGCCATCGTTGAATGAGCAGCGCTTGGGCAACGCTGAGCTTTTGTTGAGATTTGGGTGTAAACCAAAGCACAGGGGGCCTCACAAGTCTTGGCAAACATACAATAACCGCCCTTGCGAAAAGGCTCGATGCATTATGAACCTCACTCAGCTTGATTACCATCTGCCGGAAGATCGGATCGCAACCACTCCATCTGAGCCGCGTGACAGCGCGCGCCTAATGGTGGTGGAGCGTGCCACCGGTCGCGTGACGCATCGAACAGTAAAAGATCTTCTGGAGATCGCCGGTGGGCCTGGTCTGGGTGATTTGATGTTGTTCAACCAGACGCGGGTGTTGAAGGCGAAGTTTGAAGGGGTGCGCGTTTCAACTGGCGGGAAGGTCGGCGGATTGTTTCTAACAAGCCATCCGAATGGTGAGTGGGATGTGCTGTTTGAAACGCGGGGGACGCTCCTGCCTGGGGAGGTCGTGCGGCTTGAAGCGGGGGGCGTGAGCACGGAGTTGAAGCTGGTGAATAAAGTTGAGGCCGGGCAATGGCGGGTGATGCCTCTCGGGGAGACGAACCCTGAAACGGTGCTGAAGCAGGTGGGGCAGACGCCGCTGCCGCCTTACATTGTCAAGGAGCGAAAGAAGCATCATCAGGCGGGTGTAACATCGTATGACGACGCGCGTTACAACACGGTCTATGCGAGGGAGGCCGGCTCTGTGGCGGCACCCACGGCGGG
The DNA here is from genome assembly GCA_964527265.1 of uncultured Phycisphaeraceae bacterium. GTDB lineage: Bacteria > Planctomycetota > Phycisphaerae > Phycisphaerales > Phycisphaeraceae > CAZGOM01. Next base: position 5,855 of record CAZGOM010000082.1, on the reverse strand, counting down.
GCTGCACTTTACGCCGGGGTTGTTGGCTGGGCTCGAGGCCAAAAGGGTTTCGCGGGCGATGCTGACGCTGCATGTGGGGATCGGGACATTTGCGACGATTAAGACCGAGCGCGTGGAGGACCACCCGATTCATGCCGAATTTTTGCAGGTGCCGGGTGAGACGGTGCGGGCAATTCAAAAAGTACGCGCGCGATCAGGGCGAGTGTTTGTGGTGGGAACGACCAGTGTGCGTGCGGTGGAAAGTTTGCCGGCCGGGTGGGAGGGAATGGCTGAGGGGTATGCGGATTGGACGCGACTTTTGATTACTCCAGGTTTTCATTTCCGTTTTACAGACTGCCTGATGACCAACTTTCATCTGCCCCGATCATCGCTTTTGGCGTTGGTGGCGGCCATGCCTGGAGTGGGAATTGAGCGACTCATGATGTGGTACAAGATCGCCATTGACGAGGGGTATCGGTTCTATTCGTATGGTGATGCGATGGTGTTGATTTAAAGCGAAGCCAAACATGAAGATCAGCTTCCGAGAACTTTGCTGAGCCACAGAAGAAGAAAGAGCGTGGCCAGCACCCAGCCGCCGATGGCGGGCCAGAACATGGTCTCTTCGGTGATAGGAGGGCGGTGATCCTGGAGGAAATTGCCGGGGTCTTCATCTTTGGTTTTGGCGCGTTCCTCGGCTTTGGTAGTGGCCTCGGTTTCCAGCTTGGTTTCCGCATGGAGCGGAGCTTCGCCGTTTCTGAGAGCGATGAGGTCTTCGGTGAGCTGGGCGGTATTTTCGTAGCGGTCTTTGGCGTCTTTGGCCAGGCAGACGGTGATAACCGCTTCCATGCCGTCGCTGATCTTGGGGTTGAGCTTCTTGGGGGAGACGAGGGGTTCCTTGAGGTGCTTTTTCATCACCTCCTGGGCGTTGTTTCCGTCATAGGGGACGCGGCCGGTGACCATGCTGTAGGCGGTCGCGCCAAAGGCGTAGTAGTCGGCGCGGCGGTCGATGTGGGGGCTGGCGCGGATCTGTTCAGGCGAGATGTAGTAGGGCGAGCCGAAGGCTTTGCCTTTTTCATCGTGGTTGAGTTCAAGCTGGTCGGTGTCACGGGCAAGACCCAGGTCGAGGATCTTGGATGGCCCGTTTTTGGAGAGCATGATGTTTTGAGGCTTGATATCGCGGTGCACAATGCCGGATTCGTGGGCATGTTCCAAACCGCGTGCAACATCTATAAGGATGTTGAGCGCTTCTTCTTCATCGAAACGGGTGACCTCATTCATGGCGTCGAAGACGGTCTGGCCTTCGATGTATTCCATGACGAAGTAATAGAACTCCCCTGACTTACCGACGTCGATAGCACCGACAATGTTGGGGTGATTCAGTTTGGCGGCGGCACGACCCTCGGCATAAAAGCGATCCACGAACTCCTTGCGTGTGGTGGATTCTTTTGGCAGGACTTTAATGGCAACGATGCGATCTAGTGACAACTGCTTGGCTTTGTATACAGTGGCCATTCCACCCCGACCAAGGCGTGACAAAATCTGGTACCCAGGAATCTGGTGACCTTGTTTATTCACACCATTTGGTGCCGTATCTGCCATGCGTTCCTCGGTGCCTCAAGAGGTAGACCGGCCATCGGAGACCCGATTGGCCTACAACTCTTGCCCTTTTTTTGCCAGGTACCGACAAAGTATAGCGAGAATGCTAATGTTTTTCTTGCAGATATCGAATCAAGCGCGCGTCTCTTGAACGATTTTGACATATTGCTTGGCCAATGTTGTGAGGCCAGCCCAGTCTTTATTCTTGATGAGGTCTTTTTTAACCAGCGAGGAACCGACGCCCAGGCATGCCGCCCCGGCTTTGAGCCATTCGGCGGCGGTGGTGAGATCGACACCACCGGTGGGGGTGAGTTTAAGGTGGGGCATGGGGGCCAGGACATCTTTGAAGTATTGAGCGCCCAGATGGTTGGCCGGGAAGACTTTGACCATATCCGCACCGGCCTGCCAGGCATTCAAGATTTCAGTGGGTGTAAAAGCGCCGGGGACAGCGGGCTTGTCGTACCGATGCGCCATTTCGATGACGGCAGGGTTGAAGGTGGGAGCAAAGATGAATTGCGCGCCGGCGAGGATGGCCATGCGCGCGGTTTCCGGGTCCAGCACGCTGCCGACCCCGATGACGCATTCCTTGCCCATTTTTGCGTTGGCTTTGGCGATGGCATCGAGGGCACCGGGGGTGGTCATGGTGATTTCAGAAACCAGGACGCCGCCATCGCGAAGCGCCTGACAGACATCAATAAGCTGTTCGGATGAATCGGCGCGGATGACGGCGATGATGCCGGCGGTTTCAATTTTGGCGGTGGTAAGGGCGCGACCGGTGAGGCGGAGGGGTTGGGTGGTCATGGGGTGGTCCGGGAATAGGGTCTAGTCAGAATGGTGAGGGAGTAAATAACGACTCAGCCCCGCTTTTTGAGGGCGGGGCTGAGGGATTGTAGCGATTTGGATTTGGGTGCCAAACTCTGTTTGACAGTTGGGTTTTAACCCAGGTTTGTCATTATAGAATTTCGAAGATGGACTGGGTGCGGAGGACCAGGCCGGTGGTGCCGACCAGATGGTAAGCCTGCAGGTGGAACTGCTTGCGGTACTTCTGGATGTCCACCAGGGAGAGGCTTGCCGAACCGTCTTGTTCTTTCCATGTGTGGAAGACGGCCTTGGACTCGGCGGCGAAATCCTGCATTTCGCGATAGGTGGCCATGTAGAGGTTGTCGGTGAGGGATTCGGTCTGGACCGTGGTGACGTAACCCAAGGGTCCATCAGCATTTAGCTGATAATCCTTTTCGCCCAGGCAGGGGAGGGCGTGGATGAGGCCGGTTTCGGGGAGATGGTCCCCATTTTCGATTACGGCTTCGGTGAGGCAGTGGCGGTGAGCTGTGAAGCGCGCCACATGGCCTGCGGGGGCGATCCAGAGTTCGACTTCGTAGTCGCCGTGCTTATAACAGCGGCGGTCTTGAAGGTTAAAAAGCTCCGGGTGAAGGGCGCGCCGGTACAACATGAGACGGAAGAGCTGCGTGTGTGCAGACTTATGGCCAATACTCATTGCGTTTGGGTCCTTGATTTCAGGAGGGGCTTTCGAGCGCGGTATATTAGCAAAGCCCTGACCCGAAATAAAGGGAAAGTTGCTCTTGATTTTTTCATCCGACATTGAATCTTTATGCTTTTTCATCGTGCTCCCAGCGTAAAAGAGGGTTCTATCTTTACGGTATGCACCAAGAACGGTTCAGAAGAAAAATTTCACCAACCGGAATAATTTCACATGGCAGTCGAAATCGAAGCGAAGTTCAAGATGAGCGATCCAGAGGCGGTCAGGGCCAAGCTCAAAGGACTTTCAGGAAGGTTCCTAAAAACGGGGCTTGAGGTCAATATCTTTTTCGATACGCCGGACAAAATTCTTCTCAAAGAGGACCGTGGATTGCGTATTCGATCGGTCAAAAATCTGGATTCCGGGGAGGTGGAAACGGTCATTACCTATAAAGGTCCACGTGCGGCGGGGCGTCTTAAGTCACGTGAGGAACGTGAGTTAAAGGTTGGCGGTTTGGAGGACGGGGTACGGCTGTTTGAAGCACTGGGATATGTGCAGACGATCCGGTTTGAGAAAAAAAGAGAAAGTTGGCTTTTGGATGACGCGAAGGTGGAGTTGGACACGCTTCCGCTGCTGGGGACGTATCTGGAGGTGGAGGCCCCGAGTCAGGAGTCTGTGATGGCTGTGGTGAAAAAGCTGGGCCAGGAGGGGGGCGATTTTTTGACGCAGAGCTATGCAGCGATGCTGGATGGGGCGGTGAAGGCAGATGGGGCTGGGCGCAAGATTGTGACGTTTTAGGCCGGCGTATTTTCAGCCTTTGAAGCCGTGCGAGAAAACTTCTTTATAAAAGGCGGGATTGAGCCAGCGGTTGGGGACTTTGGCGAACGGGGGGAAGTTCTGGATAAGGTTGCGCATAACGGCGGGGTGTGTGCCGTGGAATTTTTTGAGGAAGGGGTAGCGGTCGAGAAAACGGCCGAATTTGTTGTTTTTGCGGGCGTTTTTCTCGGATTCGGTGAGGGATCCCCACCAGAGATTTTCTACCATTCCGAGCTTTAAGTCCAGATCTTGCTTGGATTTAACCCAGCCATAATGAAAAACGCGGGCTTTTGGGGAAAACAACCCAGCTTTTGGATCCTGAGCCCATTGAACATGGTGACGTAGATGATGTTTGTCGAGATAGCCGTTCCGGACGGGGCCGGAGTAGTTAATGATGCCAGGGCCGCAGGCATCGCCGACGATTTCGCAGGAATCGTCGAGGCGGACGACGCGGGAGGCCTTGTGATACATCCAGGGGTCGGTGGTCTGATAGTCGAGGACGAAGTGGAGGTAGCGAAAAAGGAGCGCTTTGACGTGGGAATGAGAGGCCCAGTGGTCGGCGGCCATTTTGACGAGTGGGAGGTCGTCCTCATGGATGACTTCGTCGGCCTGGATGTAGAAGCCCCAGGTGCAGTTGGTGGCGCGGGCGGCGGCGAGGGCCTTGTTGGCTTCGATGGCAAGGACAGTGCCATCAATTTTGACGTCTGGCCAAGTGCTTTCTAGGACTTCAACTTTGGGATCGATTGCGCGGACGCGCTGGAGAGTGTCGTCTTCGCTTTTGCCGACGACAAAGACGAAGCGGTCGCAGATGGGCAGGACGCTTTTGACGGCGGCCTCGACGGGGTATTTGAGGCGTGTGAGATTCTTGCCGAAGCCGAATCCGCAGATGGTGGCAGGTGCGGTGGTCAAGGCTGGAGGGTCCTGAGGTCGAAGAATAAAGGAAAAGCCGATGGCAAAGCCGCTTATCGGTAGTATTATCATAACCGGTCGGGGGCATTGCTTTGGCGGCGGGCCAGAGATTGGCCTACGCGAATAAACCTCGATTAAACACTTTCCTTTCAGGAGTTGAACATGGTCGATTTGAGCGCGCTGACCAAAGACCTTCCCGTACGCAAAGTGGCCGCGGGCGAAGTGATCATTGCCCAAGGGTCGACAACGGGTTGCGCCTACATTCTTGAATCCGGGACTGTGGAGGTGCTCAAAGACGGTGCGCAGATCACGACTGTGAAGGACAAGGGGGCGTTGTTTGGTGAGCTTTCGTTCCTGCTTAACTCAAGCCACCAGGCGACGGTGAAAGCTGTGACAGAGTGCTCAGTGTATGTGCTGGAAAATTTTGAGAAAGTAGCGGCCCAGTCCGAGCTTTCGCTGTTTCTGGCGCAGGTGCTGGCGAAGCGGCTTGTGGCGACCAATGAAGTACTCGCCGAGGCGCGTAACCAGTTCAAAGAACTGCTGCAGGGGAGCAAGGACGATACAGCAGCACAGAAGGAATTCAAATCGAAGGTGTCGTCCGCGTGGGAACGGTTCAACGAGATGATGCGGACGAAGATCGCCGATTTTTAAGTCTGCATAACAGGTATTCGCATTTAGCTAGACTGCTGGACAAGGCCCGATTCATCGGGCCTTGTTTGCTTACTGGAACCGATGGGGTCGGATGGTGAAAAGCCTGATGGGTGGTTCAGGGGATGCGCATCTTGGCGTTTGCCATGGAGGGGCTAGCATTGAAGTAGATAAAAAAAGGCGCCGCAAATCGCGAAGCCTAATGAAAACAAAACAAGGAGATAGCCATGTCAATGCTAAGAATCGTCGGAATCGGAGTTGCCGCGGTGGGTGTTGTCCTGCTGGTGCTCGGCATCATGGCAACGGACACTTTTGGAGAGAGCGTCACCAAGACGTTTACCGGCCAATATTCGGACCAGACGGTGTGGTTCATTGCCGGCGGGATTGCGGGCATTGTGATCGGTGGGGCCATGTCGGCGATGGGCGTCCG
>CAZGOM010000081.1:0-24927 GCA_964527265.1 uncultured Phycisphaeraceae bacterium | reverse complement strand
GAACTCTCCACCTTAAAAGTTCGCATGTTTGGTCCTAACGACGGGGAGTACCTCAATTCCCATTGCCGTGCCTTTGAACAGGTCACGGCAGACCACCAAGTCCTTTCTGGTCAGGTCACTCGAGTGACCTACCACCCGCAATGGGTGTCCAAAACGACAAAAAAAGATAAGGACGAGTACATCACGCATAAGCCCCATTGGACGGCCTATTCAGTTGACTTGAACAACACTCTCGAAATCTCCCAATTCGACTACGCAGATCTAAAAGTTCGCCTTGGTGACACGATCGTAGTGGTCCGTGAGTCTAAAAAAGACTTCGTCTCAGGTGATGAAAACATCTATCAGACGCCTAACACCACCGGGCGCATCATCCCTATGACTTTGACTGTGCCCTTTACCAATCGCTTAAAAGCCAAGACCTCTATTCTTGCCAATTTCACTCACATCCCTGTCGGCATCAAGGTCTTAGACTATCCGTATCCTCAAAATAACTTCCATTCCAATCGCCTGCTGGGTTCAGCAGAAACACACTTTTCCATTGACGAATTGGATCGCTTCAATGCCCTTCTTGGGCCTAAATCCAAGGTCAATCTTATCCTCGTCGGGTTTGATGGGGGACCAATCACACAGTCTTATTGGCTCGAATCCCACTGGTTGGGAGGCAAGCCCAATGACCTTGTCATCTGTTTTGCCGGTGGAGGAAGTGGTGCTCCTGCCCAGTGGTGTCGGGTCTTTGGCTGGACGGAAGAGCCTCTCGTCAAACTCAACCTTCAAACGCTCTTTACTTCCAGACCCATTGGCAACAGTCTTTTCCCTGCCATAAGGGAGGAAATACTCACCCATTACACCGTAAGAAATTGGTCGCAATTCGACTATATTTCCATCGATCCGCCTCTTAAGTCCATCGTCATTTATATCTTTATCCAGATTGGCATTCAGTCGCTTCTCTGGTTCTGGTTTCACCGGAATCACGTGAGCCTTGGTCGTTTCTCTACTTCACCAGTCCCAGCGCTTTCATGCGAGAGTAAAGCGTCGTCCGCTTCACCCCAAGAAGCCGCGCTGCCTCCGAGCGGTTCCCGCCGGCGTCGTGCAAAGCGCTCTCCACCAACCCCCGTTCATATCGCGCCATCATCTCCTCAAAACCAACCTCCGCCCCAGGCTTCCCCAGCGCCGCTGACCGAGGTACGCCCGGGCGCGGATCCGCCTGCGAATTCCCATTCAGATCCCCACGTAGATAATCCGGCAGATCCCCGGCTGTGATCCGTCCTGTCTCACACAAAATCACCGCCCGTTCCACCGCGTTTTTAAGCTGGCGCACGTTGCCGGGCCACTCGTAACGCTCCAGCAGCGCCATCGCTCCAGCATCAAATCCAGTAATTGCACGCTCATATTCCCTTGCCGCGCGCGTTAAAAATGCGTGCGCCAGGCTGGGGATATCCTCAGGCCTCTCCCTGAGTGCAGGCAAGTGAATGTGAAACAGGTTTAATCGATAGTACAGGTCCTCGCGAAAAGCGCCCGTTTCCGACATTTCAAGCAAATTCCGATTTGCCGCGGCAATGAAGCGGCAGTTCACGGGATATTCAACCTGTCCGCCCACGGGTCTGGCCGCGCGGTTCTCCAGCACCCTCAGAAGCGAAACCTGAAACGCTGGAGATACCGCCGCGATCTCATCCAGGAAAAGCGTCCCCGTCTGCGCCTCCTGAATCAATCCCTTCTTGGTCGCGTCCGCCCCAGTAAACGCTCCTTTAACATGCCCAAACAATTCCGATGAGATCAGCGCGTCCGAAAAAGTCCCACAATTGATCGCCACAAACGGCGCCTGAGCGCGGCTCGACAATCGGTGAATCGCCCGCGCCACCAGTTCCTTGCCCGTCCCTGATTCCCCCGTTACCAGTACTGTTGCCTGAGTTGGGGCCACCTTGCGTATCAGCCCAATCACCTGTGTGATCGCCCGCGATTTTCCCACGATTTGGATATCCGAGTCGGGCCCTTTAAGTTCCTCGCGAAGGCGTCTGTTTTCCAACACCGTCTCGCGCCACAGGACCGCACGTTTGAGCGCAAATTCCAACTCCTGGGCATAACGCTGGTCATCCTGCGGCTTCACCGGAGGCTTGGGCTCTACCACGTAGTCAAAAGCCCCGCGCTTCACCAACTCCACAATCGCACTGGGAATATCCAGCGAGGTCGAAATGATCACCGGCAGGTCGGGGTCGATTTTTTTGACCTCCTCCAATGCTTCATGGGCCGCCATCATCCCATCGGGATGCGGCCGTTCCCAATGAAGGAGTCCGTCCGACCCCGGTCGTTGCACATTGCCCACCACCACTGCCGCAGGGAGCGTCTTGGCACTTTTTATCCAATTCACTGCTTCGCGTGCATCCAGTATGTCGATAACTCGCCAGTGTGCAGATACACGCTGAAGTGTTGCTTGTCTAAACCCACTAGATAGAAGCACTTGCTGCATTCTGTCATCTTATCGTCACCTTTAAGCCGAGCGCGTGCGTATTGGGCTTTGCCAATATTCTTGAACGAAAAAATGCGGAGACTGTCGCAGAATGAACGAATTAAAGATGGGTAATCCCAGCCGTTTTCTAAAGCAAAGGACACTTTCGCAGGGCTGGTGTTTAAAGATAAATAACTTGACGTATCAAACTAAACAGAGTTTAATCTGAGGCGCTTCCCATCATTTCGAGCGGATCGATTCATATTTAGATTCTGGAGATTTCATGAAGCGCTCATTGTTTCGTCGAGACCTTCGTTTTCAACAAGGCCGTGCGGCTTTTTCGCTCGTTGAATTACTGGTGGTGATTGCCATTGTGGCGCTTTTGCTTTCAATGATGATGCCTGGGCTTTCGCTGGCGCGAGAGATGGCGCGCGATGCACGTTGCAAGGCCAATATGCGGCAAATGTCGATTGCTGGGACGATTTACCGGACGGATTTTGGCTATTACCTGCCGCGCTACATTTCGCAGACGGATTCCCCGCTCTTTAATTCCGGCGGAGGTGGATATGTACCTGGGGTTTTTGGGCAGCCGGGGCTGTCGCTGCTCAGAAGCGGGGGATACGTCCAGGTAAAAATAGGCGCGGCATACAGCTCAGGCATTACGTACGCGGGGCAGCGCCGGAACAGCATTTCCCTTTGTCCATCGGGCCAATATTTTGGCCCCGCCAGCAGCCCTGGAACCATGGGATACGTCTTGACGCCACGCACACTGACCGGCTTGGATCCTGAAAGCCGCATCCAGGACGGATATGAGGCGACAGTGGGGGGCATGGACGTGCAGTCATACCAACTGAATAACCGGTTTGAAACCACCAAGACGTTTGTAGGCGTGACCAATCCGGTTTACGTGCCGGTCAAGCGGGTTGATGATTCGATTCCACCTTCGCAGATGTTGATGTGGGCTGAGTACTACTATCGTGACGGCGTTACGCATGCATATTCACCTTCGATGGTGGATTTGAAGGGTGTGGGGCCCTATGCGTCGGAGCCTGCGCCCAAGTACACCTATTACCGCACGCCGCACGGCTCTCTAAATTCGGGGAATTTTTCGGCTGTGGATGGGCACGTGGGAAATCTGACGCTCAATCAACTTCAAGCTGCATATGTGGCGGCAACCTACGCGCTTTCGGCGAAGGAATTGCCGTTCACCTATTGAGAATGGATGACGACTTCAAGGGGATCGGGTCCTTTCTGCGCTTCTTTTTGATGAGTTCGGCAAGTTGACGAGATATCGTCATTGATTGTTTTTAAGTCATATAGTGTGGCGTAAAATCGTCAATTCATTATTGTGTATGCTGATGTAAATCAGTGCGAGGGCTTGGTTTCGCAGGCAATCTGCAATTCCTGCCTTGGCATGTGTCTTGCTATTCTTTCGCACAACCCACGGAGCAACCTCATGACAGCGACTGTTTCCCAACTGGATGAACTGATTTCTTCCCCTCTGGCGATTAACGGCGGCAAGCCTGTTGTGCCGGCGCCGGAGCCATCGCTTTTTCACTGGCCGATCGTCACCCAGGAGGATGAGCAGGCGGTGCTGGACGTGCTGCGGGCAGGCAGCATGTCGGGCAACGGGATTTCAAAGCAATTTGAGGCGGAGTTTGCCGCGTGGCAGGGGACCAAATACGCACTGACCTACTGCAACGGCACGGCGGCTCTATTGGGCGCTTTCTTCGCCTGCGGCGTAGGCGCTGGTGATGAAGTGATCTGCCCTTCGATGACCTATTGGGCTTCATGCACGGGCGTGCTGCACCTGGGAGCGACGGTCAACTTTGCCGATATCGATAAGGATTCGCTGTGTATCGATCCTAAAGACATTGAACACCGCATCGGGCCAAAGACCCGGGCGATTGTCGTGGTGCATTACGCGGGCCACCCTGCGGACATGGACGCCATCATGGCGATTGCACGCAAGCACAAGATCAAGGTCATCGAAGACGTTTCTCATGCGCACGGCGCACTCTACAAAGGCAAGAAAGTCGGCTCATTGGGCGACGTGGCAGCGATGAGCATGATGGCCGGCAAGAGCTTTGCCATCGGGGAAGGGGGCATGCTGGCCACCGATAATCCGGAAATCTATGAGCGCGCGATCGCCTACGGCTTTTACGAGCGCACGGGTGGCGCTTCGATGTACACCAAGGGCGAAGCCGCCATCTCCAACATTGACCTGGCTAAATTCAAGGGTCTGCCTCTGGGCGGGTTCAAGCACCGCATCAATCAGACCTGCTCAGCCATGGGCCGCGTGCAACTTAAGCACTATGACCGCCGGATCACCGAGATCCAGTCTGCTATGAATCGATTCTGGGATCTTTTGGAAGGTGTCCCGGGTATTCAGGCCCACCGCCCGGCGAAGGGTTCTGGATCAACAATGGGCGGGTGGTACGCGGCGCGCGGGTTGTACAACGCGGATGAACTCGGCGGATTGCCCATCGCCAAATTTTGCCAGGCTGTGAGCGCGGAAGGATTTGGCACCTATCCCGGCGCGAACTTCCCCCTCCATCTCCACCCTGTTTTCCACGAAATGGATCTGTTCCACCAAGGCAAGCCGACAGCCATTGCTTTTGGTCAGCGGGATGTGCGCCAGGGGACGGGCACGCTGCCGGTGGCTTCGAAGATTGCTGAACGCGCCTTTACTGTGCCGTGGTTCAAGCACGACCGGCCGGAGCAGATTCTGCCTTATGCGGCCGCTTTCAAGAAAGTCGCTTTGAACGCGCACAAGATCAAGTAAGAATGCGTCGTCGTCTCGCGTCTGCTCCGTCATTTGTCGTCTTCCTATAGACCCTTAAAACCGGATCCAATAAAACCATGACCACTGCACCCGCAAAATCGCTTCTGGCCTCCAAAGGGGGCGTCCCCGTTCGTGATAAGAAACCTTTCCCGGTGCGCAAGCTCTTTGGCCAGGAAGAAAAAGCCGCTCTGATGGCGCTTTTCGACCGTGCTATCGCGGAAGGCTCCCACTTGCTTGGCTATGGCGGCGAACAGGAAGCCAAGTATTGCGAAGAATTCGCGGCCTCGTTGGGCGGAGGCCATGCCGATGCCGTCAACTCAGGCACGAATGCGGTTTATCTTGCCCTCCGGTCGCTGGAACTTGAACCTTTCAGCCAGGTGATCGTTCCGCCTGTGACCGATCCGGGTGGCGTCATGCCTGTCGCTTTGATGAACCTCATTCCTGTCACAGTCGACTCTGGCAAGAACAGCTACAACATCACCGCTGAGACCATTGCCCCGGCGATCAACAGCAAGACGCGGGCCATTCTCGTCGCCCATATTGCCGGCACCCCGGCGGATATGGACCCGATCATGGCGCTGGCCAAAAAACACAATCTGCTGGTGGTTGAAGACTGCGCTCAAGCGCACGGCGCGCTTTACAAGGGGCGTCCGGCGGGCACGCTGGGCGATGTTGCTGCTTTTTCGCTGATGTTTGGGAAGCACCACGCTTCGCTGGGCCAGGGTGGCATGGTGTTCACCAAGTCCCAGGATCGCTACTGGAAGATCCGCCGGCATGCCGACCGCGGCAAGCCCTTTGGCGTCACCGGCAACACGGGCAACGTGCTGGCTGCACTCAACATGAATATGGACGAAGCGCATGCCTGTGTGGGCCGCGTCCAGCTTAAGCGCCTCCCAGGCTTTGTTGCCCATCGCCATGCCCTGGCCAACCGCCTGGAAGCGGGACTCAAGGCGCAAACCAAGCACTTCTCGCTTTTAACCGGGCGGGAATGGGGTGCGGAATCGTCACACTGGTTCTTCCTGGTCAAGGCTGACTTGGCTGGCCTCAAGATCGCCGATACCGCGGCGCTGACCAAGTTGTTCCAGGATGAAGGTATCCCCTTTGGCCCCGGATATGGCCACTATCCTGTTACTCATGACTGGTACACCAAGCAGGCTGTGTACGGCCAGGGACTTCCCTGGAACAACCCCACCGGAAACGTGGCTCCTGTGGACCGCTCCGTGTTGAAAAACATCCTGGCGATCAACGATCAGTGCCTGATGATGGGTATCCATGAGGGCTATGGCATGCAGGAAATGGATGATGTCATCGCGGCAGCGGCGAAGATCGAACAGGCGCTTACCAACGGTTGAAAACCGGTTAAAGACGTTCTAAATATGATTTAACGACAATCATGACACCCTCCCGGATTCATCCTCGGGAGGGTGTTTTTCAATAGTCGTTGAGCGTCGGGTCAGGGGGGCAGAGGCGCCCCATCATGCGTTCGAATGAGCCCGTCATTCCGATGCGCTGCATGCACATCATGGTGGCTTTGCCGCCTTGGGAAAGGTCGATAAGGCGGCCGTTTTGCCAAAACGCGGCGACCGGAGTGGAAACGATATTAATCGTCTGGGTAAAGTACTTTGCGGTGTCTTCAACGGTTTTGATGTCCTGCAGGTTGAAGACATCGACGGTGCAGCGCGCTAGGCCTGCGGCCAGTTGCTCATTGAGGAGCTCCGCCAGGCGCAGTTCCAGAAGCGAGGCCGAGGCAGCCAACCCGATAAGAAGCCTGCCTTCGGTTTGATCAAAAGACATGCTCGGGCGCCAATATCTCAGGCATGAGGCATGCACCATGCCCTCAAACCGTTTGGAATCGGCTTGAACGTCGTGTTGCTTGTCGGCGTGGCGCACCTCAAGCGGATCGGCTAGTTTCAAAAAACGCACGGGCAAATTCCTGGCGAAATGGCGATCAAATTAAATGCGGTGTTCAGATCTCCATCTTACTTACCGGCCCCAAACTCAAAACTGGAAAGAAATGTTTTTTGACACTCGAATTATACACGTGGGCGAACGGTTGGCAATGCAAAAAAAGATTAGAAAAAGCAGGTGGAAAAACTTAATTTAGCTTTAATGTAACTGAATTTCAGTTGACTGTTTGATTGTTCAAGGCTGCTTTGGTTGCCAGTTCCACCAAGGTGTGTTCGCCAAGGGTGGCGCGGTCGAGGCGCATGGGGTTGTGAAGCTCGATGCATTGATTGCAGATGAAGCGGACCCGCTCGGTTCCGACGTTTATGCCCACGGCATGGTTGATAAAGGGATGGAGAAGTGCCAGATCACCCGCGCTGCCGATGACGCGGGTGACGTTTTCGCGGGGCTGGGCATTGACACGCTTGCAGAGTTCATCAATGGCGAGGCCGGCGGGTTCAGATTCGGCAAGGATGCGGGCGGTGATCTTGTGGGAGCCGACATCAAAGGCAGTGCCGCCGTCGTCAGGGCCGCATTCGGAGAAGATGAAGATGGGAAGGAGACCTTGATCCGGGGAGGTCAGATGGTGGTGGAACTGGATACCGTCGATGTGCCAGCCGTGTTGCGGCGGTTTCCAGACGCCCCGGGTTTTCGCGGGGAAGAGGACCGGCCACCAGCCCAGGAGATGGGGGTGCTTCCATTTGCCTTCACCCATAAGATCATCAAATGCGTCATGGACACGCTTGGAAAAGACGCGTTCAACTTCAGGCCCGCCGAAGGATTCCTTCAAATGGACGTAGGAATTGGGCCAGGTTTCTGGCTTATCCAGGCTAAACCCGAGTTTGCCGCTGACAATAGAACGGATGGCGGCCGCATCGGCGGGGTCAAAAGCGTTTTTGAGAACGGTGTAACCTTCGGTGATGAATTGCTCGACCTGATCACGGGTGAGGATTTTTAAAGTGCGGGAATCCAGGGAACTGAGGATTTCGTCGGGGTTGGACATGAGGAGCATCCTTCAAAGCATGGGAACGGCCACGATGCCTAAATGATATGTCATTATCTGGCGATGTCCATTTTGCATTCAGGCAGGTGAGCCAAAAGAGGCTGGAGTAAATTTAATAAAATTTCAAATTAAGTAAAGTACAAATTTGTCACGCAGTGGAATGCTTTGAAAATAGCTTGTTTATGGGGTTAAATAGTATTTGGGTGACGAGGGGAAAATCAGTCGAGTTTGAGGATGCGATAGACGGTGACGGGGCCGATCTTGAGCCAGGTGTATTGACTATCGGTTTCTTGTTTGAAATCCAGGGGCTGAGGTGAACCGTCAGGCTGGGTGTCTGGCGTGAAGAGGCGGGGAGTGTTTGAGGTTTCCTCGATTGAGGTGTTTGCGTGGATGGTGTTGCCGTGGGGGATGCGGACCCAGATGGGCGGAGTGGGGATGGGAAGTTCGGCGTCGGAGTTGGCTTTTTTGACATTTGCGGCGGTGGCGAGGTCGCGTTTGTAATTGACGAGGTGGAGGATGTGCTTGCCATCGGGTTGGACGTAGAGGGCGACGCGGAGGGAATTGGGGGCGGTGAGGGGCATGCGTTTGCCCTGGGCATCTTCGACCCAGAGTTCAAAGTCTGCTGGGGCGGGCTGGGCTTTGGCGTCTTGGGTTTTGGCGGCCTGGAAGGGGAGGGGTTTTAAGAGGTTCCAATCGAGGGCGTCGAGGTCTTCTTTTTTGGCGCTTACCCGGACGACCTGGTTTTTGTAAGAAAGGAGCTTGGCGAGGCGCTTGGAGGCGTCGGAAGTCTGGGCGATGGCCCAGGGGCGGTCATGGTTATCGAGGGTGGCGAGATCGCCGATGATGACAATTTTGCGATCCGGGCGGGAGGCGAGGAAGTCTTCGAGGGCTTTGAGCTGGGAGTCGGTGATGGCGAAGACTTCGGGGAGGATGATGACGCGGAAGGCGGCGAGGCTGCCGTCGGCGCGGAGTTCATTGCGGGACCATGCCACTTCATCGATGGTGGTGGGATTTGCGGGTTTGGCGGCGGGATTGAATTTGAGGAGTTCATCAGAACACATCATGAGGGGCTGCTGTCGGCGGAGGAGCTCGGTACCGACGCGGCGGAAGGTGTCGAAGGATTGTTTTTTGCCTGCCCAGGCGGACTGGCGGGGGATGACAAGGCAGGTCTGGGCGAGCATGGCGCTTTGGACTGCGCCAGCGCCAGGGGCGGAGCCAACGCGGACGTGGTTATCGAGAATGTCGTTTTCGTGTTCCTGGGCGAACTTCTGGTACTGAGCGAGGACGGCGAAGGCGTCGGGGTCTGTGACGTTGTTGTAGAGGCCGGTGCCGGGGCCGCCGAGGGCCATGGCTTCGCTTTGGCCGGCACGGAGGCGGACACCGTCGTAGCGGCCCATGACGAGGGGTTTGTCGCCGGCGAGGGCGCGGACGTAGAGGTGGTTGAGCCAGCCGTCATTGTCGTTGTCGGGGGTGACTTTGGGATCGTAGTGATTGCCGGAATACCAGAGGTAGTTTTCGCCGCGGGCCCATTGGTCTGCGGGGAGGAAGGAACGTTCTTCGGTGATGCCGACGTTGCCGATGTGGTTCCACTGGCCCAGGATCAGGTTGGGTTTTTTGGAGCGTCCGTGCTTGATGAAGATTTCATTCCATGCGTTTTTATATGCGATGGCAGACCACTGGAAGGAGGCGAGGGCGAAGGGGCTGAGGTTGGTATCGGCGGGATAGCCGGGGGTTTGTCCGGGGATGGAGGTGAACTTGGCGGTTTGGAGGTTATCGATTTTAAAGTGGGTTTTGAGTTCTTCGGGGGTGTAATTTTCGGCGAGGTAGTTTTTGAAGGATTCCTGGCAGTGTTCGCAGGAGCACTGCCAGCGGTAGTTGTAGCAGGTCATGACGCCGTCGATGCCGTTGTCGATGGCGAGGGTGAGCATGTTCTTGATGAATTTAACGGTAGCGGGGTTGTTGATGCAGAGACCGTTGTATTGGACGTAGTGCTTGTTGACGAGGGGTTCACCGGCGGCGTCTTTGGAGAGGAGGTCCTGGTATTTGGGGGAGGGTTTTAAGCCAAGGAGCTTGTTGGGGAAGGTGTAGGTGTACCAGTCGGCGAAGTAGCCGGGTTTGCCGGGCTCCTCTTTTTCGGGGCCTTTGATGACATTGGTGACGGTGAAATGGGCGATGGATTTGCCGCCGTTTGCGTGGACGAGGTCATGCATGGCTTTCCACTGGTCGAGGCATTCCTGGAGGCCGGCGGTGGGGAGCTGCATGGGGTAGCCGGTGGAGAGTTTGTTATCGACATAGCCGTGGAACATGCCGCCGTACCAGCCGGCCTGGACGACCTGAGGTTTGACGGTTTCGATGTAGCGTTTGAATTCGGGTTTTTCGGTGGCGCCCCAGGTGATGTAGAAGGTATGGAAGCGCGGAGAGAGTGCTTCGATTTTCTTGTAGTCGTAGGTTTCGAGGTTTGTGCCAGGCGCGCGGGGCGGGGCGACCTGGGCCATCACGTTTGCGCCAGTGAAAAGGAAGACGAGCACCGACAAAATCGCGAGGGTGATACGCATGGTGGATTTGTCCGTTGTGGCGGGGAACTGGATGAACACGGGGAGGAAAACCGGCGGCATGGACGTGGTAATGGGGTTGTGGGGCAGAGGTTGGAATCATCAGACCCCCGGGGAACAAGGAGGACCGGGGCAGGTTCGGACCGCCCCCAGCCACCGATCACGCGGCCTTGGCGTAGTGTAGTCGCTGGAGCGGTGATGATACAATCCCGCTCCACCTCTTTTGAAGGACCACAACGCATGTTGACCGTCACCGTGACGCTACCGCACCACAGCTACGACCTCCACATTGAAGCGGGGATTTTGAGTCGTCTGGGGCAGTACGTGAAAGGGGTGGCGCCGCATGCGCAGGCGGGCCTGCTGATGGACCGCAATGTGGTCGATCCATATGGGCATGTCGCACATCGCTCGCTGGAAGCCGCGGGCTACAAGGTGACGCTGGGTGAAATGACTGCGGGGGAAGAGCACAAGAACCTGACGACGATGGCGCAGCTTTATTCGCACCTGGTGGGCGGGAAGCTGGAGCGCAAAAGCCCGGTGATTGCCCTGGGGGGCGGCGTGGTGGGAGACACGGTGGGGTTTGTGGCATCAACTTACCTGCGCGGGGTGCCGTTTGTGCAGGTGCCGACAACATTGCTGGCCATGGTGGATTCCTCAGTGGGCGGGAAGCTAGGGGTGAATCTGCCGGAAGGGAAGAACCTGATCGGCAGCTTTTACCAGCCCAACCTGGTGCTGATCGATCCGCTGACATTAAAGACGCTGGATGATCGACAAATGCGTTGCGGGCTTGCCGAGTGCATCAAGCACGGGGTGATCCGCGATGGGGCATTGTTTGATTGGATTGGCTTTAACCATGCGAAAATCGCTTCGCGTGATCCGGAGACCCTGTCTGTTTTGGTGGCGCGCAATGTGGCAATCAAAGCGCGTGTGGTGATGAACGATGAGAAGGAGACGGGGGAACGGATGCACCTGAACTTCGGCCATACTTTCGGGCACGCCATTGAAGCAACGGCGGGGTACGGCTCCAAGGAAGGGTATCACCATGGCGAAGCGGTGGCATTGGGGATGGTGGCGGCAGCGGACCTGGCGGAAAAGATTGGCGCCTGTGAGCGTGGTTTGCGCCACAGGATCGTGCAATTGCTTGAGCAGATTGGGCTGCCGACGTTTGCATCGAACATAGCGCCGACGAGCGTGCTGATTGAATCGATGCGACTGGATAAGAAGGTGTCGGGCGGGAAGATCCGGTTGATATTGCCGCGCCGGATGGGGGAGGTGTATGTCACCAACGAGGTGTCGGAGCGGGACATCGCGGCGGCGTGGGAGCGGCTGCGGGAAGAGCACCGGTAAGAAATCGGATGGCGCCGGTGGGCAAGTCCGGGCTTACTTGAACTTGGCCGAGGGGGGGATGCCGCCGGTGGGGAAATCGTTGGTGTTGTACAACTGGGCGTAGACATTCACGCCGGTGTAACCCGCGGCTCGTTTGGCGGTGGCGTGCCCATCCCAATAGAGGACATTGGCGGTCTGGTTGGGATGCCGGTAGGGGGCCATTCTTCTGGCAACGGTAACGGCGGCGCCGGTGAGCGTACCTTCGTTGATAAAATGGGCCATGCTCAGGCCGTCGAGTTCGATGCCGTCCATCACGATGGGGGCATCGCTGAATCTGCCGCGGATCATGTCCGAGTTGGGGCCTTTGGACCACCCGGCCCGCAGATAACCAGCAAACAAAGAGGAATAGGGGCGGTTATTGAAGCTGGCATTGAGGGCGTAAGAAGTACGGTAGAACGTCATAAAGTAGAACCCGGAGGCGGGATAGCCCGCTTCGGGCTGCATGGCGCTGGTTCTTGCTTCGTCGGGGCAGGCAAGCAGGCTCCAGCTTTGGAGGGTGGTGGGGTTGCCGCTGGCATCCAGACCCTGATAGGAAGTCACAGGACCGATGGCGCCGGTATCCCCGATTTTGCATTGCCAGGAGGCGAATGATGCGCCGCCGGAATTGTTGTTGACGGCGGTTGGAACATAGTCGCGGCCATCTCGCGCATAGGTATCGAAGCCCATGTAGAGCTGACGCACGTTGGAAGCACAGGCAAGAGCCCTGGCCGCAGCCCGCGCGCGCTCCAGCGAGGAGATGGTCAGCGACAGCAGGACGGCGACGACGGCTATGGCCAGGAGCAATTCAACCAGCGTAAAACCGCAAGAAATATGGCGTCGCACATGTTTTGTCATAGAAAGTGATATGTTAGTCATAGAGATCAATTATTCAATGAAGAGCGTGAAAGTCAACGGTATTGGTCCGTGTTAAGGGCAAATGGATTGAGATTGAGCCGAATTTTTGCTGGCCGCGCGGGTGACACATGCTTGTGATGGCTGAGGGCAACATAAAGGCCACTTCATGCAAGGAAATTCGCTAAGATCGCCACGACATGAGAATTCATCTTTTATGCCTGATTTGCCTGTTACTGGTGGCGCCCGGGATTACGGGATGTTCCGCCGAAACCAACTTATTGCCTGGAGTCGTTCCAGCCCAGGAGCAGGTCGATCCCAAACAGGTTCAAACCAAGACGATTAACTTCGCGACGCGTTACATAGCGGCGATTTCAGATGTGTACGACCAGGTTCAGGGGAGCCTCACGACGCCTGAAGCCCGGATGTCGGCACTGCAGGACAAGCTCAATGCTTGCCAGGGGGCGCTGAATAACGCGGTTGATCCCAATCCTGTTCTTGGATTGATGGATATGACACTCATGGTCACGCTGACCCGGGTGACGGCTGACGATTCGTGGGTGAGTGAGCAATATGGGGCTGAGAATGCGGCCAGGATCCGGGAGGTGCTCAAGGGGCAAGAGGCGATCATCTGGACCCTGGCGGGCGAAAAACTGACACCGGACCAAGTGAAGGAACTGCGGCAACTGGTTGACCAGTGGCGTCGGGAGCATCCGGGCCAACGGCATGTTGGGACTGCAAGGCTGGCGGATTTTACAGAGGCCAAGCAAGCCAACGGCGGGCTGCGTGTGGCCAACAGTATTTTTAACCTGGTTCGGCCGGACCCCTTTGCAGGGCTCGACCCTGCGGTGCGGCAGGTGGAAGAATCGCGGCTTCTTGCCGAGCGGATGTTTTTCTACACGCAGTACATGCCCATGCTTTTGTCCTGGCAGACCGATGTGCTCTATAACCGGATGCTGGCGGATACGCTGCGGCAGCCGAAGGTGACGAAGCTGCTGGAAGACACATCCACAGTCTCAGCGAGCACGACGCGATTTAATGATTCGACTGCACGGTTTGTGGAGTTTTGCGGTGAATTTGCACGGACGATCGAGAAGTTCCGCGCAGGGCTTCCCGAACAACAGGCGACACTGGTCAAGCAGTTGGATGAATTGGTCGCCAAGGAGCGGGAAGCAGCAATCAAGCAAGCGACGAAAGATCTGGATGTGCTGATTGCAACACAACGCGACGCGGCGCTTAAACAGGTGAATGTCGATATCGCCGCGCAGCGACAAGCCGCGATTGAGCAACTCGGATCGACCGTGCAGACTCAGCAGGATCTGATGGCCAAGAACCTGCAGGACGTGATGGATACGTCGATTGATCGGCTTTACTTTCGGGCATGGACCGTGGTGGTCATTGCAGCGGCCTCAATCCTGGTGGTGCTGGTGATTTACCGGGTGATTGCGGCGTTGTTTTTCGACCGGAATCGCCGCAAGGAAGAGACGGCTTCAAAGTAGCGTGCGAGGGAGGCGGAGATAGGGAAGGCCGGATGGGAATTGGTCAGCATACCTTTGGCTGGTTATTCGGCAGGATTGGTAGCGGGGACGGGATCGGCTGCGCGGGGGGCGTCGGGCGCAGCATTGGCCTGGAGGGGGCCAGCAGATGGAGTGGGCGGGAGCGGGCTGGCGGGGGAGGGGCGCTGGGGAATATGGATGTGGGTTTGGACGAGCTGGCTTTCATCCAGGAGGGGTTTGAGGTTTCCCAGATCGACACCGATGGCATTGGTGCCGATGATGAAGAATGCGGCGGCGAGGCCCATGGCGGCGGGGAGAGTGAGGAGCCAGGCGACGACGATGTTGCGTAGGGTTTTGAGCTGAACGCCGGATTTGCTGGCGACCATGGTGCCTGCGATGCCTGAGGAGAGGACGTGGGTTGTGCTGACAGGCATGCCCCAGAGGCTGGCGAGGCCAATGGTGCCCATGGCGACGATTTCGGCGCTGGCGCCCTGGGCGTAGGAGAGATGGGTTTTGCCGATTTTTTCGCCGACGGTGACGACGATGCGCTTCCAGCCGATCATGGTGCCCATGCCGAGCGCGACGGCGACGGCGAGGATGACCCAATCGGGGGTGTATTCAGTGGCGCTGATGAGCGTGCGGAGGTCTTTTTTGATGGATTCGCGTTCAGCGGGGGGGAGGGATTTGTGTTCTTCAAGGAGTGTGTTGACGGAGGTTTCGACGCGGAGGAGGTCGATGCGTATGCGCCAGCGTTCGATGGGGTCGATTTGTTCGAAGGTTTGTTTTTTGTCGATGTGGGCAAGGATCAGAGAGAGGCGGTTGACGAGCAAGCCGTGGGAGGGGCGACTGTCGACAAGTGCGCCATCGGGGTCTGCGCCGTTGCGGGGTGAGACGCCGATTTGAAAGTCTGAAAGGAGGAAGGGGCTGATGTTATCGGTGTTGATGAAAGCGCCGTGATTGATGCGGGAGACGTGAGAGGAGAGGGAGCGGGCGGCGGCGCGGAAGTTTTCGAGCTCTTTGGGTGTGGCATCGAGATTGAGGGAGTAATGAAGGGGGAGCATGGCGATGAGGACGAGCATGACCATGCCGATGCCTTTTTGGCCATCGTTTGATCCATGGGAAAGGCTGACGCCTGTGCAGGTGATGATGAGGATGATGCGGACCCAAAGGGGTGGGGTTTTCTCGGGCTTGGCGGGTTCAAAGAAGATGGGGTCTTTGACGAGGGCTTTGAATATGAAATAGCAGATGAGGGCGAGGGCGAAGCCCAGAAGGGGGGAAATGAGGAGGGCGAGGCCGACTTTCTGGGCGGCGACCCAGTTGATGCCGAAAATACCACGTCCGGTGAGCCAGGCGCTGGCGAGGCCGACGCCGAGGATGGAGCCGACGAGGGCGTGGGAACTGGAGGCGGGAATGCCCAGATACCAAGTGAAGAGGTTCCAGGAGAAGGCTGCAAGCAGGAGAGAGACGATCATGATGACGCCGACGCTGGAGCCGGTGCTGACCAGGACGTCGATGGGAAGGAGGTGAACGACGGCGAAAGCGACGGCGGTGCCGCCGATGAAGATGCCCAGGAAATTGGCGACACCGGCAAGGATGACGGCGGTCCAGGGTTTAAGACTTTTGGTGTAAATGACTGTGGCAACAGCGTTTGCGGTGTCATGAAAGCCGTTGACCATTTCAAAGGCGAAGGCGACGATGAGCGTGAAGGCCAGAAGAGCCCAATGCCATTGAGAGAGTGAGTATTCGGAGATCAACAATGTGAGCAAGCGGGCCTCTGGAACGGTGTGGACGTGGGGCGGGCATTCTAACCGAAGCTTAACATGAGCAGGAGTCAGGGGAGAGGCAGGGTAATCGCATTTGAAGTATTCGATGGCCCATGCATCCGGTTGTCTCGCTGCGGGTTGCCGGGTGTCAATGCGTGGCCGCAAGGCATATCCATGTATCAAAATGTCATTCACCTTGGAGGGGATTGACGTTTTTAAAGCCCCCCGGCAATGCGACAACCCGGCAACCTGAAAGCGTGGGATATTCGTCAAATGCAATCGCCCTGCGTGTAACATCCTGAAGAGCGTTGAAGGCGGAAGGTATCGAGTACACTTCAACTATGAAAATGAGCTGGGTTGTTTTGTGTGTTGCAGGGTTGCTGGCGGGATGCCAGGGGACTAAAGACCCTTATGTGCCGCCGGATAAGAATCCGCTGTTGATGCCGATGAATGATGGGACACCGCTCCAGAGGCCAGGGGTGGGTGAGCCGCGGGAAGTGGTGGCGGCGCGTGCGCGGGTGCCTGTGGTGGTGGATGGGGATTTGAATGACGAGGTGTGGAAGCGCGCGAAGGTGTATCCGATGGCGGTGGCGTGGCGTGCGAATGGGATTCGGCAAAAGCTGGTGGAACCGGGGAGCGTGCAGGTGGCCTGGGATGACACGTATTTTTATGTGGCGGGGCGACTGACGGAACTGGATGTGGTGGCGGAAGGGGATCAGGACAATGTGCTCTCATACTCGACCTGCGATGCGCTGGAGCTTTTCTTGAAGCCCGATGGGCATTTGTGGTATTGGGAGATGTATGGAACGCCCAATAGCCGCAAGACGGTGTATCTGAATCCATCGCGGGGGAGGACGTATATGGCGTCGAAGATCCGGCGGGAGACGGGGATGGAGGTGAAGGCGCGGGTGATGGGGACGCTTAACAAGTGGGAGGATCAGGATGAGGGCTGGACGGTGGAGATGGCGGTGCCGCTGACAGAATTAAAGTCACGGGGCGATGCTTTTGATGAGAAGACAGGTTGGAAAATTTTGATCGGGCGGTACAACCACTCGGCGTATCACGAGGTGATGGGTGGGGAATTATCGAGCGTGCCGACGCTGCCGAGCGCGGATTTTCATTATCACGAGATGTGGGCGAGGTTGAAGCTGGAGAAGTGAAGCTGAGCAATCGCATGCAATGAAAGCCCACGCAGAGCGGGAAAAGAGAAAGATGGTCAGGGATCGAGCTTGATATTTTTTTCGGGTTTGCCGTCGCCGGGGTTGTAGACCCAGGCGCCGGTGGAGCCGTTAAATCTGTACTCGAAGGAAGCATTCCAGCCGAGTTTGTTGGTGAGGGTGAAGCCGGGAGGGTTAGAGGTCTGATGGTAGGCCCAGTCGTTGATGCCTTCGGGATTGCCCGGGATGGCCGAAGATTTAAGGATGGATGGAATTTGGGGGGAGTCATCGGCGGGGTAGGCACCGTTTTTTGCCTTGTGCTGGTGCAGGGCTTCAATGATGGGGCGGGCGACCAAGGCGCGGCGTTTCCATTCCCAGTCGGTCTCGGTGGTGCTGGTCTTATCACCCGAGAAGATCAAAACTGTGACATAGATGGTGAGGGAGGCGGTGGCAACGCAAACCAGCAACACTGCGATTGCCATGCGGAACCAATTGAGCGGGTGAGGCTTGGAATTGGGCAGATTATCCGGATTCGGGGCCATTGTGAATGGATTGTAGCGTTGGGATGAGAGTGCGGCGTCGGCAAAACCCGGGCTTGATCAGAATGCGACCTGGGGCACCCGCTCAACGAAACATCCTGCAGCTCAACTTAATTGCCCCATCTTGATGGGCTGATGCCCATGGCGTTGGCTTTCATGTTTTCGGGGCGGTTGGGAAGGTTGAAGTCGATGCGGCGAGTGTTGAGGCTGCCCATGAGGGCGCGCATGTGGGGAGGGAGGGCGGCGATTTTGGATTCGTCGCGTTCGTTGACTTCGGCGATGGGGCCGGCCCAGGCGGGGCGGAAGGCGACGGCGACGAGGCGGCGGTCTTCGGAGGAGAAGTTGGGGTAATTGGCGTGAAAGACTTTCTGATTGATGATTGCCGCGCTGCCTGGAGGGAGGGTGACCATGACTTCGTCGGGGTGGTTGAAGTAGCGGTTGTAGGGCATGCCATCTTTGTGCATGGAGAGGTGGGAGCGGGGAATGACTTTGAGCGGAGAGCGCTCGGGGGTGAGGTCGTCGAGGTAGAAGAGGACGCGGACGAGGCAGGGGCTGGAGGCTTCGACGCCGAAGATTTTGCTGCCGTAGGGCTGGGAGTCGGTGTGGATGGCGATGCCGGGGTGGCCGGCGCGGGAGAGGGCGTAGGTGAAGGAGGTGCAGATGAGGTCGTCACCCAGGAGATTTTGCAGGAAATTCATGATGACAGGGTGGGTCATGAGGGAGTGGGTGGCGGGAAGATCGCGGAAGTAGAGGTCGGTGCAGGAGCGCTGGTTCTGGCTGTAGTCAGTGGGATTGGTGGGGAGTTGGTCGACCTCGGATTTGACGGAGGCGATGAGGTCGGGGGAGAGGATGGAGGGGAAGACGACGTAGCCTTCGAGTTCGATGGATTTGATCTGCTGGGGGAGGGTGAGGGAGACCCAGGGGGTGTTGTCGCGGTTGGCATGGAGGAGGGAATCGCGGGTGTTGGTGGGTT
The DNA here is from genome assembly GCA_964527265.1 of uncultured Phycisphaeraceae bacterium. Lineage (GTDB taxonomy): Bacteria > Planctomycetota > Phycisphaerae > Phycisphaerales > Phycisphaeraceae > CAZGOM01. Next base: position 6,055 of record CAZGOM010000081.1, on the reverse strand, counting down.
GGGTGGTCATTTATTTCCTCGTGGGTGGTTAACTGATATATTAGTTTGAGAGAGGTTTGAGGTCCAGAGCCGGGTTGGAGGGAAAGATTTTTATTTTTTGTGTGTACGAAAGGGGTGGTGTGGACCGCTATTACTTATAGAGGGGGAGTTTTTTGCAGGCGGTGGATTGGGGATGATTGATTGTGCGGGGCATCACCAGCCAGAGCCAATCCGACAAGAGCCTTTTGTTCTACGTTTCGGGTTCAGAGATGGATGCCGGAGGGTTTTGGGGCATTCAGCGTGGCTGGGTGAGTTGGGGGTCCAACGGGATGCCTGTTTGAGCGGAGTACCGCCAAACAGGCAGGAACCTTCACTTTACGTTTCAGGCTAACCAGAAGGGATTTTTTCAGGCTTTGGCGAGGGCTTCTTTGGCGGCTTTTTGCCATTCGTAGAGGGAACGTTTGGAGGCGTCGACGTTGAGGAGGGGCATGGGGGGATTGGGGCCGGCGAGGCGGGCGGTTTTGGAGATGTTGCCCTTGACATGGACGACGAGACGCTCGGCAACGAGGGTGGATTCGCCCCAGTAGATGGGGTAGGCATCGGCGGCGCGGTATTCGAAGATGAGGGTGCGGCGGCCGCGGGGAGAGAGATTGGGGAGAGAGGAGTGAGGGGTGAGGCAGTGCATGAAGATGGCGCTGCCGGCGGGTGCGGCGAGGGGGACGGGCTTACCAAACGCGCCGGAGTGGATGGGTTCCATGATCATGCCGGCGAAGGAGCCGTCGGGGAGGGTGTGGTTGAAGTAGTGGTGGTGATTGCGGGGGAGGACCTGGAGGCAGCCGTTGGCTTCATCGGCGTCGTCGAGATAGACAAGGAGGGTGACGAGGCTGTCGTTGGTGTGAGGGAAATAGGTCATGTCCTGGTGCCACTCGACGGAGGAGCCGACCTTGGCGGGTTTCATGTTGAGCTTGCTGTGCTGGATGGCGACGTGGCCGCCAATGAGGGAAGTGATGCGGTCGAGGATGCGGGGATCGGTGGCGAGGTTTTTGAAGGCTTCGTGGGCGTGGACGGGGTTGTAAATGCGGCGGGCGACGGGCTTGCCGTCCAGGGGTTGGGGTTCGAGTTCGAGGATCTGTTCCATGCGGCCTTCGCGGGCGGCTTTGTCGGTGAGTTGGCTGATGGCTGCGTCGATTTTGGCGAGGTCGTCTTTGGAGAAGATGCTGGGGACGACGGTGAAGCCTTCGAGGTGGTATTGGTCGATTTGGGATTGAGTGAGTGGATTCATGGGATGGGTTCTGGGTCTTGGGTTCTGGGTAGTGGGCAGAACAGAATGTTTTTGGCGGTGGTTTGGAACCTGAGCAGCGTTGCTTGGGAAAGGGTACAAGGTACACGAGTGAGAAGGTGAATACCAGAAAGAGTTGGAGGGTTTTATGAAGATTATGAACTGGTTAGTGACTGGGATGGGTGTGGCGGTGGGGATGCTGGTATGCGGGGCGGCGATGGCGGGGGAGGAAGAGTCGTTCAGCGCGGCAGCGGTGCGGCAATTTGAGGGGGAGATCAAGGCGGGAATCGCGGAGCGGAAACTGGAAGGGATTTTGAAGGCGTATCAGGAGTTATTGGCCAAGAAGCTGGACGACAGCACGGGGGCCAAGAGCTGGGGGGATAAGACGGGGAATTGCCGGCTGAATTGGATTGATCATCTGCTGAGGAATCCACTGACGGCGACGGGGGAAGGGGAGAAATTCACACGTGAATTGCATGCGGCGGTGATGAAGGATGATTTAAGCGAAGCCCTGGACCAGAGCGCGGATAAGCTGGATTTGAAAGTGCGGGGGGTGAGCGGAGAGACGCCGGGGATGGCGGGGACGCTGGCGGGCATGGCGGTCAAGAAACTGGAATATGCCGTGGAGTGCTGCGAGAGGGCGATGGCGCCGTTGACGGTGGAGGAGCGGGCGAAGCTGCGGGATGGGGCGTATGCGGTGACGACGGGGAATGCGCGGATTGGGGCGCGTCTGCCGGATATGAAGGGAAGCCGGGAGATGTTTGATTTGCTGGAGAAGGTTGACCGGGCGGAATATGTGAAGGCAGCCAAGGCGCTGGTGACGGTGGCGAGGCCGGGTTTTGCAGCGCGTGTGGCGGAGGGAGTGAAGAAGCAGGCCACGGCCCCAGTGATTCAGGGTGTGGAGGGGGTGGTGGAGGGTGTGATTCAGACCAGGAATGGACGGATCTTAATTGGAGGACCGGGGATGAACGTGTACCGGCTGGATGAAATGACGGACGTGATCATGGTGATCGATGTGGGCGGGAATGATGTTTATGAAGAGGGGACGCTGTCGGAGCAGAGGCCGGTGCTGGTGATAGTGGACCTGGAGGGGAACGACATTTACCGGGGAGTGAAGCCGGGGATTCAGGGAGGGGCGATTCTCGGCGTGTCGGTGCTGGTGGATGCCAAGGGAGATGACGTGTATGAAGGAGGGGATGTGGCGCAGGGAGCGTGCGTGGGAGGGGCAGGCGTACTGATCGATAACGAAGGGAATGACACGTATAAGGGTTTGAAGCGGGTGCAGGGATCGGCGATTGCGGGAGTGGGATTGCTGGTGGACCGCGGGGGGAATGATGCGTTCCGCGGGGCGCTGTTTGCGCAGGGTGTGGGAGGGCCGCTGGGGCTGGGATTGCTGGATGACCTGGATGGGGCGGACTCGTATTACGGGGGCGGGCTGCTGCTAGATGGGTATGACGATTCGCCGGGGTATGACGGGTTTTCGCAGGGTTGCGGGTATGGGCCGCGCGGGGTGGCGAATGGCGGGATCGGGGTGCTGCTGGATGGCGGCGGGGATGACACGTATGAGAGCGATTATTTTTCAATGGGATCGGGGTATTGGTTTGCGGCGGGATTCACGCGGGACTTTGGCGGGAACGACAAGCGGTTTGGGGCGACGCGCATGGCTTATGACGGTGGGCCGCGCAAGGAAGCGCGGTTCATGCGGTATGGGGTGTGCTTCGGGTGCCATTACGCATTGGGATTCATGTTTGATGACAAGGGGGATGATTTCTATGGGGGGACGATGGCGGGGCATGGGTTTGCGTGGGATTTTTCGCATGGGGCGCTGTGCGACTTTGACGGCAACGATGTGTACGACGCCGACGGAGCGAATATGCAGGGTGTGGCGCAGCAGGCGGGATTCGGATTGCTGCTGGATGTGAGCGGTGCGGATAAATACAAGGCGTCAGGGTCTTGCCAGGGGTACGGGAACCCGAAGGTGGAGTATCACAAGGAACTGAGCGAAGGCGGGAATTTTTCGTTTCTGGTGGATTGGGCCGGGGAGGATGCTTACAGCAGCGGGGCGAAGAACAACACGGTGACGGAGCAGGGGTCGAAGACGGGGTTTGTGATTGATCGGGAGAAGAGGCCAGGGAAGTGAGGCGGTCAACAGCCATTGGTTATAGAAATTACTTGGGAGTCTGATGATTCAGAGCTTTTTGCGGGATGATATGGTGTGTGTATGAACAGGCGCGCGAGTGGTTTTAATGGCGGCAGCGAAGAAGGGGATGGGGGTTTGAGGTGGGTTTGGGGGGAGGTGAAGGATCTTTTTGAGAGGACTTGGACGCTGGCGCTTGTTCTTGTGTTGGTGACGATCGGGTGCGCGGGGCTTTATTACGTGGGGTCGGGGCATGGATGGGGGATTGTGGCGACGTTTACAGAGAAGACGGAGGCGGGGGCGTATGCGGGGATTTCGTTTTTGGATTGCTTGTATTTCAGTGCGGTGACGGTGACGACGCTGGGGTATGGGGATTATTTGCCGCTGTCTTATGGAAGGCTGGTGGCGGGGCTGGAGGCTGTGGTGGGGGTGATCATCATTGGGGTGTTTGTGTCGCGGCTGGTTTCAAAGCATCAGGAGCATTTGACGAAGACGGTGCTGCATGGGGAGTTCAATGGAGAGCGGCGGAAGCTGAGGGGGCGGCTGATGCGGGTGATAGCGGAGTTTGAGAAAGTGCCACTGGTGCTGGTGAAGGATGAGCCGTCGCTGGGGCTGAGGCGGGCGAGCGGGCTGTTGAAGACGTTGGCGCGGTATTGGATGCTGGAGAAGGAAGACCCTGCTTTTACACGGCTGGTGCTGGCGGAGGATGGAGTGCTTTTGATGGCGCGGTTGGTCGAGCTTTTAGGGGTGGTTTTGAAGGGCGTGGAGGGTAAGAGCCGCGCAGATCTGAATGGGATGGATGTGAAGCGGCTGGAAGGGATTCTGGATGGCGTGATGGTGGTGGCTGAGGTGTTGAGAGAGCGGTTGGAAGGGGATGGGGTGGGGCGCGGTTATGAGCGGGTGGCGGAGGTGGTGAAAGAGGCGAGGGGAAGGTTGGGGAAGGGATGAAGAGAGAGGGGGCGTTTCGCGAGGGGGGCGCGAAGGCGTGAAGACACTCTCAGAGAAGGAAAAGGGGCTTGAGAAAGTCATTGGATGGGGGTGGCCGGTTTCTCCTGTGAGGGGTTGCCGGGCGTGGAGCGGTCGACGATGGAGAGACCGGAATGGCGTGTGAGGTCTCGAAGGGCGCCTGTCTGGGATGGATCGCCGAGAATGACCAGTTGGCATTTGACGGGGGTGAGGCGAGTTTTTAATGCCGCGATGGCGAGGGGGAAGTGATTGATGTCGATGGTGGAGTCGATATTTGTTTGCTCAAGGGATGGATTGGCGAGGATGGCTGCGAGCGCGTGATCCGAGAGGGTGTACGGGGGAACTTTGGCCGGTTTGCCATTCTGGGTGTAGGCGGAGTCAATGAAGAATTTGCGGAGATGGGAAAAGGAGGCAAATGCAGTCAAGTAGGTGTTGACATTGCCTTTGCACTGAAAGTCAATTGCGCAATGAATGGTTGTGAGCGAGGGGTTCTGGCTCAGGCGCGTGAGTTGCTGCGGAGTGAACGCGATGCATGTGAACTTGAGTGTCTGGAGACCCTGGATGCCGGCGATGCCTTGAATGATGTCATCGTCAGGAGTGCCGCTGCCGATGGTGACGGTTTGGATGCCACGCAGTGCGGGGAAAAGCGTGGAGGCATTGGTTGAGGAAGGAGTGAGAGATGTCGATGTTTCAGACATGAAGAAAAGTTCGTGGGAGTAGAGCGCCTGTGCGACGTGGCGAGCGTAATGGTCTGCGGGGTTCGTGAATTGGTGGATCAAGTAGCGATTGACGGCGTATCCCCAGGGGGCGTTCTCTCGAGCCCAGGAAAGATCTTCCAGCGACAGGCGTTCAAGTGAGAGTTGATCGTCTTGTTGGTCGGAAAGGGTGGGGCGTTTGCCATTTTCCCAACTTGCGGTGGTTTGAGGCCACGTGGCAAGGGGATCGATTCCCCAAGCGGCCCATGTGACTGACAGCAAAGCGCGGGCAATCGGACCTGGGGGCGTGTTTGGTACGAGAGTGGGAGGGGTCAGAAATTTGAAATCGTAGGTTTGGGAGCGCCAATGGTCTTTGTTGCGCCAATTGTTTACTTCTTGAAAGGCGGCCTCGCGTGGATAAGCCCAGGGGTAGATAAAGAGGGTGAAATAGAGAGGCGTGAGGGTGGGGAGGATCAGGAGGGAGGCAAGTATGAGACGAATGTAGCGGGGTTTGCCGCGGTGGAGTTGTCTTTGGGATTTGTGGGTGAAGCCGCATTCGGGGCAGGTGAGAGAGGAGGCGGCGCGCATGTCATAGTTGCATTTGAAGCAACGGGGCGCTGGTTTCAGGGGGCGGAATTTTTTGAGGGCCGAGTGGATGAGCAAGATGCCGCACATAAGGAGGAGCGCGGGGAGGGCGAAGTCGAGGAGGAGTTCTTGAGTTTGCCAGGAAGGCATGGTGCCCCGGAAGAAAGTGATGAAGGTAAGGGGTAAATTGTAAAGGCCAGGGGGTGGGATGGGCGTCAAGGAATAGAATTTTTGTTGCGTGAGCAAGACACACCCCCACGGCACTGCTTGGGGCCGTGCCCTCGGTAAGGGAAACTATTAGGATATTGATATGACAAATCAGGATATAGCCAAGAAGGTGTTTGGGGTTGCGGATCTTGTGATGCCGTATGTGGAGCGGGGGGAGCTTGCGGGTGCGGTGCTGGCAGTGGGGGG
>CAZGOM010000080.1:0-25004 GCA_964527265.1 uncultured Phycisphaeraceae bacterium | reverse complement strand
CATCTCAAGAAAAGGGACCCATAATTCTACACAGAAAAATTTCAAAAATTTTCGCAGCGAAAAAATTTTCAGAAAAAATTAACAGGAAGGGGGTCATTTCTTGAGATAAGGCCAAAATATGGGGGTCAGATTTTGACCATATACAAAAGTCACTCCATGCGGAACCTGCCTGACCATCCACCCAAAATTTTTTTCCCTGTACCAACATAGGGACCCCCCCCCCCCCCCAGGGTCGGGCCGGGAGAAAATTTCATTTTGCGCCCAAACATATCCGAAAATTCCTCCGCCTTTTCCGGGATATTTAGCCGCACATCCGGGAATAAAAACGTCAGCAAAATTCCAAGTGTCGAAAGCAGTAACCTAACCTCCTCTCTCTTTTTCTCTCTATCTCTATCCCTCACCGGATGTGTCCGAGAGCACATGACAATAAGATAGTGTCAAAATGCGCACATACGCGTTTTCCATCGAAACATCAACGGACACGCGAAAATGCGCAGCCGTTTCTGTGGCTATGCGAGGCTTGCGCGAAAGTCAAAGTATGAACAAACACACGAGACTGCGGACAGAGGAACAGAAACGGGGGGAAGCCGATGTGGCTTGGGTTCAACGGGATTCAGAAGCCTTAGACGCCAGGCTTAGAACACGCGAAGCCCCTGGACTTTACCACGCTTTTTTTGCTTTAGTCGGACTCGCCCGGTTCCGCGTCGTCTTCGCCCGTTTGGTGTTTACGATCACCTTCCTCGTCGCCCACGAAACCGCTGTTCCCACAGTACGGAATCCGAGAGCGCCGGCCGGAGACGGCGGCAGCAGCAGCAGCAGCCGGACGCGAATCCGGTCGCGAAGCTGACGCGACAGAAGCAGCAGCAGCAGCAGCCGGACGCGAATCCGGCCGCGAAGCTGACGCGACAGAAGCAGCAGCAGCAGCAGCAGCAGCAGCCTGACGCGATGCCGCTGCCGCAGCGGCAGAGGCGGCATCGGCAGCAGCAGCAGCACGGCGAGGAACCTCAGCGGCAGCATCAGAGAGGCCAGCGAATGCAGCGGCAAAGGGATAGTATTTCGACTCAGAAACAGTTTTGGCCGCCGCGGCAACGGCCGAAGCGGATGCTGCCCTTAAGGCATTCGCGTACTCGTCAAACAAGACGCGCGTGGCTGTCTCGTCGAGCGGACCGTGTACGCCTGTGTCGTTGATAAACTTTGCGTGGGCGGCGAAAGCTGCGACGCTCTTGTAATCGAGACCTGCGAGCAAAGATGCCGACTTCCCGCAATCCTCGACGGTTCCTGCGACAAAACGTCGCGCATTGGTCTCTATTTCTGCGACCTTGTTTTGAAGGGAGTCGTACCAGGGCTGATGCGGGCTTTGCCACGCGGCCATGGCGCGATCGATCGCGTCGCGCACTGCGCCGGAAATGTTGTCATCCAAAATCGTCTTATCGCGTTTCGGCCACGTTTTCGAGACCACCGTGAGAAACGTGAGAACGTTTACGTTTTCCCACTTTGAGTGCACACGGATGTACGGCGCAGCCAAAGCAATCGCCACGACGCCATAATCGTATGAAGCCAAAAGCCTGAAGAGTTCGGTTTCGTTCGAAATTGACCACGCCACGGTCAGGAATTCGCGAAGTTCCAGGGCGATGGAATAGAACACGAACTTCACGCGCTCGGCAGATACGAGCCTCGCCTCGACGAGAAGCGCCTGGCACACCAACAGAGTGTCGACGACATCTTTCGGCGTGACGCGGCGTGTCGTTTGCAGATGCTCGAGCATCAGATCGTATCCATGAAAGTCGTGTTTGCCGTGGTGTGTAAAGTTTTTGATCAGCCCGACAGAGGTGAAACACATTTCGTGAGTCTGTTCGTGTATCGCCCGAGTCACCTCAGCTTTTCGGTATTCGGCGATCTGAGCTTCCGACTTTTGGGGTACGCGCGAAGAGGAGATCATATTCCGCATCGCCTCGACGCACGCCAGCGACTTTTGGAATTCCAGTTCCGAAGGCAGATGAAAGGTCCGCACGGGGACCCGCATGGCGGACATGAGCAGATGCTTTTCTTCGCGCTCGACGCGGATGCGCAATTCATGAACATGGCAGATGGCAATCAGATCGCCTTTGCTGAGATGTTCGTCTTCGCCGTCACATTTTTCGTCCAATTGTAAGCGTCTGCGCTTTCGCGCGCTGTCGTTTTCAGCATTGCCCGAGGGGGCAGAAGCAGAGGCAGAGGCAGAGGCAGGGGCGGCAGGAACCCTTCCGGATCCCGCGCCGGCTGCAGAGGAGCTCGATGAAGCAGCAGCAGCAGCAGCCATCGAAAGTTCCACCTTATTTTGAAGATTGAGTGGTCGGAGAAGTTGAAGTTCGGATCACCAAGAACGTAGAAAAACGTTTTTGTGGCCCGAGAATCTATCAATTGATGCAAAATTGAAAGACTACACAGCTTCCCCAGTTTTAAAAGATGTATCTCTTAAATAAAGAGGAACGAAAGAATTTCATAGGGAGGGTGTAGCCGAGTGTGTGCAACTCTTTCAATTATCCGACGTCACATCGAGGTGCGAAGACAAGCCCACGAAGTCCAAAAAGGAAAGAAGGAGGAGCCGGAGACAAAAAAATGTTTGCCTGCACATCCGAAGTCGGACGGAAGGTATTGTCCGTTTCGAGGACGCTGATGTTGCCGCTGTATGCCATGCTGCTCGTCTCGGTGGCGCCAGCGCAACACGTCAATTCGCTGCAATTCATTTCTCAGACAGTCCCGGTCGAAGTCATCGACGGTGTCCCGCGAACCGCACCCAAGCGAGTTCTGGCATGCGAGCAGGCCGATTATTTCGGCGGCACTACCGCCTTCCAGATTCTGGATGATTCTACGGACATTCTTTACCCGGTATCGGTGCGCTGCCACCCGGAAACCCGCGAGTACGAATTACATCTTTCTAGCCTGATACCACGCGTATCACGCCTGGCACGTAGTACGACCTCCGTCTCGAGGAATTCCGCCAGATTCTTGGATTCCAATATCACAGATCCGAACTCAATTCCTTCACAGGCAGATGATCCAGCGGGTCGCAAACTGTTATGGGCCACGATGACGCAATGTATGCAAGACACTGGTAGAGAAACGTGCCAGATGATCCACCATTTTACGAAAACCGGAATTGCAATCCAGCTCAAGATTTCACACAGCGGACAGGAAAACCCATTCGCTAGGCCTGCGGCTGATGCGAAAATCGGCTATACTGAGTTGCTCGCCGCCTACTGTAGTGACATGGGGCCCGGTACCGAATACGTCTCGTTCACTGATCTTTACGGGCAGCATTGGGACCACCAGGCGTGCTACAAAGGTGTTTCTCCATCGCGATACAACGATACCGCTAAAGCCGTAAAAGATGCGGCCGATGCATTCAGGACTTACGGGCAAAGTGCCGCATTGACAGAGGTTCAGAAGAGCCACGTCTTCAAAAACCTTACTTTGTTGGGCTCCGACCTCGCAGCGTATTTGAACGCGTCAAATGCCGCTTTAGGGTTGCTCCAATATCAGGCTAACCTGACGAGGGTTATGGCGGAAAAAACCAGAAATGATACCACGTTACAGCTAAAAGACAGAGCTGATAAGGTCGCAGGGATTGACAAAGATATCTCCGCGACTGCCGATTTGATGAACCGCATCGTCAACCAAACCAGTTCGACGTTGGAATTTCTGATGTTGCGAAGCTCCAACAATAAACAGGCGTCATCGTCCGGGCTACAAAGATTGTTGTATTACGCGTACGACTTAGAAGGTTACAACAGCCAGCAAATTAGATACGCATCAACGGGGATCACCGATGCCTCTACGGTCATGTGGAAGATGGCCAACAACGATTTCATGATCGACCAACAATCTGAGAACGTTCATCGTTTATTAAACGAACCGAGTACGTACATGTCACCATATAACACGGTCATGGTGCCGTTCACTGAAATCACAGGTGAGGCTGGCGTTCCTCCGATCATTAACGAGAACGATTTGCCTCCGGACATCGAGGTGACACTGAAACACAGGTTCACTATCAACGTTGCACTTATCATGCAAAACTCACAATTGTACGGAGTTGTCAGCACTGTTGAAGTCTATTGCTCAACAGCGTATCTTCTTGGTGATAGTTACGTGTTCAGTCCGCGCATCGACGACATCTATACGATGTTGGGGCCGGCCGATTGCATAGCCAATTATACTCTGGGAGTTGTACCACTCATTCAACGCTGTATCTGCTACAGCAAAATGATAGAGAAACGTTGTCATCTTCTTGGCATGCAGTACGTCAAAGGATGGCTGGATACGGGAAACAGAGAAGACGGGTGCCTTGATGATTACTCCAACTCGTTTCCCGGTGGATATGATGAACGCACAACCCTGCAAACCGTAACCGACCTGGCAGAGATGTTTGCGAACATAACACGCCGTGGCCGACCGGTGGCTGGATCATCTTACATGATCACAACATTGACCGGGCTCAAAGGGCCGGCTGACTACGATCCAGCACTTCTGGACGTCGCCCGGTTCAGAGTCCTCTCGTCGAGTTTGAACTACAACGTCACAGAAACAGGAGAACAGACCTCCGACAAGCTTAACAATTTGGCATTTTGGTTTGGTCGTTCTGCCGAGGACGCATTCGCTTTTACCGCCAATAACATGACAGATAAGCGTCTTATCGTCAAGGGATCTCCGCCAAATCGTATGACCCAAGAGCAACGTTTGTTCACGCGCACGGTCAGGGGCGATACCGGTCCGACCTCTACGTTCTCAATCCTCCTGAGTGAACACCAGTTCTTAAGTGTGATGGTCCCTGTATTGACGACAATCGAAGCCAGTATAGAGGTATCGTTGAACGGGGCGCCATTTATTCGCTACACCGATGTTTCTCTTGGTAACACACACGAAGAACTGCTGCGACACGATTCGATGTTTGCGATGGTCGTAGATCCGCTGACTTTCGAATCGACACAGTATGACATTCCCGATAAGGCAATCTCCCTTTCTGCATTCGCTGGCGCGCGTCGATGGCATGTCGACTATGTAAGCACCCCAACGCCGGAAGAATATAACATGAATGACTGGATGAAACGAGAACTTATTGACTTCGATCACACGGCTGCTGACCATTCAGCGTCTTGGTATAGAGTGGATTTGGATACCGATCCTTCGTCCTTAACATACGGCCAGTGTAAAGGCGACTTGCCTATTTTCCTCGGAGAATGGTGTGTTCGAAGACAATATTTCACGATTCAGATACAAGGCCCGTTAAACGACTATAGTCAAAACGGGCGAATGACGCTCCAAAGCACCAGCTCCATCGTCTCAACGCAGGTGGACCTGGCAAATGGCGATATATTCTTCACGACGGCCTCTGTGTGTCCAGACGTCGAAGAGATTGCCATTAACGGAGAACGGTTGCTCATCCAGCTGATCAACACCGTCCCCGACACAGACAACAGGTTCCGAGTGACTCAGACCGGGACCTGCAATTCCACACAGCTCATAACACTCCATGGCGGTCAAAAGTTCACGTTTTCAGCGACGCGCTGTTTGAGCGCGCCGATCAACCAGCCTGACGTATTAGGATTCTCGTACACGCAGTCGGATGGGACATGGGGCGCGTGTCCGACAACCATTACGCTTTCGTACGATCCTCAAACGATAACACAATTCACCGGCTCGGGGTCACTCGGTGCCGTAGTTGAGCTGACGACGAACCGTGTGAATGCGATCTTGATATATGTCCATGCATTGGAACTTAACGCACTCGGGGCATTGCAGGATCAACTGGTGAATAACCTGAACATGGAGGTCGACGCCATCGGATATCGGGTTGATCAAAGCGTCGTCGACGTGACCTCAGGGTTTAGCCAAATCATCAAAGACCTCATCGATCTCGGAAACCGTGAGACCTTAGAGGCCAAGAATAACTTCACCGTCTACCTGACCGATGAAATACTTGCAGAATTCAACGAAAGGATGAACGCCGCGCGCGAAAAATTCAATGCAGCGTTCGCCGCCACGCAGCCTTTGCTCGAAAAACTCATTCAAGACGACGCAAACGCAAAGGCCAGCCTCGATCTCTTATTGGCGTTCATGGCACGTCAACACGACGCAGCGGAAGTCATGACGCGTACGTTCGGGCGCATGCTCGGAGGTTTGGTGAACGCGATCGGCGAACTCAGGCGGGAAACCCCGAACACGACTTTCGTCGGGCTAGACGATCAGAGTTCGTGGAACGAACTTGCCGATTTGATCCTTGGACAAGATGGAACCGTCGCTGGGCTGGTCGGATTGTTCATCAAAGATCCGTTGAGTTGGTTCTCGAACGCACTGAACTTGACAGGGGGTTCTATAAAGGGAATCGTCACGTGGTTGCTCATTATCGCCGGTATCTTACTCGCTTTGGTGAGCGTGATTTGGACAGCGGTGGACTTCAATGCGTTTGTCATACAACAATCCGGTTCCAAGGCGGATGAGATAGCACGGCAAGAAATCTATGGAAAATTACATACCAAAGATGATTAACGCTTTGCGCATGACATTTCTTTTTCTGTATAGGATCTCTCTCTCTCCCTCTCTCTCTCTCTCTCTCTCTCTCTCTCTCTCTCTTTTTTTCTCGTGGTATCCGCACTTATTATTATTTTTGTGTGTTTGTTGTGCACGCGAATCAGGAAAGAGAAAAGAAAAACGCAACTTAGGGGTTTCGTGGTCGCGATGCGGCGGAAATCTAACTGGGGGATGCTCGATTCCTCGACGGCGTTGTTGATCATTACCATATCGTGTGTATCGGCGTTTCAAATTTCCGATTCCGAACGTGAAGTATACCGTATCAACGGCGTGACACAGACAAACCCTACGAGTACACTTGACTGCAATCCAGCTGACATGGAAATCACGTTCTCTCTCCAATTGCAGACGACCAGTGGGACGATCCTTCCTTTCTCTGTTCAATGCAGTCGCCCGAGGAGGGGATTTGCCGTCAAGAATGTTGGTGTTGTCCCGTCTGACGTGGAAAAGATGTCGGCGATGGTTTATTCGACGGATAATTTCGGGAATCTAAACGACGGCTTAAACCAGAGCTTGCCAGACGCGCCATATCTCTCGCCTGACGAACTTCCTCCAGGAGCTCGCGGCTTGAAGGAACTCAGTATAACAACGCCCCACGGTTGGGGAGACTTTCCCGACACCTCTTTCGTAGATGCTCTGTGTATCGCTGCACAGTCGCAAGGCGAAAGCATCGATCTCTTCTCTTGGTGCACAACTGGCGTTACCCCGGCGGATTACGATACTCTCAATGACAAGAGATATGGAGCTCAAATTGCCTTGGGAGACTTGAAGGACAGAATTTTAAATGCGAACAACGTGACCGCTGGGATTCTGCAGAGTATATACCAGGCGCAGCATGACTTGACTGGCTTCTCCCAAAACGTCAACCAATCGTTGTATAACGCCAACCGCACGCTGGAGGTTATTCAAGATAAGGAGAATGCAGTCTATACAGCGCTACAGAAGGGACTGGGAATACTTGATCCAGATATCAAAGGGACCCAGCAGGAATCCATTGACCTGTCCAACACGCTTACGGCGATCACGAACTCGACCAGTAACGATCTACAAAAGCTCGCATTGTTCGATTCGCAACTCATGGTGCAAGTGAATGAGAATCTGGACGCTTTTCATTCTGAACTGAGCAACACGCAGGCGGCTCTCGGTGCTTCATTTTATTCGTTCCAAACAGATCTGATGGCGCTGCTGTCTGGCATCAAGGAATTTCAACTGCAGACTAATGTGATAAACAGTCTCAATGCGTTGATCCAGGCAAACGCAAGGAGGGCTGCCACCGTACCAAACCGCAACGGGAACCTTTTGCGTCCGTTTGCAGATGATATGGGACAGGCCCCGGCAGACAAACTGTACGATTTAGGCCCTTTGTGGAACCACATCGACGTCTCGGACATCGTCATCCGCAAGGTCGTGACGATCGGCGGCACTCCAACTGGGGTGGCGACTCGTCTTGTCGACTCCTGTGGTTCTCTCGTCACACTCCGCAAGAATACAATGAGACCTTCATCGCGCGATATGATAAACTGGATAGGACCTCAAGGATGTGACGCCACATGGCAGCAGCCAAATGATCCATTTGGCATGGCGTTTTGTTGGTGTTCAATTGTCATAACAGAACTAAAATGCGTTCTCGCAAACACACTCAATGTTCCCGACCCATCGGCAATTGACGCGTTCTTGAACGGGGCTGTAGAGGTGACGGAGGACACGGGTTGTGTTCAGGGCACACCGGTTGCGTTTGATTCGGATTCCGGGGGCCTGGATCACGTGGCGGTCACATCACTCGCGGAATTGGCATCGGCGTTCGCCAAGATTGGTTCTCGTGCTTCACTTCAAACCAAGCCTTACTGCCTCCATTCGCGTAAACGCAACGTGAAGACACGCGATATCGCAGACGTAGACGAACTCAAAAATGACGACCCGCTAAAGTTCACAGAGTTGTTGATGGCCATAAACAGTTCGTACACCGGGAACCTGGCCAATGTGTTCTCCTATGAACTGGCACTCGATTACATGGCAACTTCTGATCATTTTGACGACTGGAACGCACATGTCAATGGAGAGCTCCCTGACGGAGGCACCCACGAACGCTTCGTGTATCGATTCCTGTCCGGTACGACGCTGTCGTCTGGATGGAAATTCACACTTGCGCTGGTCTCAGATACGTTTTTGCGTGTCAGTAAGATGTATCCCGCGTCTGATTCTCACACCGTGACTTACACCGTGGGCGGAGTAACGACTGTATCGAAAGATGTCACTGTGACAGACCCACACGAAACGTTACTCCCAGGTGTATTTGTTATGGTTTGGGACCCAATCACTTTCGCGTCGGCACGGTATGACATATCACAAGATGCACTCCCGCTCGTTCCACACTCAGACAGACGCCGTAACACGGTGTTGCTGCCACTCGTACCATCACCTGAACAATTTTCACTCGGATATTGGGTTGCACAGGAAGGGCGGCCGTTCCCCCACACCGAAGTCGACTCTCCGTCTAATTACAAGGTCGAGATAGATTCGGATCCGAACTCTCCCACATATGGTAAATGTGTGGGAACTGCGCGCATCGGTGGTGGTGGCTTATGTACGATGTTGCAGTATCAGTTTTGGCGCCCGTTTGGGGTATTTAACGACTTTTCAAAATCTGGTTCGATGTTAATCGATCAAATGAGCGCGTCGACACGTGCTCTGATCAATATCCCACGCGGTCCGATCCGTATTCTTGTGGAATCTGCATGTCCAAAGATCATCAGTCTTGTACAGTCTTCTGTGGAAATGGTATTGCTCGTCGGCAACACGCTCGATTCGACCAACTTGTTCCTCGCCACACAATACGGACCTTGCGCTGCACCAACGGCGCGCGAGATCCCAATCGCCCCTGGAGGCAAGGCGCGCGTGTCGTTCTTCCTGTGTGGTGCTGGATCGCCGCCAGGGTCGGAATATGTCGAGTTTTCCGCCAAGGTAAATAACGAATTTCTCCCATGTGCTAATGTGGTTGATATGACCATGGCCGTCGGGACCGGCGTTGACGGAAGTCTCGCGGCCACTTGGAACAGTAGCATCACTACCAACGCCGTTCAGCTCGACGTCGCACTGGTCCTAGCGCAAGGAGTGATCGACAATCAACTGAATTTCACAAACCGCATTGACGCTCTTGCGAGAGACGATTTATATCAATACGGCTGGCGTCTCCCGAACGTCACGCTGGCGCAAACAGCTGAAAACCAGAACAGATTGGCCGCCATCGCCAAGAACGCGAGCGACCGCGCCCGCGCTCTCGCGTCACTGGCCATTGATTTCACCTACATCACTGATCTTTTTGCAAGCGATCTCGCCGCGCTCCAGGCGGAAGAGGATGCGAACAGCGCGAGAAGGGCTGCAGCACTCGCCAGCGCGGTGCGCCATTCGGACGAGGCAAAAATTTCGTTATCTGAATTGATAGACTTGATTCCGAAAATCGATCAAGCCGGTAAATACTTCACTGCTGCGATGGCCGAACTTGGCGAAAGTCTTTATCAAGCATTCGTATCGGCCCAGACAATGGACCACGGACTCAATCCGCTTTGGGATGTCCCATACCCTCCTACATACTCGAACAGGCGCAACGGGTGGAATATTGTCGGGGATGTGTTGGTTGGGATAGTTAAACTCGCAAACAAAGGTATCGGTTATATTCGCTCATTCGCAAACAAGATCGCGGACACGGTGACTTCGTTCGCAGCTGATCAGTTCACTTCGATCTTCACTCAGTTCATCCTGCCGATACTGATCATCGGCGGCATCGCATTTGGTGGATTTGCCCTCGTCCGATACGGCCCACAACTCGCCGATCGATGCGGAAATTCGTGCCGCAGTTCCTCGTCGCCGGGTGACAACAAATTCAGCCCCTCCATGGTCCGTATCTTGCAATCTGCGAGACGAATAGACAGCAGCATCAAAACCACAGCAGAGCTGGAAGCTAGCCTCCCCGCACATCCGCAAAAATAAATGATTTAACTTCATTAGCTTCCGATTGTATCTCTCCCTACTTTCAGAAGAACTCGTACCGGTTAATTTCGGAGAGCCTCAGGTTTTCACCCTTTTTCAACTCGAAAGAGAATATGGCACGCACTAAGCAAACCGCCCGCAAATTAAAAGACGGCGTGCGCACTACCGGTGGCAAAGCGCCGCGCTCACAACTGGCGACAAAAGCCGCCAGGAAAAGTGCACCCGCGTCCGGCGGCGTCCGCAGGCAGCACCGTTACCATCCCGGAACGGTGGCACTGCGTGAGATTCGTCGGTACCAGAAGTCCACGGATTTGCTGCTACGCAAGGCGCCGTTCAATCGTTTGGTGCGCGAAATCGCGCAGAGTTTTATGAAGCCGGGGCATGAACTGCGCTTCCAAGAGACGGCGCTCCTCGCCCTTCAGGAGGCGTCTGAGGCCTATCTCGTGAGCCTGTTTGAAGACACCAATCTGTGCGCAATCCACGCGAAACGCGTCACGATCAGTCCGACGGACATCGCTTTGGCTCGTCGCATCCGCGGTGAGCGATCGTAAGTTCCCTCACGTCTCGTGTTTCCCCCCAACCCCGAACGGACTTAGGGTTTCATAAAGCTGATCCCGGGCGACATCCCGTCCGTCGTCGACTTGAAGACTTCTCGAATTCCGTTCTGGGCACACGCCGCCGCGAGCGGTCGACCCGCTCTCTGGCGTCGTGCCATTCCCCCTGACCCCACCCCCACCCGCCTTTCCCGTCGCCCGTTTCTGTTTCTGTTTCTGTTTAGCGCATCGTTTTTTTCCGAAGCTAGACGCTAAATCGGAACGAAATGAACCGCCCTGTACTGCGGAAGGGCGGTTTTTTGAACATGAGAACGCATGCGAGCGCGCGCACGCGAGAGAAAGAAAGAAAGAGAAATAGAAGGATTGTTTATAGCGAAAGCCAGACCTGAATTTCTATTCGGTAATCTCCGCTGTAATGTCGGAGAAAACGTAACAGATCGCTCGCGAGGGTCGAACCAGGTTCGACGTACACGAAACATCTCCCCCGCGATTTCCGAACTCCTAATGCCACCAGCCGACGGTAAAGCGTCGGGTCGACCAGGTGCAGTTGCTTTTTGTGGCGGAGCATATCAAGTGAGATGCGAACGCCCCGAGGAGAACATCGGTATGAACCCATCTGTCGAGACATGAAACACGCGCGAGAAATTCGAATTTCTTTTTTTAGTGCGATCATCATCATCACGAGACGACACGTACAGAGCACATTCAAGAAAACAAACGGAGGATAAAAGTGAAGGAAGAACAAGGTCCCGATTTGATTTCGTTTAATCTTTTCCCTTGCGTCAAACGATTGTGGCTGATGCAGATGGCAAAAGTTTCAAATTCGCGGCCATATTACGGACGACCAGTTTAAACGAAGCCGAATTGAAATCGCCACTGAGATCGACCCACAAGAGATTGCATTCCAACGGCGTCATATCCGATACGACCGTCCAGGAACTGACACCTCGCGCCTCGAAGATCTTTTCCGCTCTCTGACAAACCAACTCCCAGAAGCGAGGTTCTGTGGGAGAATTCGCCCTCATTATAGTCAGTACCTCGTCGTTGGCGCGCGCGCTGACCAAGTAATAGAGCGTCTCGTATATCCGCGACATTTTGCCCTTTGCTTTTTTCTGACCTTCGCCCTGTTCGTATCGCATTCGCGCATATAGATGTATACGAAGCTGTGACCACGGATTGAATGGCCCAAGACGATGGGTTCCCATAGGAAGTTCGTCGTGATCGAGTCGGTAGAGAAACCCATCTGCGAGTCTAAACATCCACCATCGTTTCTGTGGAATGCCTTCAATAGATATGTATACTCCACCCTCTACACCACTCAAGCAAATCGGAATCTGGTTCGGGTGGGTGTCAACGTGAGACGCTGGAATTAAACGAGATTTGCCTTCCGCAGGCGATTGCTGACTCGTGCCCGCTTTCGCAGTGACGACGGAGGGGCGAGGGGCGGTTTCGTAGGTTGCTTTCTTTCCGTCTCCGTGTCGTGACTCCAACGTTTTGATGATCTTTTCGTATTCCTGCGTGTCTCGTTCGAGTTTGAAAAAGAACAACTCTGTTGACAGTTCGCCTTTCTTCATGTACTTTGAGGGCATCGAATCAGATCCTTTCCTATTGTTTCTGCACGCGCACACAAGCGCACGCACGCGCGGAAATTGAGTTGGGGACACTCGGAAAAGTTGAGGGCAAAGATGAAAGATGTGCGTGGAAATTCGTTACGGGGAACAATGAACGTGAAGGGATCATACAACACACTACACCGGGGGAATGTTCACTTCAGTCGGTCACGACTGAAGGACTCGAAACGTATAGAACAGGAAAGAACAAATGTTCACCAACCAGAACGCGAATACGCGAAGTGGCCATGGACAGAGAAGTAGAAGATGGCAGGAACGATTATTCTCCTTCTCGTTATCGCTTTTAAGATCACGTCTGAGAGATCGGCCTGTCTATCGGTGTCCGCGTACGGATCGTGGCCAGATGTTGTCTCAGCTGATCGCATTCGCGCTCTGAGAAGGTAAGCTTTTCGGTTAACAGTAGGATGTCATCGTAACGAGCGACGGTTTCACATTTGGCTTCAAGTATGGCCTTGTCCTTCTGTTCGAGTATATCGATCATCTTGTTCAAATGGCCGTAGATCCGAGTCACGATATCGACGTGTTCCTTCATTGATATCCATTCCTGTCGCCGTCGTTGGTGTTGCTGTGGCTGTGGTCCCAGCGGCGGACATGAATAATAATGAGACATGTTCTGTGCATACAAGGGGGCGGCACAACAACACGCGACGGAATGTTACGAAAAACAAAAAAACGTTGCGCCGCGCGGGTAATTATGAAAGAATTGGCTGAGGATTTCGTCCGGTCTCGGATAGTTTTACCCTGAGCGGAAAAAATCTTTCCGTCTGTTCCTCCGCCGGGAGATTGATCAGGGAAGGCGATATAATTGCGGCATCACCTTGTACATCGACAGACGCTGGTATTACAAACAAAGGAACGACCTACGCCTTACGGAAAGAGACGGTGAAAGATTTATAATGTCCCAAAGGTCAGATGAAAGCAGACTACAAGCGCCTCCACTCCGAGGAAGTACGGCAGCATCAATCGCCGCAATCAACGAACCAGAACGCGTACATTTGCCGTGCTGCGTCACACTGCTTCGCGTGGCCGTGTTCGTTGGGGCCCTCGGAACAATATGCGTTGCTGTGTTGATGATCATGTCCATCAGTGCGATTCTGGGAGGGGACGATGCTGATGTCAACGGCCAGACGCTATCGGTGAAGACGACATCTGGCATCGTCTGGGTCATTTACATGATGTTTCAGTTCGTGTTTTCTGTATTGGTCGTGTTCGCATGGTTAGAATGGAGCTGCGTGACTGCGCGCATATCGTGCCTGGACGGTTGGACGGGGCTTGGGTTGACGCTGTTATACCTAGCAGTTTCGGCACTCGTTGCACTCAACTACACTGACGTTTATCACGAAAGCAAATGGGCGATCGGGCTCTGTTTCGCTCTTGCGTCGGTCGGACTCTTCTTCGTGATCGCCGGATGCTGCGGCGGTAAATCGTATATTGAGCGCGCCAAGCGCCAACAACAACAACGCGCGCTGGCGCTCCCGTATTAACCTTAAGTTGCGATAGCTCCCTCTATCTGTTTCTCTCTATCCCTCGCACACGTTACCTCTGCGAACGTATACTATTTAACGTCTGATGGTCGGACGAGGGCGGAACTTAGATATTTAAAAAAAGAGGAAACGCAGGGAACTTGAGTCGATAGTTATTTGTGAATGCGAAACTATATGCATTGTAATGCATTCATCTCTTTCTATTCCGTTCAGCCTTTGTCCCTTCGAAAAAGGGACCCCCGGTAACAGAAGACAGGATACGGAAGTAATGTACGGCCACACCGGCGATCCGGAGACGCAGACTCTGTACAAGCGCGTTTACCGCCTCCATTGGTTCGCGTTTATCGCCCACACGGCTCAACTGATTGCGTTGGCCGTGCTGTGCGACTTTAAAGCAAATTACTACGTTGACGTGTACGAAACCTCCACGTTGTTCGCTGCAAACAACGTCAAGACCACCCGCCGCGGTTCGATTCCACTTCATATCGTCGAACCACTGACTCTCGCCACGTTGGTGGTGTTCTTCGCAATGACCCTTTCAGCATGGAATGGACGCGAAGGCTCGACACCCAAGAACGCCCCAGGATATCGCATGCAAATCCACGATGGCGTGTTTTATGTTTCACGGCAGTTGATCGTGACACTTCCGTTGATGAACATCGTTGTTTTGGGACTGGTGGGCGGTTGTCAGGCGTCCACTTATGTATTGGTGACCTTGGCCAGCGCGGCTATCGCGGCGATCATCTACAGCGTCGAATCACTCGTAATCTCAGAAAAGAACTCAATGCGCTGCATGTGGGTGCTTTGGTTGACGTTGCTGCCGTTTGCTGCCGTATGGGGCGCAATCGGTAGTATCTATCACGAAACGCGGTCTGTGAATCCTGGGTTCATCGATGCCATATTCTGGACGATGTTGATCACACAATTCATGCTTCCGATGATCACTGGGGCATACCTGATGTGGATTGGAGAAATGACACAACGTCCAATCCCGCCCAATATCAACGCCATCTATGAAGTCGCGATGGTTGTGTGGATTATCATCGTACCGACCGCCCTCGCGTGGCTGTGTTATGCAGGAGTCGAACAGCGCGCGTAAGAAAACCCAAACAGACCACAGAAAAATGAAGGCGGCGCATTGGCTTTTTTTGAAAAGAAAAAAGTCTTTGCGGGCAATCTTTCATCGGTCTCTGTCTATCTTTCTGTTTAGCTGGATTGCGTATCTTCTCTGAGACTGAAAACACCCCCAGCTTCCTACTTTTGATGCTGACCCAAAAAATGTAAGGCTTGCTATTGAACGAAAAAGGATGACAATCTAAATAAAGAAAAAAATTCGCATTGCTAGATGACGGCTGACCCTTTCCTTCCTTTTTTCTTTTGCTTTCTGCTCCTGCCTCCCAAGCTGATTGGAGTCTTCGAAGTGTCGACCGTCGAGGCGCGGCGCTGGCAGCGGCAACGGTAAGTTCTCTTTATCCTTGAATTCTGCCGATGCAGGATTCGAATGAGAGACATAAATTCAGGCGGCACGAAAAGTTCCAGACACTGCCAAAGTCAATGACTTGGTTGTTATGGGTTCTCCTCGTTTCTGTGACTATTACCAAATGTCATGGCGATACCTGTTCGTCAACGCCGTGTTTGAACGGAGGAACTTGTATCGCTGGGTCGAATTCATACAATTGCATCTGCACGGCGGCGTTTACCGGAATTTATTGTCAGACCGACATCGCCGCCAGTAAATCAGGAGAAACATCCGCGGACTCGTACTGTCCTGCTGGGGGGTTGGAGGTTCGTGGCACCGGAATGGCTACATCCACCGATCTTTGGTACGACGCGAGTGGCATGCAGGTGACGACCATGAATACATGGATCAAACCAACGGTGACATACGTTCAGGCGAATGGTCATCGCGTGTTTTACTTTGCAATGACGGCTGTCAACGCGACCTACGTCGGGACGAAGTCGTTCTGGTTTGGGTTCCAAGGAGCCGATGGTTCGCTATATAACTTTGTCGACGGATTTCCAACATGCATCGTTACAGGCAGCACATGGGACGCCAATTACGGTAAATGGGTCATGCTCACCGTGATGTTGGTACCATTAAACGCGAGAGATGCAAACCGGCGTATGTACATAAACGGCAAACTGGTCTCGTCGTGTACCGACACCGACGCGCGCGTTAATCCGAACGGCGGTAATATCCCGTACACCGCACAAACACTTCGTCTCGGAGGAACAGGCGGTAATATTCAGGCCGTTTATGGTGAGATGTTGTGGGTGCAAACCGCCATCCAAATCAGCGATTCGATAGTGGCAGCAGTGTACGACACTCCGACCGACCCGAGCCCGTTCTGGAGTTCTGTCACATATAGTCCGGCAAATAACTACCAGCAACAGGCCATTTATTGGCGTATGTTGGAAAGATGGTCTATAGCCACGTCAAGCAACGTCCTCATCTCCAACAACACTCTGGCGAACACGACCACCGTTTACGGACCTTGGGTCTCACTCATCGGCAGACCCGGCAGCGGAAGCATGATAAACGGATTGTATCCGAGTTCGTGCTACTGCCAACCGACGAGCTGCCCGACGTATCCGAACATAAAATGTCGCGATGGCCTCAATTCAAGTGTGTGCTCGTGCTTTGCGGGATACATAGGGTCAGTTTGTCAGACAAATATCGATGAATGCGCCTCGGCTCCATGTTATAACGGCGGTACATGCATAGACGGATCGAATGCATTCACATGTTCGTGCCAACAAGGATTTTCTGGTACACTGTGTGGAACCGACGTGAACGAGTGCGCATCGGCGCCATGTGCGAACGGAGGCTCTTGTCACGATGGCGTCAATTCATTTTCTTGTACTTGTGCGACAGGATATACAGGGCCCGCCTGCCAGACGAACATAAACGAATGTTCATCTCAGCCATGTTCCAATGGAGGAACGTGTACAGACGGAGTGGATTCGTTCACCTGTTCGTGCCGACAAGGGTTCGTCGGTCTGAGATGTCAAACTGACGCGAATGAATGCGCATCGAACCCGTGTCAGAACGGAGGTACTTGCGTCGACGGGCTGGGTCTGTTCAACTGCACATGTCCGGGATCGTGGGTAGGAGCCGTTTGCGAAATTGCCATCGATTGCACTCACGCCCCCATGGTTCTTATGCAGCCTTTTCTGAGGGAATTTCCGCTTACGTTGGATACCCCCTATACACTGGAACCTTCGGGCCTCGATGGAAAAATGATCGCAACGGCGACTCGGCTATTCATAATATCAGAAGGCTACCTACTCTACCACTTTCAGCGTGCGCGGCCTAACGACCCATTCAACGTCTTCTCACCAGATCAGTTTTTACTGGTCCATGGCCAAGAAGCGTATGGGTTTAATCGAATCTCGTTCAGCGCAACCGACTCGATGGCAATTGTACTTAATGGTGGTTTTGACGTCGTTCTATATCGTTCGCCACCTTCTCCGGATACCAACTGGACATCCGTTCAAATTCTAAGGACTCATGATATTTACGCTTTCGGAGTGGCTATCAACGAAAATTGGATCGCGATTGTCGGAGAGACAACGGTGTACTTCTACGCGCTCAACGCTTCGACGACCGCGACATACGTTCAAACGTTGGCAGTGCCTTCTGGCATTTACGCGTCGGCATCAGGAATCACATTCACCCCAGGCGATTGCCCAAATCAGGAACTGTTTATTCAAACAGACCCAAGCATGTCGGTGTATTCCTACAACCCCTCAACGCAATTGTGGGCGTTCACGAGATCTATCATGCACACAGCAGGTGTCTTTTCAGGAATCCAATCGATCGGGGCGCAATGCAACGTCGTGGTGTACGGCGGTGGGACCACCGCTGAAGCTTGGCCCACGATATACAGCATACGAAATTCATCTGGGATCTGGTCGGATGCTCATGTAATTCAGGCTCCATATTCCGACTGTTTAGTAGCACCTGTTGCCGCGATTGACAATCGTACGATCGCGTCAGGCTGTCCCGATCACTTGACGCAGAATGGTGATACGGGTATCGTAACGGTGTACTCGCTATCGGACGACGGGAGTGTCGCCAGTTCACGCGTGCTCGCTGATTGGTGTTCGCCGTCGTTCGCGCGCGGACTCGATACGCGGTTTGGTAGCATTCTGGCCTCTCACGGGGGCCAATTGTTTGTCGCTGCCGCCCAAGCACTGGACGGAGGAGGTGTATCACGTCGGACAGTATACCAGTTCGGGTCCCCATGTGAAAGTAATGCGGGCTGTCAGACGGCAGGCGACACGTGTATCACCGGATACGATAATCGAAACTTGCAGACCTGTCTGAAGGACAGTTATTGCATGTCTCATCCTTGTCAGTACGGTGGGAATTGCACTAATCAAATCGGAAGTTACGCGTGTCAGTGCAACGCCGGGATGATGGGCGCTCAGTGTCAGACCGACGTGGATGAGTGCTCATCAGGGCCATGTGCGAACGGAGGCTCTTGTCACGATGGCGTTAATTCTTTTATCTGTGTTTGCGCGACAGGGTATACCGGAGTCAATTGCCAGACTAATATAAACGAATGCTCATCCCAGCCGTGTTCCAACGGAGGAACGTGTACAGACGGAGTCAATTCATTCACCTGTTCGTGCCAACGAGGGTTCTCGGGTACCACGTGTGGAACCAACAACGACGAATGTGCATCGGCTCCGTGTCAGAATGGCGGTACTTGCGTCGATGGCATCGATTCGTATTCTTGTCGATGTGCTGCGGGTTATGAGGGAATGTTGTGTGGAACGGAGGTTGACGAATGCGCATCGAACCCGTGCACAAACGGCGGATCGTGCGCCGACGGTCTGAATCTATTCACGTGTGCGTGCCCAGTGGAATTCACTGGCGTTATGTGTCAGACAGACATAAACGAATGCTCATCCAATCCGTGCGAACACGGGGGCACTTGTCAAGACGGATTTGGCTCGTTTGTATGTATATGCGCGCATGGATTCGTTGGTGTGACGTGTCAGACAGACGAAAATGAATGTGCTTCGTTGCCGTGCGTTAACGGGGGAACGTGCGTCGATGGACCTGACAGTTACACTTGCATGTGTGGAAGTGGTTTCCAGGGCCAAAACTGTCAAACCCAAATCTTTGCATGTGCATCGCAACCATGCCAAAACGGCGCAAGTTGCATCGACGGAACGGAAACCTTCGCATGTCAGTGCCCGGATGGGTTCGAAGGAGAAACATGCCAGACGGATATCGACGAGTGCGCATCGGCGCCATGTGCGAACGGAGGCACTTGTTATGACGACGTCAATTCATTCACCTGTTCGTGTCAACAAGGGTTTTCCGGTACCACGTGTGGAACCGACGTGGACGAATGCGCATCTCAGCCATGTTCCAACGGGGGAACATGCACGGACGGAGTGAATTCATTCGCCTGTTCGTGCCAACAAGGGTTTTCCGGCACCACGTGTGGAACCGACAACGACGAATGTGCATCGGGTCCGTGCCAGAATGGGGGTACTTGTGTCGACGGGCCAGGTCTGTTCAACTGCACATGTCCGGCGTCGTGGGTAGGAGCCGTTTGCGAAATTCCCATCGACTGCACACATGCGCCAATGGTTCTTCTACGGCCTATTAATCTGACTGCATCGGATGTTCCACTTACACTGGAACCTTCGTACGACAGCGTACACATGATTGCAACAAGGACTCGCCTATTCATATTGTCGGAAAGCTGGCAGCTTTTCCACTTTCAACGCGCACGGCCCGACGACCTATTCAACGTGTTCTCCCCAGATGAGTTTTACCCCGTTCAGCCATCGTCGTCGCAAACGCGGTTTGGAAACATATTCAGTGCAACCGATTCCATGGCAGTTCTATCTGATTCGGTTAACATCAATCTATACCACTCACCGCCTTCTCCTGATGTTAACTGGGTGCTCGTTCAAACCATCACATCTGATCGAGTTAATTACATTCCAGCCGTGGCTATGAACGAAAATTGGATCGCGTTTTTAAAAGGGACGGTGTGGCCACCTGAGGTGCATTTCTACGCACTCAACACTTCGATGCGTGCGACACACTTTCAAACGCTGGTCGAGCCATCGCCGGCTTCGGGCACGTCGGGAGTAGGGCTTACGTTCACCCCAGGCGACTGCCCGAACCAGGAACTGTTTATTCATATGGTGGGTTTGGGTGTAAGGGTGCTTTCATACGACCCGTCCGCACGATTGTGGGCATTCACGGCGTTTATCTCGTACGGAATTCCATTTGAAGCCTATGACTCGATCGGAGCGCAATGCAACGTCGTGGTGTACGGTGGAACGGCGAACCCTACGGCCTGGCCGACGATGTACAGCATACGAAATTCATCTGGGAACTGGTCCGATCCTCATTTCATCCAGCCTCCATATTCCGACTGCTTCTTTACAGCTGTTGCGGCGATTGACAATCGGACGATCGCGTCCAGCTGTCCCGATCATGTAACGGAGAATGGTGATACGGGAATCGTAACGGTGTACTCACTCTCGGACGACGGGAGTGTCGCCAGTTCGCGCATCCTGACTGATTGGTGTTCGCCATCGTTCACGCGCGGGCTCGATACGCGGTTTGGCAGCATTCTGGCCTCTTCCGGAGGCCAATTGTTCGTTGCAGCCGCCCAATCATTGGACGGAGAAGGTGTATCACGTCGGACAGTATACCAGTTCGGGTCCCCGTGTCAAAATAACACGGGCTGTCAGACGGTAGGCGACACGTGTATCACCGGATACGATAATCGAAACTTGCAGACTTGTCTGAACGACAGTTATTGCGCATCTCATCCGTGTCAGTACGGTGGGAATTGCACTGATCACATCGGAAGTTACTCGTGTCAATGCAACGTCGGGTTGACGGGCGCCCAATGTCAAACCGATGTGAACGAATGCGCATCGGCGCCATGTGAGAACGGAGGATCTTGTTATGATGGCGTCAATTCATTTACTTGTACTTGTGCGGCAGGGTATATCGGGGCCACCTGCCAAACGGACGTCGACGAATGCGCTTCGGCACCATGTTCCAATGGCGGAACATGCATAGACGGGACGAATTCATTCACCTGTTCGTGCCGACAAGGGTTTTCTGGCGCCCTATGTGGAACCGACGTGGACGAATGCGCATCAAATCCGTGCCAGAATGGGGGTACTTGTGTCGACGAGCCGGGTCTGTTCACGTGCACCTGTCCGGCATCGTGGGTAGGAGCCGTTTGCGAAATTGCCATCGACTGCACACACGCGCCGATGGTTCTTTTACGGCCCAGCGAACCGGAGGCGCCATTTACACTGGAACCTCCGGGCGGTGGAAAAATGATCGCAACGATGACTCGCCTATTCATAGCGTCGGAATCATCGGCCCGACTCTTCCACCTTCAGCGTGCGCGGCCTGACGACCCATTCAACGCGTTCTCTCCAGATCAGTTTTTCCCGGTCCAAGAATCGTTAGGGTTTGATCGAAGCTCATTCAGTGCAACCGACTCCGCTGCAATTGTATTCGATAATGCTCTTGACGTCGTTCTATATCGTTCGCCACCTTCTCCTGATACGAACTGGATGCCCGTTCAAACTGTCATGACTGGAAGGTATCAAGTTCAAGGCGTGGCTATGAACGAAAATTGGATCGCGGTTGTTGGTGACACAGTGGTGGACTTCTATGCACTCGGCGCTTCGACGAACGCGACACACGTTCAAACGCTGGACGCACCTTCTTTTGGTTTCTCGTCGCCGTCAGGAGTCACGTTCACCCCAGGCGATTGCCCAAACCAGGAACTGTTTATTCGACAAAATTACATAAACCCAGGCATGTTGGTGTTTACCTTCAACCCGTTAATACAATTGTGGGCGTTCACGAGGCTTATCCCGAACACAGGAGATGGCGTTTCAAACATGCAATCGATCGGAGCGCAATGTAACATTGTGGTGTACGCCAGTGGAACGACCTCTTCGGCCTGGCATACATATTTCAGCATACGAAATTCATCATCTGGGATCTGGTCGGACCCTCATGTCATCCAGCCTCCATATTCCGACTGTTTAGTGGCATCTGTTGCCGCGATTGACAATCGCACGATCGCGTCAAGCTGCCCTGATCACGTGACGAAGAACGGCGATACAGGCATCGTAACGGTATATTCGCTATCAGACGACGATAGCGTCGCCAGCTCGCGCGTCCTAACTGATTGGTGTTCGCCGTCGTTCACGCGCGGGCTCGATACGCGGTTTGGCGCCATGCTGGCCTTTCACGGAGGCCAATTGTTCGTCGCTGCAGAACAATCATTGGACGAAGGAGGCGTATTACGTCGGACAGTATACCAGTTCGGGTCCCCATGTGAAAGTAACGCGGGCTGTCAGACGGCAGGCGACACGTGTATCACCGGATACGATAATCGAAACTTGCAGACCTGCCTGAAGGACAGTTATTGCGCATCTCATCCGTGTCAGTACGGTGGGAACTGCACTGATTTAATCGGAAGTTACGCGTGTCAGTGCAACGCCGGGTTGATGGGCGCTCAATGCCAGAGCTCTTCCTTATGTGTGTCTCAGCCGTGTGCTAATGGCGCCACATGTAACATCGCCTCTGGTGGCTCAGCATATTCGTGTACGTGTACGGACGGATATTCCGGAAACGAATGCCGAACCGACATCGACGAATGCGCATCCTCGCCGTGTAGTAATGCAGGGACGTGTATCGACGGCATCGCGTCCTACATCTGCGCATGTTCGCAAGGATACACGGGCAGAACGTGTCAGACAGACGTAGACGAATGCGCATCGAACCCATGCACTAACGGCGGATCGTGCGCAGATGGCCCGAATCTATTCACGTGCACGTGTGCACCTGGATGGCTAGGAACAAATTGTACGCTGATCGACGAATGTGAATCGGGGCCATGTCAGAACGGCGCGACTTGCAACCTAAACGACACTACAGGCGTGGCAAAATGTAGTTGCGCTGCTGGGTTCATGGGAGGGCGATGTCAGTTGGTAGACGGTTGCGTCTCCGCGCCATGTCTCCACGGCGCAACGTGCACACCATTGCCAGAAACCGGAGAACCTGTGTGCGCGTGCTCGGATCCGTGGAAAGGAACGACGTGCAACATGAGCCCATCATCGACCGCGATGGAGTCACCCGGCATCACTCTTGGGTCGTCATCTTCATCTACCGCCGCCGCAGATCTTGGCGATCTCATCGTTGAACCCGTAAAGACGCCGATGGAAATCAACGCCGTATTTACTGCCGCATCTGCCCTCTGCACTGCCATCGCCTTATTGACTGTGGTCCCGATGATCGCAGGACAAATATTCGCTGGACCCGTTGACATTCTATCGCTATAGTTGTGTTTTTATCCTGTTTCCATTCGCCCTTAATCAAACATCCCGTCGTTACCAACGAGATGAGCCTACTCAAAGTGAGAGAGAAAGAGAGATAAGAAGAGGTCCTCCTGTTTTTGACACTTGGCATTTTCCTGAGACATTTATTCCCGGATACGCGGCTAAATATCCCGTATGTAAAGGCGGCTGAATTACGATTTACGGATAGTGTTTGGGTCACAAAATGACAGGAAATGTTCTCCCGGTCCGACCCGAGGGGTGGGGTGGGGGTACCTATGTTGTCTGCATCTTGAAATTCCTCGTTCATTCGCACGTCTCACTTTGTTCGACTGCATTCTAGCTTTCTCTGTGTGTGCAGAACATGGCTGCTGATGCTGCTTCAGGTGCCGGAGCTGCGGCTTCCGCTCCGTGCAAAATCCCAACGAAGGTCGCAGTGCGTCAAAAGGTCGAGGCCGCTTACAAGAATCGATCCCTGTTTGGTCGTCTGATGATGTTCGACGACGCGACATCGTGGCAATCGCATATCTACGACATCGAAGACAGCGAAACATATGAAGTGCTATATGTCATCAACAAGTTTGACGACAATGATTGGCGTATCACGGCAGTCGCGAAACGCGAAGGTTCGCGCGTATGTCGTCTGGCGCTACCGCAGGCGTGGCGCGGTTTGCGCGATACCGAACTCGAAAAGGTGTCGGGAGTGAAAGACGTGACATTCTGTCACGCGAGCGGGTTCATGGGCGGCAGCAAGACGCTGGAGGGAGTCCGGGCAATGTCTGCGCTCGCTCTGAAAGGCAGTCGCACACTCAGGCTGATTATTCCCTGTGTCGGCTCGGGCCCGCCACTGGCCGAAGAGAGCTTTACCATCCCCGATTCACTGATCGACCAAGCCGAGCTCGATGAATTCGTCGGCAAGTGCAAATCCACGTGGGGCCCCCTGCCTCCGGCCGAATTCGCAAAGATTGTCTCGAGCATTCTCCCGTAGCGATCGTTCCTGGCATTGCATTTCTCTTGTGTTTTCAGCACTAATCAACTATTTACACGCGCCTGTTGTTGTCGTTCATCCGTACGTCTCACACTGTGTGCATGAACATATCCGCAAAACCAGATTCTTAAAAATGCCAAGTCTCGATTGTGCCGCGAAACGCGGAGGACCTCGATTGTGCCGCGAAACGCGGCGGAATTTGTAGATATGTTTGGGCGCAAAATGAAATTTTCTCCCCGGTCCGACCCCAGGGGGGGGGGGTCCCTATGTTGGTACACGGATAAAAATTTTGGGTGGATGGTCAGGCAGGTTCCGTATGGGTCATTTTTGTATAGGGTCAGAATTAGGGGGTCATATTTTAGCCTCATCTCAAGAAAAGGGACCCATAATTCTACACAGAAAAATTTCAAAAATTTTCGCAGCGAAAAAATTTTCA
>CAZGOM010000079.1:5514-25086 GCA_964527265.1 uncultured Phycisphaeraceae bacterium | reverse complement strand
AGACGTTGTTCGACAAGCTGTGGTCGATGGGTGCGCTGGAGGGGGTGGTGTTTGATGTGTTTGCGGGGACGGGGAGCATGGGGCTGGAGGCGCTGAGCCGGGGTTGCACGCATTGCACGTTTGTGGAGCGGGACAAGAAAAGCCGCGCGCTTCTGGAGCAGAATGTGAAGGCGTTGAAGCTGGAGAAGGAATCGACGGTGCTGGGGGTGGATGCGCTGAGCGGGGCGTGGATGGGATTGGCGAAGCAGGGGCCGGTGGACCTGGTGTTTTTGGACCCGCCGTATCCGATGACGGAAGAGGCGGGGGAGATGGAACGGATCCTGAAGCTGGCGGGAGATTTTTGCGCGCGGATGGTGCCGGGTGGAGTGCTGGTGCTGAGGACGAGCGACAAAGTGGCGCCGCCGAAGCTGGAGGGTTGGAGCGATCACTTGCCGCGCGAGGTGGGGAGCATGGTGATTAATCTATATGTGAAGTGATGAAGGTGGTCTGCGGGTCTCATGGGGTGAAATCGCGCGGATGTGGAGGTTGGGTGGCGGTCAGGTTGGTGGTTTTTCACGTGAAAAAGGATGGATGGAAGAAGCAGAAAAGACATGCTCACGCGGACGAGAGCATGGCACGCAGAAAAGTCGATCCGTCAATTGGCATTTGAAGAACCGCCAGGTGGGCCGGCGAAGGCAGATGAGCTTTCGGCGGGTTTGCCTGCAAGCCAGCTGAAGGGGAGGGTTGCGGGGTTTGTGACTACAGAGTGGTTACGAATTACCGGAGGTCTGCCTGGTTTTATCGCGTGAGGGGGCCAGGGCGGCATTGTAGCGTTCCTGATCGGCGGGGAGGGGGGCGCGGGGGCCTGAAGGGGTGGGAGTGGGAGGCTTGGCGGTGGGCTTGTTTGCGGGCTTGCGGGTGTCGGGAGTGACGTGACGGGCGAGACCGGTGAGGGCGTCGGCATCGTCTTCGCCGATGTCCTGGCCCAAGTCATGACTGAGATTTTGGCCCAGGCCCTGGCTCAAGCCCTGGAGGAGGTCATCCTGGGCGGGGGATGGGCCGGAGGCTGCCAGTGCGAGTTGGCGGAGTGCTTCCGCGGGGTCGTGCGTGCCGTGATAGCCGGAGGGTTGGTCTGGGGTGTGTTGGGGCTGTGCGGAGGGCGCGGGAGAAGAGGGGGATGAAGAAGGAACCTGGCGGACCATTTGCTCCAGAGCCTGTGCGGCGGGGTCGACACGACCGGAGGTGGGGAGGGGGGTGGTGTCGGGAGTTTCAACGAAGTTGGCTTCGGGTGCGGGTTCCTTGACGATCATGGGGCGGGGCATGCCGGGGCGGGGGACATGGGTGGTGAGGGTGCGTCTGATGGCCGTGGGAGCGTCGGGGCGACGGATGGGCGGCGCATCGGGGCGGTCAGGGCGGTCAGAGGCGTCGGATGGTTCGGGATCCGCTGCGACAGGTGTCTGGGGGCGGGCGGCGACGGGTGAATCGGGACGGGCGGCAACGGGCGATTCAGGGCGATGGAGGATAGGGGATTCGGGGCGGTCGGGACGCTGATGAGCATCTGATGTGTCTTGTGGTGTTTCCTGCGATGTGTCGGAGGGCTGGGTTGAATCTGAGGTGAAATCCAGATTTTCGTCGTTAGAGGCGTCCTGCTGGCGGAGGCTTGCGGTGAGTGCGCGTGAGCGCTGGAGCGCGGCTTCATAGCGCAGGGGATCGGTGGGTGTGGGGGCGAGGCGGCCGACGGGGATGATGGTGGCCGCAGGCGCGGCCTGAGGAGCAGGTTTAGCGGGGACCGGGGTGGGTTTCAGGAGTTGAGGTTGTGCGGGTTTAGGGGGCGCAACGGGTGTAGAAATGGCGCGTGGCTTTGCGGTTGCGGGTTGTGCAGCGGCAACAGATGCGGGCGGTGGGGGCGGCTGGACAGCAACCGGGACGGGCGCGGGAGCTTCTATTGGTTGCGAGGGAGGCGCCACGGGGATTTGCATGGCGGGGCGAAGCCTCAGAGAGGCCGTGCGTGCGCGGGAGCGGGCGATGGCGGCTTGATAGCGGGCGGTGTCTTTGGGGACGGGGGCGATCTTGGCGCCGGGGCGCAGGGGGAGGGTGTGTGAGGGGGGCGGTTCAGGGACTTCCTGGGCGAGGGTTTGACGACCGGAGATGGGCGGGGCAGGAGGATGGGTCAAGCCGCCTGACGCGCCGGGGCCGAGCGTGACGCCGCCGAGGGATTGGCCTGCGGGTTCTGCCGCGCCATGAATGCCTGCGGCATTTTTTCCCGTGGAGCTGGCGGAATTAAGTGAATCACAGACGGAATATTCAAAGTGATAGGTTTTGGCGTTGAGCTTGATGGGGGGGACAGCAGTGGCGTAGGAACACGCTGGGCATCGGATCTTACGGCCGACGTCATCGTCCGTGACCTTCATGCGTTTACCGCATTTTTTGCAAAGAAATCTCAGCATGCGAACAACCTGTCGAACGGCAGACGGCCTGAGTAGGCAACCGGAGAGGCCGGTTGGAAGGGTTGATATGTGGATCATAACCGAAGGTTTGTGCGACGCAAAAAATATCGAAAATGCGAAAGATGTTGACAATGTGAGTAAACATTGACGGGGCAAGGATCAGCATTGATTTATGGGTATGCGAGGTGAGGAGAGCAAGCGAAAAAACTCCCATGGAGCCTGATTGCATCCTTTGATAAATGGGCTACTGTATGAGAGTCTTTCATTTGTGTTCTGCAATTCATAAACCCCATTTCTGGGTTTGATCTGGTTATGTCACAACCTCCCGCGCAATCCCCGGCCTTTGTTCCCATCAACCTTGATGATGCCAAGGAGGTTGTTGATGCTTTCAGGGCGGGAGCGCGGGCGAATCTTGAATCATCGCTGAGGCATGGTTCGGTGGTGAAGCTGCCGGCCAAAGGCCGCGTGGTGGTGACTGGGGATCTGCATGACAACGTGTACAACCTGGCGCGGATTCTGCATATTGCGCGGCTGGATAAAAGCCCGGATAACCATCTGATTCTGCATGAAATTGTGCACGGCAAAGACCAGTCGGACACGGTGGATTTGTCTGTGCGGACACTGGCGCTGGTGGCGGCACTGAAGGTGCAGTTTCCGGATCAGGTTCATATCCTTTTGGGAAATCATGAATTATCGCAGATTGGGTATGGGAAGATATCCAAGAGCGGGATTGATGTGAACCAGACGTTCAACAATGGGATCGACCATTTGTATGCCGCGCTGGGGGATGAGGTGCGGATCGCGATGGCGCGGTTTGTGAAGAGCATGCTATTGGCGGTGATGCTGCCCAACGGGATCATGATCAGCCATAGCCTGCCGGGGGATGCGGCGATCGGGGGCTTTGACGCGGCGGTGCTTTATCGGGTGCCTGATGAGATGGATTTCCGTCGTCATGGGCCGGCGTTTGACATGGTTTGGGGGCGGGGGCACTCGCCCAACACTTTGGAAGAGTTATCGGACCTGATGGGGGTGGATTTGTTTGTGATCGGACATATGCAGGCGCCGGATGGATTTCACCTGCATCACCCGAAGATGCTGATTGTGGCCTCGGACCATTCGTTTGGGGTGGCATTGCCGATTGATCTGGAGCGGCCGACGTACACGATGGATGAGTTGATTGGGTCGATCGTGCAGTTGTCTTCGGTGCGGATGGTGAAGTAGGGCGGCGGCATGCTCATCGTGGGGTGATTGGGCATGAAGTTGATGAAGTAAGGTCAGAAAGGTGATGGGATCGCCTGAGGTGGGGGGAGTCGATAGATTGCTGGGATGACGAACTTACCGACTTGGCGTGTTTCCCCGTTTGTGAAGGGTTTTCGGTATCGGCTGCATGGGCCGTTGTTTGGTGAGCAGATGGTGGAGCGGACGGGGCTTGGTGTGGTGCCGGGTGTGGGTGGGCCGTTTCAGGTGGGGCCGGATGCGGTGTGCATTCCGGTGCAGCGGCGGGTTCACAGCCAATTGGCGATTGACCTGGATGACGGGACGGATTTGTTTGTGCTTAAGGATTTGAGCAAGCCGGGGGAGGCGGTGATGACGCCGCTGGTGTGCAATCACCCGGACACGAATCCGTTTACGGGGCGGCCGGAGATCATGTCGCATTTTCAGGCGTATGGGGGATTTGTGCCGCTGGGGGCGAAGATGGAGGACGGGCGTGCGCATCCGGCGGCAGGGACGGGGTTCATGGTGAGCCTGGGGTCGGGTACCCGGCGGATCTGGTGGTGACGGAGTCGCCTGAGTTTTCCAAGACGAACCACCGGCACTTTAAGATTTTTCAGCTGAGGTATGACGGGGTGAGGATGTGGGTGTCCAAGCCGCGGGTGGTGGAGCATGAGGAGGGGGCGGCGCTGCCGGGTCTGACGTGGCATTTGCTGGGGCTGTCGCATGCGATTGCGGATGGGGTGGATTTAATCAATGGGATCGAGTGTTTTGAGCCGGGGAAAAGGAAGAGTTCGGGGGTGGGGCGATGGCGGTATGAGGGGGGCGAGTGGCGGCTGGCGGCGTTTTTGCCTGGGGTGGCGGAGGACAATGCGCGTGAGCCGTCGCTGGTGCGGGACTTGGATGGGTCGCTATTAATGTGCCTGCGTGGGGCGGGAAGCAACGCGCCGCCGGGGGGCGTGGAAGGGGGAATAGAGAATACGTATCACCACTTGCGGGTGGTGCGGTCGACGGATGGAGGCAAGACGTGGGAGCCGGTGATTCATCGGACGATGGGGCGGGCGCCGACACCAATTGCGATCATCCGCGGGCATGAGGGATCGATGCATTTACTGGGGAACCCATATCGGCCGCTGCGGATGGATTCGCGGGGGAAGAAGATCATCGGGATCTCAGAGCGTGAGGAGATGTGCTGGTGGCGTGTGAGTGCGGATCGTAAGTGGGTGCAGGAGGCGGTGACGCTGCTGGATGCGAACCATGAATTTGGCATGCCGCAGGGGACCAAGCCGGAGGTGGATGCGAATGCGTGGTGGCTGGACCACCCGATTGGCGGGTGTTGCAGGCTGTCGGATGGGGTGTGGCGGACGCTGATTGGTGTGCGATGCACGGATAAGGCGTCAGCGATGCTGGGGGCGGGGGTGACGCGGGCGCATGGTTCTTATCTGCTGGAGTTTGAGATGGGGGGAGAGGCGAAGCCGGTGTGGAAGTTTTGAGTGGTTCCCCGGTTTTTATCGGGAGCGGGTGGGACGATTGTGATCGGATGGTAAGCAAGAAGGTGTTCGAAGGATTCGATCAGGAGGGGCTGGCGCAGGGCGATGAATACTTTTTGCCAGCGTTGGGCGTGCGTGGCGTCAGTGATGGATGGGGCGAAGCCCAGACGCAGATAGATTTGAATGGCGGGAAGGCGGAAATCCTCGGTCTGAAGGGTGGCGCGGAAGCGGCCTTCGCGAGTGAAATGATGAAGGCAGGCGAGCGAGACGGCATGCCCCATGCCCTTGCCTTTGTGCTGGGGGAGCGCGCCGACCATGTAGAGGTAACCGGTGTGTTCGTCGTCGGTGATGCGGTGCCAGGCGGACGCTGTGGCGAGGATATGGCTGCCGGAAACAGCGAGGATGATGCGGCGCGGGTCAAATGCGGAATCAGTCTTCATGAGCCGGTTGAAATCGTATGCGCCGCCAAAGGAGGCCTGGATGACATGGTTCCAACCGGCTTCGTCTCCAGGCTTGAACGAGCGGATATGGAAGTGCTGGGTGGCGGCAAAAGGGGGCAGGTCATCGAGCGCCTCGCGGGTCATAACAAGCTGTGAGGGGGCGGGCGGTGGCATGGGAGACAGAGGGAAGGGACGGGAAGGATGGGTCAAAGAAAGCTTTCGAGAAGGGAGGAATCTTAGGCGGGTCGTGCATGGCATTCTCAATGTGGATGACTTTGATGTTTTGAAGAGGGGAGAAGAGGCCTTGTTTCCATGACGTCGTTTTAGCGTGTGGGTGTTTAAACGATATGCTCTGGGCATGAATGACGGAGCATTTTCGGAGTCGAGGGTTGCGCCGCGGTGGATGTTCTGGTGCCTGGTTCTGGCGGGGGTTTACAACCTGGCATGGGGGGCGTGGACGGTGTTGTTTCCGTTTTCGATGTTTGACTTGATGGGGATGGAGCGGACGAACTATCCCCAAATATGGCAGTGCGTGGGGATGATTGTGGGGGTGTATGGGATTGGATACCTGATCGCGGCGCGTGCGTCTTACGTGCATTGGCCGATTGTGCTGGTGGGGCTTTTGGGAAAGATT
Source organism: uncultured Phycisphaeraceae bacterium (assembly GCA_964527265.1). GTDB lineage: Bacteria > Planctomycetota > Phycisphaerae > Phycisphaerales > Phycisphaeraceae > CAZGOM01. Next base: position 18,884 of record CAZGOM010000079.1, on the reverse strand, counting down.
TTTGGTCCGATGGGGATGGCGGAGGCGGTGTGGACGGGATCGCTGCCGGCGAAATTCGCATTGACGTGTTTGTTTAATGATTTGGTCTGGTGGGTGCCGTTTGGGCTTATTTTGCTGGGTGCCTGGCGGGCTGGGCAGAGACGACAAGCCTGAGAGCGAGAGAAGCGAAAGGTGAACTGGGGTAGAGAGCGATCTATTTTCGATGAGGGACAGCCAAGATGAAGGGGCGAGGCAGGTGAGGCGGGTGCCTGGAGTTGGGGTGACTGGGTTGAAAGGTTGATTTTTGAGCTTGACATGGCGGGTTTGAGTCGTAGAATCAGTCATATAGTTTCCTAGGAAACTAATTTGGAGAGATGGTTGATGCCGGCAAAGAAACATATCAGTGGGCTGGAGGCGCATGTCGGATACTGGCTTCGGTATGTCTCCAACCATGTGTCACAAGGGTTTAAGGAGAAAGTGGAGGGGCGTGGAGTGACAGTGGCGGAGTGGGTGGTGATGCGGGCGATGTATGACGCGGAGGAGGGGATGAACCCCAGTGAAGTGGCAAGGCGGCTGGGGATGACGCGGGGGGCGATCTCGAAGCTGGCGGACCGGTTGGTGGGGAAGGGGTTTGCCGTGTGTGATGTGCAGGCGCAAGACAGACGTTATCAGATGCTGACGCTGACGAAGGCGGGGAAGGAACTGGTGCCCGTGCTGGCGAAGTTGGCGGATGAGAATGATGCTGAGTTTTTCGAGGGATTGAGCGATTCTGAACGGACGGGGCTGGTGGGGTTGCTGAAACGAATCGTGCGCGAGCGCGGGCTTGGGCATGTGCCGGTGGATTGAGTCATTGTCATTCATTCAAGCAAAGGACAACGGATATGGAACAGAAAACGATCAACGTGATGGAAGAATGCGCTGTGCAGTCGCAGGCCGGTAAGATCAGCTTTCCGGAGGTGGTGCGGCGGCTGGGTGAGGTTGGAGTGGAGCGGTATCACGCGGATTACACGCGGGGGGAGACGACGTATTACACGGTGGGCGGGGAATCGCATGTGGCGCGGCTGGGGCACACTGAGGGAGAGATTGCGATGGCGTTTTCAGCGCAGGATGTGGAGGGGGCGATTCGCAGAAGCCAGCGGGGGGAGATCAAGTATGCGGAGTTTTTAAAGCTGACGATGGCGGCGGGGTGCGTGGGGTATTTCGTGCAGATTGTTGGGAGGAGGGCGATGTATTTCGGGCGTGGGGGAGAGGTGCATGTCGAGCCGTTCCCGGGAGGGAAGTGAGTGGGCCTAGTGGTCTTTCAAGTGAAAAATGATGGATGGAAGAAGCAGAAAAGACATGCTCACGCGGACGAGAGCATGGCACACAGAAAAGTCGATCCCTCAAGTGACATTTGAAAGACCAATAGAGCTGATGGATTCAGATCGATTGGTTGTGATCGGAGAGGTCGCGGGGGGTGTTCAACTGATCGCGAAAATCCATTTGCATCTCCCAGGCTTCTGTGACAGGTACTTGTCTGCGCTGGGCTGAAGGAAGCCAGCCATCCTCCATCCAAAGGGGTGGAAAAGTCATCATGCAGCGGTCGGTTTGCAGAGCGGCCATGTCGGACGCCCACGAAGGCCAGCGGAAATTCTTATAGAAAAGGGACATATTTTCCAGACAGACCCAATGGAGAAAGTCGGTGTATCCGATTTTCATGGGGAACCAGTCCAGGGTGTCGGGGGCGAAGTAGTAAAGGTTATGAATATCATCGCCGAGCGTACCACCGTTTAGGGCGAAGAACCCGCCGATGGCATCGTCGGCAACGAGGTAGAAACCGTTGGCTCGGTCGGTATTCCAGCCTGGGAGAGTGCGGGTGAGTTTGGGGTGGCCGGAGCCCAGAAGGCGGAGCCAGCCATAGTCGACGAGGATGCCACCGGTTTCGTAGGCGATAGCGCCCAAAGGTGAGCGTGTGGTGACCTGGATTTGGAGAAGCACCTCGGCACGTGTGTGGGAAGGAGGTAAAAGCTCGACCGGGCGGATGGCACGTTGGGCGAGATCCTGCACGATAGGCCATGCGGAGTCCTGGATATTGAGGAGTTCTTGAAGTGTTTTCATGGTTGGGAGCAGGAGGCTTGGTTCCAGGGCATTTTGGCCAGGAGGAGGCCCATGCCGCAGGTGTCTGTCACGCCGGCGAAGATGAGACCGGCGCCGACAAAGCCGGATAGGGCGATCAAGGCCGGGTGGAGGGTGACTGCGAGGAGGACGCCCAGGAGGACGAAGGAGCCGGCGGCGATGCGGACCTGGCGTTCAAGGGAGATGGTGGCTTTGCCGCGCAGGACGGGGAGGCCGGCCTGATCCCAGGCGAGGGTGCCGCCTTCGACGTTGATGATGTTGGTGAGCCCGGCGGCGAGGAGTTTTTCGCAGGCCTGACTGCCGCGGGAGCCGGAGCGGCAGATGACAAAGAGGGGCTGGTCCGGGTCGGCACGAAGGGGGGCGACGGCGGCGGGGTTTAACTGGTCGAGGGGGATGTTGGTGGCGAGAATGGCGTGGAGTTCACGGAATTCGGCTGGTGTGCGGACGTCGATAAGGAGGATGGGCGCGCCGGAGAGGGAGCGAGCGTGGAGGTCTTTAGGCGAAATGGTGGGGAGTGTCATGTTTTATATGGTATTTATATGTTAGGTGAGACGAAAGGGATGAGGTAAAAGTGAGAAGTTATAGGACCGATTGGCGGATTGAAGTCACTGGCTAAAGGGTGTGCACTTATGTCGGGGATGGGTGCTGAGTGGGAGCCGGCGGGACGCCGGCGCTCCCGGCAGGAGTGGTTAAAGAAGTTGCGTTCCGGCGGGTGGATGGTAAAGTGTTGGGCTCAATCTTGGCTACGGGGTGTAGCTCAGCTTGGTAGAGCGCTTCGTTCGGGACGAAGAGGCCGCAGGTTCAAATCCTGTCACCCCGATTTAAAAAACCACTGCTTCTTAGCAGTGGTTTTTTAAATAGAGCAGTAGAGTGGTGGAAAATAGTGAGTAGAGCAAGGAGGCGAAATCCACTCTACTGCGGTCTACTCTCTACTTTTCTATTTTTCTTCCGGGAAGCGCGATGGCGTTTACATTCGAAAAACTGGGCTGTTTGGGAGAAATGGAAAAAGCAATGACAGTCGACTTGTTGGATTATTTGCAGAAGATATTGACTGCGCGGGTGTATGACGTGGCGGTGGAATCGCCACAGGAACTGGCGCCGAAGCTGTCGGGGCGGGTGGAGAACCGGGTGTGGCTTAAGCGCGAGGATACGCAGCCGGTATTCAGCTTTAAGCTGCGGGGGGCATATAACAAGATGGCGCGGCTTACGGCGGAGGAGCTGGGGCGGGGCGTGGTGTGCGCTTCAGCGGGGAACCACGCGCAGGGGGTGGCGCTGAGTGCGCGGAAGCTGGGATGCCGCGCGGTGATTGTGATGCCGGTGACAACGCCGCGGCTGAAGGCGGATGCGGTGCGGGCGCTGGGGGGCGAAGTGGTGCTGCATGGGGACAGCTATTCGGATGCGTGTACGCATGCGCTGGAACTGCAGAAGGTGCATGGATATGTGTTTGTGCATCCGTTTGACGATGCGGATGTGATTGCCGGGCAGGGGACGATTGGGATGGAGATATTGAGGCAGCATCAGCACCCGATTCATGCGGTTTTTGTGGCGATCGGCGGGGGAGGTTTGATTTCGGGGGTAGCGGCGTACGTGAAAGCCGTGCGGCCGGAGATCAAGGTGATCGGGGTGCAGATGGTGGATTCGGATGCGATGGTCCGGTCGGTGAAGGCCGGGAAGCGTGTGCCGTTGACGGATGTGGGGCTGTTTTCCGACGGCACGGCGGTGAAGCTGGTGGGGGAGGAGACGTTTCGCCTGACGCGTGAACTGGTGGATGATTTTGTGGTGGTGGGGACGGATGCGGTGTGCGCGGCGATCAAGGATGTGTTTGAAGACACACGGAGCATCCTGGAGCCTGCGGGGGCGATGGGCATCGCGGGGATGAAGCAGTACATCGCGCAGAATGGACTGGTGGATCAGACGCTGGTGGCGATCACGTGCGGCGCGAACATGAACTTCGACCGGTTGCGGTTTGTGGCCGAGCGGGCGGAGGCGGGCGAGGAGCGGGAGGCGCTTTTTGCCGTGACGATTCCCGAAGAGCGGGGGAGCTTTAAGCGGCTGTGCCAGACCATCGGGCAGAGGAATGTGACGGAATTCAGCTACCGCATTTCCGATGAGCGGGAAGCGCATGTGCTGGTGGGTTTGGCGACGAGCAACCGGGGCGAAACCGCGGGCATTACGAAGGCGTTTGAGGCGCAGGGGTTTGTGAGCGTGTGCCTGATGGATGATGAGCTTTCCAAAGAGCATCTGCGCTATATGGTGGGCGGCAGAAGCCGACTGGCGAATAATGAGCGGTTGTATCGGTTTGAATTTCCAGAGCGGCCGGGGGCGCTGATGCGGTTTCTTTCGCGCATGCATCCGGATTGGAACATCAGCCTGTTTCACTACCGCAACCAGGGGGCGGATTACGGACATATCCTGGTGGGGATGCAGGTCTTGGAAGAAGACAAGGGCGCGTTTCAAGGGTTCATTGATACGCTGGGGTATCGGTGTGTGGATGAGACGGAGAATCGGGCCTACAAGCTGTTTTTAAGGTGAGAGCGGAGCCGCCGTGCTGGAAGTGTCGCGAAAAATCCTGATTCCCGATGATGAGCTGGAAGAACGGTTCGTGCGTTCTTCCGGCCCGGGGGGGCAGAACGTCAACAAGGTTTCAAGCTGCGTGGAGCTGCGTTTTGATGTGACGCAGTCTAAGGCGCTGCCTGAGCCGGTGCGGGCGCGGCTTTTGGCCAAGAGCGATTCACGGCTGACGGAAGCGGGGATTTTGATCATTCAGGCGCAGGAGCATCGCCAGCAGGACCGCAACCGGGAAGATGCGCGAGCGCGGCTGGTGGCGTTCATCCGCTCGGGTCTGGAGGCGCCCAAGAAGCGGATCAAGACCAAGCCGACGCGGGGGTCCAAGGAGCGGCGGATCGAGGGGAAAAAGTCGCGGGCAGGGATTAAGAAGCAGCGCGGGGCGAAGTGGGATTAAGGTCATGAAATGGGAAAAGGGTGTAGCAAAAGATGTGGAGGATCGTCGTGTATTGCTTTGCAGGACGACTTACGAAGACTACAGTCATCGTTTTCTCGATGGCCTGATTAATAAGCCAGGTCCTGCTATTTTGGAGACGATCAAGAAGAATGCCGCGGAGATTGCGGTTCTGATGCAGGCAGGGGATGAGCTTTGGGAATGGGAGAGCGGGGATGGCAAGTCTTTCTCAGGGGCTGGCGGTGTCGCAATCGTGCGCGATGGAAAAGTCGTCTTGTGGAATTGTCAATGGCGGTCATAAGAGATCTTAGAAAGACCTTTAAAGACAGAATACCGTGCGCGCACAGTCGATGGTGCGAAAGCATTGATTGCAGATGCCAAATTATTGGATTAAAGTCGGGGCATGAAACATTTCGCATTGACCGGGATGGCACTGATGATGTTGATGGCAGGCGGTTGCGGGATCGCCATCGGCAATAAGGTGGAACAGCCTTACGCGCTGGCCCCCGACGGGAGCAAGCAGCCGGTGTTCATCTCGCAGGTGGATGGATATGGGGTGGGGACCACTCAGGAGGAAGCGGCGCGCGCGGCGCGGGAAGATGCCATCGCGACGGCGAAGAAAATGGGCATTGAGATCACCGCCATTAATGGGCCCACGTCATACAGCAGCGGAGGGGGGAATTTCCAAACGACTGAACATCGGTATACGGCGACGCATACCTATTCGATCACGGGATATCGGGTGGAGGTGCCGACGAAGCTTGTGGTGGAAGCGCCAGCACAGCGGCCCGCCGTCAGGGAACCGCAGCAGCCACAGATTTATTACTCGACTATTGATGTGGTGGGGACGGGTGCGACCGAAGACGAAGCGAAGGAAAAAGCTTTTGAGAATTTGGCGAAGAAGACGCAGATGCTGGGACTTGCGGTGGTGAGCATTGAGACGCCGTGGGGCGCTGGGAATATGTCATCGCCTAAGGCAGGAAAAACACCGGCGATATACACGCTTTGGAGGAGTTATCGTGTGGGAGCGCAGATGCGGCAAGGTGACGCGGCGGGTGTGCCTGCGACGATGCCGGCGGTGAAGCCTTGAAGATGTGGGGTATTTAATTTAATGATCGCCCTGATTGAGCTGCCTGGCGGCATTGCCTGCGGCGCGGCCCAAAACGCCGATGTAGGTGGGGAATGAGAGGGGGATGCGGGCGAGGGCTTCGGCGGTGAGGTTGCCGGTCATGGCGATGGCGGCGGCCTGGACGATTTCGACGGCGCGTTCGCCGACAACGTGGCAGCCGAGAATTTTGCCGCTGGGGCGCTCAACGATGAGCTTGCAGAAACCGGCGGTGATGCCGTCGATGATGGTGCGGGCGGTGTGGTTGAAAGGGAGGGTGACGGTGATGATGTCGTGCTTTTCGCGAGCTTTGTCTTCGGTGAGGCCGACCTGGGCGTATTCGGGATCGGTGAAGCTGCCGATGGGAGCGACGGGATGGCCCTGATCGAAGCTGTTGCCGCGCACGGCATTGGTGGCGGCGTTGACGCCGTCCTGGATGGCCTGGGGGACGAGCATGAGGCGGCCGGTGATATCCCCCGCCGCGAAGATGTTGGGCGCAGAGGTCTGGAGATAGTCGTTGACCTTGATGAACTTGCGTTCGTTCAACTCCACCCCGGCGGCGGCGAGGTTAAGGCCGGCGGTGTTGGCGACCCAGCCAATGGTGACGATGGCGAGGGAGGCTTCGACAGAGTCGTGCTTGCCGTCTTTGCTGTAGTGCATGCGGACACCATCAGGGGTTTTTTCGAAGGATTCGATGACGCCGAAGTTCTCGCGGACATCAATGCCTGCGGTGCGGAAGGCGGTGGCCATTTCGGCGGAGACTTCGGGGTCTTCGGTGGGGAGGATGCGGGGGCCGGCATGGTAGAGGTGAATGCGCGAGCCGAAGGAGTTGAAGATGGAGGCGACCTGAGCGCCGGTGGCGCCGCCGCCGATGACAAGGATGGAAGGGGGAACGGCGGTGAGGTTCCAGGCGTCGCTGTGGGTTTGGGTCAGTTCCGCGCCGGGAACATCGATGCGGCGGCTGGCACCGCCGGTGCAGAGGATGATTTTGTCGGCCTGTACGCGGAGGCCGCTTTGGGTCTGGATGGTGTGAGGATCAATGAAGCTGGCGGGCCCGGCGTGCTCATGGAGGGTGACGCCGGCCATGGCGAGGAGTTCATGGAGGAAAGAGTAGTCGCGGACGTCCTGGACGACTTGCCGGACGCGGTTCATGAGACGGTTGTAGTCAAGGGTGGGGGAGCCGACGGATATGCCGTACTGGCCCAACTGGTGGGCGTCGCGGATGAGGCGCGCGGCATGGGCAAGCGCGCGGACGGGGACGGGGCCGTCGTTTGCAGCCATGCCGCCGAATGCGTCATTGGTGATAAGCGCGGTGCGCGCGCCAAGATCGGCGGCGCGAAGGGCGGCCAGCACGCCCGCAGGACCGGCTCCAATGACCAGAACGTCGAATTTGGACGAGTCAGGGTGTGCGTTGGATGCGGATGTTTCGGGTTGGCTCAAGTGGCGGCTCCCAGTGAGGCAAAGTGACGGCAGTTTAGCCAAATAGGGTGGGTTGTTGGAAATATGAAAAGCGAGACCCGGGATTACCTGATTCTTTGTCATGACGATTTGGGCTATAGTTTTGTGTCGTTTGTGATGCGTTGGGTTGTGTGGGCAATGAGGTGGCGGATGTCGAAAGTGACGCGCGAAAGACAATTGAAGGTTCAAATCAGATCGCGCATTCACAATGCGCTTCGTGGATTTTCGCTCATCGAAGTGCTGCTGGTGATCGGGATCATCGGGATTCTGGTGGGGCTGTCATTGCCGGTAATTGCGCGGGCGAGGGATCGGGCCGTGAAGACGGCGTGCGGCGCGAACTTAAAGCAGATCGGGATCGCGCTGGAGACTTACCGGATGGATTTCAAGGGGCAGATGCCAAAGGCGCGGTACATGCCGCCGCCTTTTTTATCCGGTGATGAAGATCCGCCGCTGGCTTCGCGGATATCGCGGTATCTGGACAACGGAGGAGGGGAGACTTCCAAGGTGTTCAAATGCCCGGGCGACAAGCAGGTGTATGCGCTGGCGGGGTCGAGTTACATGTACCAGTCGGAGGTTTCGGGGGTGATTCTGGAGCAGTGGTTCCCGGTGAAATACTTCGGGATCCCGCTTTCGGACGTGGTGGTAAGCAGGGATTTCGACCTGGGTACGTTTGACCTGACGGATGGATCGATGGTGACGGTCCAGGCGTTCCATGATGTGCGGAATCTTTTGTTCGCGGACGGGCATGTGGGGAATTTCAGTGCGGCAGCGCCTTAGGAGCATGGGATGAAGAAGAAGACCGTATTGACATGCGTGGTGCTGGGGCTGGCGGTCTGCTCGCTGGGCGGCGGCTGGTGGTGGTATGACAACTATTACCGGCTGCCCGGGCTGCCGACGACGGTGGATGAGGCGGTGAAGGTGATCGGTTCGCCGGCGTTTAAACGGCTGCCGGAGGAACGGCGCAAGGATTACCTGGAGACGTCGCGGAAGCTGTTTGAGAAGATGCCGATGGAGGAGCGGCGGGCGTATATGAGGGCGATGCGCGACAAGCCGGAGGGGAAGGTGGCGGCGCAGGAGGCGGGGGCGGAAATGATGATGACACAGGCCAAGTCATTTGCGCAGCTCAACACCCTGGCGAAGAACCTGATCCTGGATCAGATCATCAAGGCGCAGGAAAACATGGCGGCCAAAGCCAAGGAGAACGCGGCCAAGAAGCCATTGACCGCAGAGGAACAAGCCGCGCGCAAGGCCAAGCAGGAGGCGCAGATGGCGGAGGCGATGGCATATATCCGAAAGCAGATTGAATCGGGGAATCCGCAGCGGCAGGCGCTGGTGGGGGAAGGGATGAAGGCGTTGCGGGAAAGGCGGATCGCCAAAGGATTACCGCCGGACCCGGAGCCGCCGCAGAGGTGAGGAAGGGGTTTTATGGAGTGGTCGTCAGCCTGTGCGCCCGGGTTGCCGGGTGATCGGGTTGTCGCGTGTCCATCAGGCAGCACATCGGTCTGGGTTATGTTTGATGAATAAGCGGGTCAGTAGAGGGCGAGAGGCTTTATCGAAGCCCCCCGGCAACCCGATCACCCGGCAACCCGGGCGCACAAGCCATCATCAAATGCCCGATATTATGTGGTGGCGAAGTTTGTGCCGCTGTTTTTGGCTTTGAGCGAGGCGATGGCCTTGTCGACGGCTTCGTCGAGGGTTTGGCAGGCGACATCATTAACGGCTGGGTGGGAGAAGTCGATGAGCCGCCACTGGTCGCCTGAGGGGTAAAGGTAGAGAAGATGGTTTTGCGGGGCCGGATCGTGGCTGTGGATGCCAGCGGCGATGGAATGGCCGAGCGTCCAGGTGCGTTCAAATGATACGAAGCCTTCATTGCGGAGTTTTTGGACTGCTTGATCGGGGCTCATGGCTGTGCCCTTTACAAAAGAGGGGGGAGGTGTTTGCTTGGGCGTGTGGGCTCGGACTTGGCGTCCAACGCGCCTGGAGTTCACTCTGGGCAGGCAGAGCGGTATTTTCAACAGGGCTTGCCCAGATACGGTTTTGTTTTTTTCCCCGGAGATGGGGACCGGTGCTATCACACATGTTTCCAACGGATTGAAGATGGATGTGATTGCATTGATTGTGAGGATGTTTTTCAGAGATGGCCGGAAAGCAGCGCGGGGATTGTTAAGACATAGACGAATGATGAGCACAAGGCACAAAGCTCGGATCAGGTCGAGCGGCGGGCACAACGTGGCAGATGGATTCCATTCTCCGGCGTGGGTTTATCCGACGCAAGAGAAATTGATGCTTAAGCCAGAGTATGAAAAAGAATGGGAATAGATCACTTGGCGGAGGCCCGGATTTCGTCCATGTAAACATTGGAGGCGATGCCGGCGTAAGTATTGATGCCGGCCTGGGAGAGGTGGACGCCGTCTTCATTCACGACTTCGGTCCACTCGAGGCCACCGGCGATGGTTTCGACGGACATGTCGACATAGCGCACGCCCTGAGCGGCGGCGGCTTTTTTGGATTCTTCGCGGTAGAGCGCGGTGGTCTGGGGATAGGTGAGGCCCGAGAGGAGGCGGAGGATGCTCTTGGGCCGGTGGTTGCCGAAGACCACGACGCGGGCGCTGAGTTCGTCCTTGCAGCGCTTGATCATTTCCTGAAGGTGGCCGTTGAATTCCTCCGGTGTGCTCAGGGGCAGGCCGTTGGCACGGCGGCCGTCGGAGCGGAGATCGTTGAAGCCGAACTGGATGATGACCAGATCCGGCTCATGGCGGGCGACGCGTTCTTCGAACTGGGTTTTGGCAGTGGCGGCGGGCATGCCGCCGACGCCCATGTTGATGACTTTGACGGCGCGGCCTGCGTTCTGGCAGACGTTGTGGACGAATTCCGAACGGTCGGGCCAGCCAGCCGCAGCGATGGAGTCGCCCCAGACGACGACGATGAAGGGGGCGGGGGCTTCGGGGGTGGTGGGGGGGACCTGGGGATCAAGTTTGTTGGTCATTGGTAGGGTCTTGGCTTGTGGGTATTGGGTCTTGTCAGAAAGAAGGCAGCGAACAGCCTTTCCAATTTAGCCTGAGCTTTGGAGAACAGGTGGAGCGGGAGGCGGGATTTGGGGTGTTTTTCCGAGATGGGGTATGGATGCTTTCCGCGACGCCAATAAGACATACTCACGAAGACGAGAGCATGGCACCCGGATTTTGATTGGTTTTCAGGAGATCTGACAGTCGCGCTTGTCGATGGCGTTCAAGGCTTTAAAAAGAGAGGTGGCGATCGGGCCGGCCTTGCCGGAGGCGATGGTTTTACCATCAATCTTGACGACGGATTTGATGTTGGCGGTGGTGACGGAGAGGAAGACTTCATCAGCGGTGAGGAGTTCGTGGGTGTTGTAGGGGCGCTGGTCGATCTTAATGCCCTGGGCGTGCGCGGCTTCAAGGAGGAGGGAACGGGTGACACCGGGGAGGATCTGGTGGTCGGCGGGATGGGTGACGATGATGCCGCGTCGGACAATGTAGAGGCTGGAGGCGGTGCCTTCGGTGACGTGGCCGTTCTTGTGCAGGATGGCCTCATCCGCGCCCGCGGCATGTGCCTTGTTTTTGGCGATGACATTGGGCAGGAGCATGAGCGACTTGATGTCACAGCGGCCCCAGCGCTCATCGGGGTGAAGGATGCAGGCGACTTCCTTGGGGGCGGGGGAGTCGGAGAAAGCGGGGGTGGGATAGGCGATGGCCAGGACGGTGGGCGCGGTATTGGCGGGGTAGAGGTGGTCGCGGGGCGCTACGCCGCGCGAGACTTGCCAGTAGAGCTTGGCATTGGGGGTGTTGTTGAGCTTCAGGAGGTCCATGCTGGCCTGCGCGAGGCCTTTGACATGGTCGGTCTCGGGGATGTCGATGGCGGCAAGGCTGTTGGAGAGGCGCTTGACGTGGCGGTCCATGGCGCGGGCGTGGCCGTTGAAGCATTTAACGACTTCATAGACGCCATCGGCAAAGAGGGCGGCGCGGTCTTCAATGTCCAGATGGGCCTGATGGCGGGGGAGTATCTGGCCGTTGAGGTAGACGTGGGTTGTATGGGTGGTTGGCATGGAGGTGGTCTTTTTCGCCCGGGTTATCGGGTGGTCGGGTTATCGCGTGTCTGTGAGGGCGCGAATTGGCGGGGGACAGACGTTATGGATCATAAACCGTTTGTGACGCCGGATGGGGAGGTCGAAGTCCCCGGCAACCCGATGACCCGGCAACCCGGGGAGGGGAGATTCGGTTGTCGCTCAGACTTTCTCGATGCGTGCGCCCTGAGCGGGTTTGGTGACAAAGAGGGTGGCGTCGATTCCGGTGGCTTTTTTGTAGCCTTGGGCGACATGCGTGGCGACACGGTCAGCCTGGTCGGCGCGGATGAGAGAGACGGTGCAGCCGCCGAAGCCTCCGCCGGTGAGGCGTGAACCGAGCACGGCGCCGTCTTTTTGAAGCTCCAGCGCGGTTTCGACGAGTTTGTCGATTTCGGGGATGGAGATTTCAAAATCGTCGCGCATGGAAGCGTGGCTTTCAACCATCAGCTTGCCGAAGCGTTTCCAGTCGCGGGCCTGACCAGCGTCTGAGGCGAGATTGGTGCGGGCGATTTCGGTGATGACGTGGCGGGCGCGCTTGAACTGGACGTCGCTGAGCTTGGACTTGCCGGCGGACAGCATATCGACGGTGGCGTCGCGGAGAGCGGTGACGCCCAGGGCCTTGGCGGCGCTGTGGCAGGCATCGCGGCGTTCGGGGTATTCAGAGCCGGTGAGCTCGTGCTTGACGTTGGAATTGGCGATCAGGACGGCGACGTTGGGGTCGTCGAGAGGGACCTGGCGGGCGGTTAAGGCGCGGCAATCCAGGAGCATGGCGCGGCCGGACTGGCCCATGGCGCTGATGAATTGGTCCATGATGCCGCACGGCATGAAGGCGAAGGTGTGCTCCGCCTTCTGGCACAGGAGGGCTTTGTCGGGGCCGGTGAGGGCGATGCCGGAGACTTGCTCAAGCAGGGTGGCGACGGCGACTTCAAGAGATGCGGAGGAGGAGAGGCCGCCGCCGAGGGGGACATCGGAGGAGATGAGGATTTCCAGGCCCATGGGGGGAAGGCCGCGCAGGACGAAGCCGGCGAAGACGCCTTTGACGTAATTGGCCCATTTGGGTTGGCCGGGCTTGAGATAGCCGTCGGCGGTGAAGGCGGCCAGGTCTGGCTGGTTGGTGCTGGCGACGGTAACGGTGGTGCCGGGGATGGCGCGGGCGAGGGCGTAGGTGCGGCGCTCAATGGCCATGGGGAGAACGAAGCCGTCGTTGTAGTCGGTGTGCTCGCCGATGAGGTTCACGCGGCCGGGTGCGCTGGCGGCCAGGGTGGGGGCAGCGCCAAAGCGGGTGGTGAAGGCTTTAACGAGGTCAGTGGGGGCGGAGGTGGTCATGTGGGTTTCCGAGGTCCGGGATGAGGCGGGTTAAGCGGGCAGACATTCTAATCTGGAAGATTGGCTGTCGGGTTTCGGGTTCAAACAAACCATCTTCAGAACGGGAAGCCTTCGGCTGCCCGTCTTTCTTCCCCTTTGCTCTTTCTTACCCGATCTCCGGAACCCGAAACCCGGAACCCGAATAGGCCATAGGCCTCTTCCCAATAGCCAGAACCCAACACCCAATACCCAGATTTGGCCCCAATGCCTATTTAGATTATGATTTGCACGACGTTTCCCCCAAGAATCATCAGGAGCAGGCGTTGCGTTTTGAACTGATTGATCGCGTGCTTGAGCAAAGCGACCAG
>CAZGOM010000079.1:0-5414 GCA_964527265.1 uncultured Phycisphaeraceae bacterium | reverse complement strand
GGAGCAGGCGTTGCGTTTTGAACTGATTGATCGCGTGCTTGAGCAAAGCGACCAGAAGGTCGTGGCGATCAAATGCGTGACAAACGCTGAGGAATACCTTGGGGATCATTTCCCGGGTTTTCCTGTGCTGCCGGGTGTGATGATGCTTGAGACGCTGGTCCAGGCCGGGCGTCTGATGGCGGGCGGGGATGTGCCTCTGGCGGTGACGGAGGTGCGTAACCTTCGTTACGGCAATATGGTGCGTCCGGGCCAGTCGCTGCAGGTTGAAGTCACATTGCGGGGCAAAGACGCCTCGGGGTGGGATTGCAACGGGGTGGGAAGCGTGGATGGTCAGGTGGCGGTGCAGGGCCGGTTCAAGCTGGCGCCGGTGCCGGGCTTGACGGGCCTGCCAGCCTCAGCAACGACCTGAAAACAAGAATTGCAGGACCAAGAGTACCCTTTGCGCATGAATAATTCATGCGCTTGAACTGGAGTTTGAAACATGGCCAAGTCCCCGGAAGAAGTGTTCAAGACCGTGCAGGAAGTTCTCGTCGACGCCCTGGGTGTGGATGAGGAAGACGTCAAGCCCGAAGCGCGCCTGGTGGGCGATCTGGGTGCCGAATCCATCGACTTCCTGGATATCTCCTTCCGTTTGGAAAAGGCGTTTGGCATCAAGATCGGTCCCGGCGATCTGTTTCCTGAGAACGTGCTGACCAACCCTGAATACGTTCAGGACGGCAAGGTGACCGACGGCGGCATGGCCGAGCTGCGCAAGAAGCTTCCCCATGCGGACCTGTCGACCTTCGACAAGAGCCGCAAGGTGGATGATTTCTCGGACGTTTTCACGGTCGATACGATCGCGAAGTTCGTGCAGTCGAAGATATCCTGAGGCGGCGTGTGCCGCGGGCAGTGACGATAGACTTTTGACCAGGGTCTAGGGTCTGGGTTCTAGGGTCTGGTTAGAAGGAAAGAAGTCGTACGGCTCTTTTCTGACCAGACCCCAGATCCTAGACCCCAGACCCTTTTTCTTCTGGACCCCCCCATGCGCTGGATGTGGATTGACCGGATTACGCAGCTTGAGAAGGCCAAGAGCATCACGGCCATCAAGAATATTTCCCTGGCCGAAGAAGTGGTGCATGATCACTTTGCCGCGGTACCGGCCAGGAATGGCAAGCCCGGGCGGGATGCGCTGCCGGTGCTGCCCAATTCGCTGATCATCGAGGGGATGGCGCAGACGGCAGGGATCATGGTGGGGCACGCCAACGACTTTAAGGAAAAGGTGATCCTGGCGAAGATCGGCAAAGCGATCTTCACCAATGCCGGGTTCCCTGGGTTTACCCTCAAGTTCAGCGCGACGATGGATCGCATCGATGCGGCGGGGGCATCGACGTCTGGCGTGGTGACGCGAATCGATCCCGCGACGGGCGCAGAGGTGCCGCTGGCGACGATTGAACTGCTGTTCAGCCACATCGACCAGAACCGGTCGGGATTGGCGTTTCCAGAGCATAATTTTGTGTTCACGGATCAGTTCATGACATTGCTGAGGACGTCGGGGTTTGGGAAGTAGGGTAGATAAGCAGGCGTAGAGGGGAAGATGATGAATAAAGCTGGCTTACCTCAGGAAGTGTGCCCGGGGGTGTACCGCTTTACGGACACTTGCAATGTGTATGTTGTGGCCGACAGCGGGGGGAGCCTTGCGATTGATTTTGGGTCGGGCGCGTGGCTGGAACGGTGGAAGGAGATGGGGCTGCCTGCTGTTTCGCGCGTGCTGTTGACTCATCATCATGCGGACCAGTGTGCGGGGCTGACGGCGCGGGAATCGTGGCCTTTTGAAGTCTTTGCGCCCAGGGGTGAGGAAGCCTTTTACAAGGCGGAAGGCGTGGAGGCCTTCAAGAAGCGCGGGATGATGGCGGGGAACCCGGCGAGCTACAGCGTGATTGACCGTCCGATGGCGCCGGGAGTGGTGCAGTGTGTGCTGAGCGGGTTCACGGATTATGCTTGGCTGGGGGGCGGGAGCAGGCGTGTCAGAGTGATGCCGACGCCGGGACATGGCCCTCATGCTTTGAGTTACCTGATCGATGAGCCGACGACCCGAAAGCAAATTGTGTTTTGCGGTGACGCGTGTCATTCGGGGGCGACGATTCACGAGCCTTACCATCTGGATTGGGACCATTGGACAGGTGGAGGCGCGCTCACGGCATGGCAGGGGTTGGTGCGGCTTGGGGGACTGAAGGTGGATGTGCTTTGCCCGTCGCATGGGCCGGTGGTGAGTGAGGGGGCGGGGAAGATGATCAAACAGTTGCGCGAGAAATTAATGCGGTTTTACCTGGCGAAAGGGCAGATCGCCCAAGGGGAGCCGGATGAGTATGTTTCGCTGAATCAAGGGGAACAGATGCCCGAAGGGCTTGGGCGCTGGTTGTATCGCTTTGGAGGCAATGGCTGGTTGCTGACGGATCCTGATCACAAGAAGGCTGTGGTGTTTGATCCTGGAGCGGGGGAAGAGAAGGCGCTTAGGCAAGCGCTGGGCCGCGCTGGGAATCCAGTGGTGGAGGCGGTGACAGCAACGCATTGCCACTATGACCACTGTGATGGGGTGGAGATGGTGCGTGAGAAGTTCAAGGCGCGGCTGGTGCTTCATCCGGAGGTTGCGTGGGTGTTGGAACGGCCTGATGAGATTGACATGCCGTGGCGGCTGCCGATGCCAATCAAGGCCGATGAGCTTACGCCCTTCGAAGGCGAAATGATGTTGGGCGGACGGGCGTTTCGCGTGGGATGGTTCCCTGGGCAGACGCGATGGCATGCGGGATATATGACCACCGTGGCGGGATGGAGGGTCTTTTTCGGCGGGGACAACTTTTTTCCAACTTCCAGATGGAACGGGACCGGCGGTTTTTGCGCCTACAACCACACCCGGCCGCAGATGTTCGGCGACAGCGCTAAAAAGATGCTGGCGTGGGCGCCGCATGTGATGGTCAACGGGCACGACACATGTTTCCGGTTCACGGCATCACGGGCCAGGAAGATCATGAAGTGGGCGGCGACTGCGGAGAAAGCGTTGCGCGATATTTGCCCTTCCGGACGGGTGGAAGACGATTACAACGTGTTTAAAACGCCATCGCCGCGTTAGAGCTTTGCGAGTTCCTCGACGGATTTCTCAACAACCTGTTCCAGTGAGCCGGGTGCGAGCTTGGCCCAGTAGGTGTAGAGCTCATTGGCCTCGTGTCCGAAGTTGGGGTAGGCCTCGCGGGTGGGGAGGTATCCGACATAGTGGGAGACCATGTGGGCGACGATGGTGGCCGCGGCGGGGGATTGTTTTTTGATGGCGACCTGGCCCTCGGTGAAGGGCTCGCCGGGGAGGCCGACCAGGGCGATGGGGCCGATGCGGGCGGTGTAGATTTCGTAGTCGAATTTGGGCTGGCGTTTTTCCAGAAGGGCGATGCTGCGGGTGGACGCGGCATAAAACCATTCGGGAACCACCTGGCCGTCCGGCTGCCAGTTGCCATCAGGATGAGCGGTGAGGATTTTTTCGACTTGTTCCAGACGCTCAGGCGGGACGGTGCGGTAATCGAGCCTGGTGACGGTGTGGCCGAAGGAGAGGCCGGTTGCCGGCTCGAATTTGAAGTTTTCGATAAGGGGAAGGGTACTCTTGGCGAGCTCTTTGCCTTGCTTTAAGTGATCCCAGACTGAGGATGCGCGGTAAGGCTCAGGGTTGATGTTCCCGCAGCAGCCGTTTAGGACGATGGGGACGCAGTCCGGGCCTATGGTTGAGCGGAGTCCCTGACACCAGATGCCGGGCCAGTCGGCGGAGACTTCAAACCATTCGGGTTGGCGTTTGCCTTCGATGATGGGCGCGCCGCGCAGGAAGACGTTGACGGGGTGGCAGGTGTAGTGAAGGAGGAGGCAGGTGAGCTTTCCAGTGGCGGTGCTGCGGAAGCCGACGGCGAGAATTTCGGGGTCGATGTGTTTTTCTTCGCGGCGGTTGTAGGCCAGGTCATTACGCCAGGCACGGCCCCAGGCGATCTCGACGGGCTCAAGCTTCTTGAGCGCACCCTCGATGGCTTTGATGGCTTGGGAGTGCGCGAAGTCAGTGTATTTTTTCTCGCCGCCCCAGAAGTATTCGCGTTCGGGAGGCATGGGGAGGGGGTATTCGGTATCGAGCATGAAGCGGCCCAGTGCGGGGGCCGAGTGAGTCTGGGTGGCTTGGACCATGAGTTCTTCGGGCTTTAAGCCGAAGCGCTTTTTAGCTTCGGCTTGAAGGGCGTCCGTCCATTCCTGGGCGATGATGGTGTTGTCCATGACCAGGAGGCAGAAGCGTTTTGCGCCTTCCTGCAAGACGACGGCTTTGGCATAGAGAGGGTCGAGCACACGAGTGGAAGAGCGTTTATCGCCCATGCCCGAGCCGGAGAGATGGGTGCCGGGTTCTGGGCTGATGTCGACTTCGCATGCGCCGAGGAGGATGGACATGGCGGGTGTTCCTTGTGGTTGAAGACAAGGTAACGCTAAGGGCGGGGCCGGGTATGGAAAATCAGAACTTGGGTATTGGGTTCTGGGTCTTGGGTATTGTCAGAGGGAGGAGACAAGGGTGGGATCGGAGGGAGTTGGGGAGATCGTTGCCATGTGCAAGACACGGGTCTGATCAGAATCCGACCTCGTGGCACGCGTTCGTAGCCTTTACGGCGTCGTTGTGTCACCCGGAATGTGTCAGGCGAGTTTTTTGGTGGCGGTGACGCCGTCCTTGGAGATCTTGACGTCATAGCCCATCTGGATGAGCTGGGCGCGCAGGGCATCGGAGGCGGCGAAATCCTTGGCGGCGCGGGCTGCGAGGATTTTTTGAATAAAGGGGGCGGCAGGATCGGATTCAGCCGTGGTTGAGCTGGAAGCGGCGGGGATGATGACGCCCAAGATTGTGTCGAATTTTTCTAAAAGATGTTTTGCAGTAACAGGAGGTACTCGAGCAATGCTTGGAAGCCAAGCAAATATTTCACTAATTGCTCCAGCCATATTTAAATCGTCTTCCAACTTGCTCATAAACGCCTTGTAAACAGGCTGATCGATTATCTGCTCGTCGTCTGTGTTATGGGATTGTGCATTTTTCACGAATTCATATGCATCTCTCAGTTTTAAGACTGCTTTCGACGAATCTTCCAGCCCCTTGGCGGTGAAGTTCATGTTGGAGCGGTAATGGGCTTTGAGCAGCTCATACCGCAGCACGGCGGGGTCGACTTCGCGCCCTGTGACGCGACCTTCCAGGACATCGCGGACGGTGTAAAAATTGCCCTTGGACTTGGACATTTTCACGCCGTTGACCAGGAGGAAGCGGGTGTGGAGCCAGAAGTTGGCGAAGGAGGATTTTCCGGACGCGCCGCGCGATTGGGCGATTTCGCATTCGTGGTGGGGGAAGATGTTGTCTTCGCCGCCGGTGTGGATGTCGATGA